>NZ_JBMERR010000006.1:0-207110 GCF_048820915.1 Cribrihabitans pelagius | reverse complement strand
CAACCTCCACGCCCGCGGCCTCGTAAGCGGCATCGGAAAACCCCGCCCCAGCCCCCGCCCCGCTCTCGATCGCGCAAGTATACCCCAGCTTCTGCAGCTGCCGCGCCGAGTCCGGCGTCATCGCAACGCGCGCCTCTCCAGCCGCCAGTTCCCGTGGCGTTCCAATAAGCACTCTGATGTCCTCCCTTTGCGCTAGCACGCCCTGAAGGACGGGCCGCGTCGATTGAGGGAAAGTATTCGAGTGTTTTACTTAGTAGTCAATAATTTTGTCGGACTAGATTTTTAGCAGTTTAAAAACAGCATTCTAGGTAAGCGTTCACGGCCTTCACGCTATTTTTTTTGACCTGTAGCTAAAAAAATATTTGACAGAAGAGGCCCTCCTTCACAGTCTGAGGAGGACAGGGAGGAATCCATGAACACCCAATCGCTCAGCACAGGCACCGCCTGGGCGGAGACCGGTGATTTGCGCGCCCTGATGCAGCGCGCCGCCGGCATCCGCGACGCCCAGTGGGGCCGCACGGTCACCTATTCGCGCAAGGCCTTCGTGCCTCTGACCAACATGTGCCGCGACACCTGCGGCTACTGCACCTTCGTCAAGCATCCGGATTCGCCGGAGGCCAATATCATGACGCCGGAGCAGGTTCTGGCCACGGCACAGAAGGGTGAACGCGAGGGCTGCAAGGAGCTGCTGTTCAGCCTCGGCGAGAAGCCGGAGCTGCGTTACGAGAAGGCCCGTAAAGGTCTGGAACACCTCGGCTACTCCCGCCTCACCGATTACCTGCGCGACATGTGCGAGCTGGTGCTGACAGAGACCAGCCTGCTGCCGCATGTGAACGCGGGCACCCTCACCGATGACGAGATCGACGTGCTGCGCCCGGTCTCCGCCTCGATGGGGATGATGCTGGAAACCGTGAGCCGCCGCCTGACCCGCAAGGGCCAGCCGCATTATGCCTGCCCCGACAAGGTGCCGCTGCAGCGGCTGCGCACGCTGGAGCGCGCGGGCCAGAAGCAGGTGCCCTTCACCACCGGCCTGCTGATCGGCATCGGCGAGACATTTGCCGAGCGGATCGAGGCGCTGCACGCGATCAACGACGCCCACGCCCGCTACGGCCACATCCAGGAAGTGATCATCCAGAACTTCCAGCGCAAGCCCGACATCGAGATGGCGAACCACCCGGAACCGGCACTGGAGGACATGCTGCGCACCATCGCGGCGGCGCGGATCATCCTCGCGCCTGAAATCAGCCTGCAGGCGCCGCCGAACCTCAGCGCCCGCCACATCGCCTACCTGGAAGCGGGCATCAACGACTGGGGCGGCATCTCGCCCGTGACCATAGACTTCATCAACCCGCAGCACGAATGGCCGGAAATCCGGGCGCTCGCCAGCTCCTGCACCGGGGCCGGGTTCGAGCTGCGCGAGCGGCTCACCGTCTACCCCCGCTACCTGACCGGGGACAGCGGCTTCATCAACCCCGGCGTGCTGGCCCGTGCGGCCGGCATGGCCCAGGAAAACGGCCTCGCCCGCGATCAGCGCCACATCGGAGAGACAGCATGACCCTTCAGCAACCTGCCGAGAAATTCGCAACGGTCCCGGCTGCCGTGGGTGCCGCTGCCGCCCCCGTCCGGGCCATCCTCGAAATGGCATTGGAAGGCGGCGAGGTCTCCGAGGCCGAGGGCGTCGAGCTGTTCCGCACCACCGGTGCTGATGCCGAGGCAGTCTATGCCGTGGCCGACGAACTGCGCCGCCGCGCCAATGGCGACCAGGTGACCTTTGTGGTGAACCGTAACATCAACTTCACCAACATCTGCTACATGGGTTGCCGTTTCTGCGGTTTTGCCAAGCGCAGCGAGGACAAGGACGCCGAGTGGCTGGAGCCTGAACAGATCGTCGAGCGCGCGCAGCAGGCCTGGGACCGCGGTGCGACCGAGGTCTGCATTCAGGGCGGGCTGCACCCCAAGATGGAAGGCACCTATTACCGGGACATCGTCCGCGCCATCAAGGCGGCGCTGCCGGACATGCACATCCACGCATTCTCTCCGTTTGAGATCTGGTATGGCGCATCGAAGACCAAGATGTCCTACCACGACTTCCTCGCCGATCTGAAGGAGGCGGGCCTCGGCTCTATGCCCGGCACCGCGGCGGAGATCCTCGATACCGAAGTGCGGATGCAGCTCACCAAGAACAAGCTGAGCGCCGAGAAATGGGTGGAGATCATCCGCGCCGCGCATGAAGTCGGCATCCCGACGACCGCCACCATCATGTACGGCCATATCGACGCGCCCGAGCATTGGGCCGCGCATATTCGGCTCTTGCGCGACATCCAGAAGGACACCGGCGGCTTTACCGAGCTGGTGCCGCTCTCCTTCGTGCACACGGAATCGCCCTTGTGGTCGCAGAACCCCGACAAGGTGCGCCCCGGCCCCACCGCGCTGGAGGTGGACCTGATGCATGCGGTGGCGCGCATCATGCTGCACGGCTGGATCGACAATATCCAGGTGAGCTGGACCAAGCTGGGCGCGGCCCGGGCGCAGCAGATGCTGTCGCGCGGCGTGAACGACCTGGGCGGCACGCTGATGAACGAAAGCATCTCCCGCGCGGCCGGATCGGCTCACGGGCAGGAGATCACCGCGCGCGAGCTGGCCGAGATCATCCGCGCCGCGGGCCGGGTACCCGCGCGCCGCAACACGATCTACGAAATCCGCGACGTCTACGACGATCACGACCCCGAGGAGCTGGCGCCGCTGGTCGACCGTCAGGGCCGCAACCCGCTGGAATTCCTGCAGATGTTCCCGGAACGCGGCACCACGCTGGAGGCGGCGGAATGAGCGCGCAGAAGCACAAGGTGACCCTGCTGGCGGGCGGCGTCGGCGGTGCCAAGATGGCGGAAGGCCTGGCGGCGCTGCCGGATGTGGCGCTGTCGGTGATCGGCAATGTGGCCGACGATGACGAATTCCACGGCCTCTGGGTCTCCCCCGATATCGACACGCTGACCTACAGCCTCGCCGATGTGATCGACCGCAACCAGGGCTGGGGCGTGGCGGATGAGGGCCACCGGGCGCTGGAGACGCTGAACAAGCTGGGCGCCGACACCTGGATGTCGCTGGGCGACCGCGACTTCGGCCTGCATATCTACCGCACCATGCGCCGGCTCAAGGGCGACCGGCCGAGCGAGATCGCCCGCGACGTGGCGCGCGCATTCGGCATCGAAGCGGAGATCCTGCTGCCCACGGACGACCGTGTGCAGACACGGGTGCGCACCGATGCGGGCTGGCTGAGTTTTCAGGAGTATTTCGTGCGCGAACGCTGCGCGCCGGAGGTGCGCGAGCTGGCCTTTGACGGGCTGGAGCAGGCGCGCCCCGCGCCCGAGGCACTGGCCGCGCTGCAGCAGGCGGATCTGATCGTGATCGCGCCCTCCAACCCGCTGGTCAGCATCGCGCCGGTGCTGGGCGTGCCGTGCATGTCCGCGGCGCTGAAGGCTTCTGACGCGCCCAAGATCGCGGTCAGCCCCTTCATCGCGGGCAAGGTGGTCAAGGGGCCTGCCGATCGCATGATGGCAGCACTTGGCCTGCGCTCGGACGCCGCCGGGGTGGCCGAACGCTACCGCGGGCTGGCGGAGACGCTGATGATCGACCACGCCGATGCCGGGCTTGCGGATGAAATCCGCGCCGAAGGACTGATCCCCGCGTGCAGCGAAATCCTGATGAAGACGCGCGAGGACAAGGCGCGGCTGGCGCGGGAGATCATCGACCTCGCCTTTGCACCCGCGCTGGCGGAGGCAAGCGCATGAGCGCCGCGGCAGGTACGGCCAAGCGGCTGGTGGTGATCCCGATGAAGGACCCCTCCCGCGCCAAGACCCGGCTGGGCACCGCGCTCGATGCCGGCGCCCGCGCGACACTGGCGCTGGCGCTCTTCAACGCCACCGTCACCCATCTGCGCGGCGCGATGGAGCTGCTGCCGGAGGCCAAGGTGGAGTTCGCCGTGGTGACCTCCAGCCCGCGGATCGCCCGGCTGGCGCGCGGGTTGGGACTGCATCTGATCGGCGAAACCCCGGCAGAGTCCGGCGCCGATGGCCTCTCCGCCGCGCTGGAGACTGCCGCGGATTGGGCCGCCGCCCGCGGCTACACGGCGCTGTGTATCCTGCCGGGCGATCTCGCCGCGCCGCAGCCTGCCGACCTCGCGCGCCTTCTGAGCCATGACCTCAGCGGCGGGCAGGCGGTGCTCTGCCCGGCGTCGGATCTGGGCACCAACGCGCTGCTGGTGCCGCTGCCCTGCCCCTTCCGCTTCCGCTACGGGGCGAAATCCGCCGTCGCCCACCGCCAGGCCGCCGAGGCCGCGGGGCTCTGCCCGGTGATGCTGCCGCTCGACAGCCTGCGCGCCGATGTGGACACGGTCGAGGACCTCGGCCACCTGCTGGCGCAGCAGCCGCAGATGCTGATGCGGGAGGGCGCGCGATGAGCCTCTCCGTCACCCTCACCGCCGTGCCCGGCGTGCCGGATGTCCGGAACGGCGACAATCTGGCCGCCATCCTGGGCGATTGCCTGAAGACCTCGGGCCTCGGGCTGCAGGACGGCGATATCCTGTGCATCGCGCAGAAGGTGTTCTCCAAGGCCGAGGACTGCATCATCCCGCTCGCCTCGGTCACGCCCTCGGATGAAGCGCTGAAATACGCCGAAGAGCTGAACAAGGACCCCCGCAAGGTCGAGATCGTCCTGCGCGAAAGCACCCGGGTGGTGCGCGCCTTCCGCCGCCCGGATCAGAACACCGGCACGATGATCTGCGAACACCGGCTGGGCTTTATCTCCGCCAACGCCGCCGTGGATGAATCGAACTTCGGAGAGGAGGACGCGGCAATGGTGCTGCCGCGCGATCCCGACGCCAGCTGCAACCGCCTGCGAGAGGCGCTGGCCGCCCGGTTCGGCGCGCAGATCGGCGTGGTGATGACCGACACCTTCGGCCGCCCGTGGCGGCTGGGCCAGATCAACGTGGCCATCGGGCTGAGCAAGGTTCCCGCCACCATTCAGGAGCAGGGCAACCTGGACGCCTGGGGACGGCCCTTGCAGGTGACCGAACCGGCGCTCGCGGACGAGATCGCCGCCGCCACGGGCCTGGTGGTGCGCAAGAACGGAAAAACACCGGCGGTGCTGCTGCGCGGGCTCGACTGGGAGCCCGCCGACAGCCGCGGCGCCGACATACTAAGGAAAAAACAGGAGGACATGTTCCGATGACAATCGCGATCATTGGCGGCACCGGGCCGCAAGGACAGGGGCTGGCGCTGCGCTTTGCCCGCGCGGGCATCCCCGTCGCACTGGGCTCGCGCGATGGCGGGCGCAGCGCAGGCATCGCCGCCGAGCTGATGGCGAAACTGCCCGAAGGCGCGGCCGAGATCACCGGCGTCGACAACGAGACCGCCACCGCCGCGGCAGACGAAATGGTGATCCTCGCGGTGCCGTTTTCCGCTCATAACGCCACGCTGGAGGCGCTGAAGCCGGCGCTCGCGGGCAAGATCCTGGTCGACATCGTGGTGCCGCTGAAAGAAGGCGACCCCAAGAAGGTGGACATGCCGCCCGAAGGCTCTGCGACCGAGGCCGCACAGGCGCTGCTGGGCGACGAGATCCCGGTGATCGGCGCGCTGCACAACGTCTCGGCCACCACGCTCAACAACCTCGACTGGCCGATCAACTGCGACATCCTGGTCTGCGGCAACAGCCTGCCTGCCCGCAAGAAGGTGATCGAGCTGGTCCGCGCGCTGGACGTCGAGGCCTACAACGCCGGCGACGCCGAGGCCGCCCGCTGCATCGAGGCGATCACCCCGATCCTGATCCGCCTGAACATTTCCAAGGCAGTGCCCTTTACCCACGCGGGTATCCGCATCTGCCCGCCCGAACACTAAAATTCCAACAGGGAGAAAACGACAAATGGAATTCGGTATTTGCTTCAAGGGCTTCGTTGAGCCCGAACGCGCCCGCGCGCTGGTCCGCCAGGCCGAGAACGCAGGCTTCACCTACTGCTGGTTCTACGACAGTCACATCCTGTGGCGCGAAAGCTTCGTCGCGATGGCGATGTGCATGGAGCACACCACCAAGATGCGCTTCGGCCCGCTGGTGACCAACCCGAACTCGCGCGAGTGGTCGGTGGCGGCGTCGCTGTTCGGCTCGCTGGCGAAACAGTCCGGCGGCCGCTTCGACATCGGCCTCGGCCGCGGCGACAGCGCCGTGCGCGTGATGGGCAAGAAGCCTTCCACCATCAAACGGATGGAAGAATTCACCCATGTGGTCAAGGATCTGATCCGCGGTGAGGAAGTCCAGTATGGCGAATGCCCCGAGCCGGTGAAATTCCCCTGGGCCAACGGCTACGAGCTGCCGGTCTGGATCGGCGCCTATGGTCCCAAGGCCCTGGCCTCGGCCGGCAAGGTCGGTGACGGCGTGGTCCTGCAGATCGCCGAGCCCAAGATCATCAAATGGCTGGCGGATCAGGCTAAGGCCGGCGGTGAAGCCGAAGGCCGCGACATGTCGAACTACCGCGTGATGGCCGCCGCTCCGGCGCATACCGGCCCGATCGAGGAAGGCATCGAGAAGACCAAATGGTTCCCCGCCATGGTCGGCAACCATGTCGCTGATATTGTGGAGAAATACGGCACCGACGGTGACCACGTCCCCACCAGCCTGACCGACTACATCAAGAACCGCAAAGGCTACGACTACTCCAAGCACGGCCAGAGCGATAACCCCTATCTGGACTTCATCACCGAAGACATCGTCAAGAGCTTCTGCGTGCTGGGCACGCCGGATGAGCATATCGCCAAGATCCGCGATCTGGCTGACGCCGGCACCACCCAGTTCAACATCTATCTCGACAGCGGCGACGAGGAGAAGATCATCGCCGACTACGGCGAGAAGATCATCCCGGCCTTCCGCTGAGCCGGACCGGGCGCACGCCGGGAAACATTTGCGCTGTCCGTGCCGGTCTCCCCGCGGACAGCGCCCTTTGGCGGGCGGCATCTGCTGCCCGCTCCTTTTCCGCGGCGCCGGTGGCGTCTGCCGGACATTGATTTGAACCGGACCGCACTCTGCGGCCGCTGGCACCGGGCTTTGACTTGTGTCAAGAGGGCGCCAGATTAGGCATCATTATAAGTAACTGGCGGATTTTACATGGCGCGCATGGCAGCTGAGAAGCCGAAGACCCGGATCCAGCGGAAAAAGACGGAACAGATCCTGGCGGCGGCGCTGGAGGTCTTTGCGCAGCACGGCTCTTCCGGTGCGTCGATCAACCTGATCGCCAAGACCGCGGGGCTCACCACGCCCAATCTGCTCTACTATTTCGAAAGCAAGGACGCGATCCGCCGCGAGCTCATGTCGCGCACCTTGCAACTGTGGATGGCGCCCCTGAACATGCTCAGCCCGCATGGCGACCCGATCGACGAAATCTGCCAGTACATCCGCCGCAAGCTGGAAATCTCGCGCAATTTCCCCAAGGAAAGCAAATTCTTCGCCAACGAGGTGCTGAGCGGCCTGCCGCATTCCCGCAGCGAGATCTTCGGCCCGCTGAAGGAGCTGTTCAACGCCAAGATCATGGTGCTGGAGGACTGGATGCGCGAGGGCCGGATTGCCACGGTCGATGCGCACCATTTGCTGTTCTCGATCTGGGCTACAACGCAGCATTACGCCGATTTCGACGTCCAGATCGAGGAAATCGCGCCCGGCAAGGCCGCCGACCGCTACGCCGAGGCCGAGCTGTTCCTGCTGGAGATGTACAAAAAGCTGCTCGCGGTGAAGCCGGACTGACCCGGCCCCGCCGCGCGCCGGGCTGCACGGGGCCTCCTCTCAGGGGATGCGCGCCCGGTCGATGAACTTGCGCAGGGCAAAGCGCGAGCGCACCGCGCGGATGCCGGAAATCCGCAGGAGCTTGGTTTGCAGGAATGTCTCGAATTCTTCCAGGCTCTCCACCACGATTTCCAGCAGGAAATCCTGCGCCCCGGTCATCAGTGTGCCGGTCACCACCTCCTCGAAGCGGGCGATCTTCTGCTGGAAGCTGGCGATCTCCTCCGCGTCCTGGCGCTCCAGCTCGACCGAGACGAAGGCGGTGATGCCGAAGCCCGCCGCCTTGCGGTCGATGCGGGCGATGTAGCCCGCGATCAGCCCGCTTTCCTCCAGCCGCTGCAGGCGCCGCTTGCAGGGGGTCTGCGACAGGCCGACGCGCGCCGCCAGCTGCACCAGCGGAATCCGCCCGTCCTCGCGGAGGGCACGAAGTATCTCACGGTCGATTGCATCCGTAGCGAAAACCACCACAAAATCCGCCTTTTCGGGTCTTTTTCATCCGTCAATCGCGCAGCTACCCGCATCTTCGTGATTTTTCAACCATGCGAGTTAGCTATGCTGGTAGCATCGGCGCCGCCCCGCGCGCAGACGGTGGTTACCCGCGCGCGCAAGGGTGGCCGCCCAGGATCAAGAGGTTTTGCATGAGTGATGACTTCCCGCCGCTATCGCTGAATGTGCCGGAACCGGGCTGCCGCCCGGGCGACACACCGGATTTCTCCGATTTCGAGATCCCGCGCGCCGGCGCCGTCAAACGCCCGCCGGTCGACGCCGACCCCGACACCATCCGCGACATGGCCTTCTCCATCGTCCGGGTGCTGAACAAGGACGGCGAGGCGGTGGGCGACTGGGCCGGCGCGCTGAGCGCGGAGGAGCTGCGCGAGGGCCTGCGCCACATGCTGACCCTGCGCACCTTCGATGCGCGGATGATGAACGCGCAACGCCAGGGCAAGACCAGCTTCTACATGCAGCACCTGGGCGAAGAAGCCGTGGCCTGCGCTTTCCAGCGCGCGCTGAAGCCGGGCGACATGAACTTCCCGACCTACCGCCAGGCCGGGCTGCTCATTGCGGGCGGTTATCCGATGCTCACCATGATGAACCAGATCTATTCCAACGCCGACGACCCGCTGCACGGCCGCCAGCTGCCGATCATGTATTCCTCGAAGGAACACGGCTTCTTCTCGATCTCCGGCAACCTCGGCACCCAGTTCGTGCAGTCGGTGGGCTGGGCGATGGCGTCGGCGATCTCAGGCGATACCAAGATCGCCGCCGGCTGGATCGGTGACGGTTCCACTGCCGAAAGCGATTTTCACGCCGCCATGGTGTTTGCCTCTACCTACTCGGCGCCGGTGGTGCTGAACATCGTCAACAACCAGTGGGCGATCTCCACCTTCCAGGGCATCGCCCGCGGCGGCGTCGGCACCTTTGCCGCACGCGGCCACGGCTTCGGAATCGCCTCGATCCGGGTGGACGGCAACGACTACCTCGCGGTGCATGCGGTGGCGAAATGGGCAAGCGAGCGGGCACGGCGCGGGTTTGGCCCGACCCTGATCGAGCATGTGACCTACCGCGCGGGCGGCCATTCCACCAGCGACGACCCCTCCGCTTACCGTTCCAGGCGCGAGGCCGCGGCCTGGCCGCTGGGCGATCCGATCGAGCGGCTAAAGAAGCATCTCGTCACCATTGGCGAGTGGAGCGAGGACCGCCACACCCAGGCCGAGGCGGAAATCCTGGACGGGGTCATCGCCACCCAAAAGCAAGCAGAGGCCATCGGCACGCTGGGCGGCGGCAAGACTCCCAGCCCGCGCGACATGTTCGAAGGCGTTTATGAAACGATGCCGCCGCATCTGATCCGGCAGCGGCAAGAGGCGGGGTACTGAGATGCCCAGCATGACCATGATCGAGGCCATTCGCGAGGCCCACGATGTCGCAATGGCGGCGGATGACCGCGTCGTCGTCTTTGGCGAGGATGTGGGGTTCTTCGGCGGCGTATTCCGCTGCACCGCGGGCCTCCAGCAGAAATACGGCAAATCGCGCTGTTTCGATGCGCCGATCAACGAATCCGGCATCGTCGGCACCGCCATCGGCATGGCCGCCTACGGGCTGAAGCCGGTGATCGAGATGCAGTTTGCCGATTACGTTTATCCGGCCTTCGACCAGATCGTCTCCGAGGCGGCGCGGCTGCGGCACCGCTCCAACGCCGATTTCACCTGCCCGCTGGTGATCCGCATGCCCACCGGCGGCGGCATCTTCGGCGGCCAGACCCACAGTCAGAGCCCCGAGGCACTGTTCACGCATGTCTCTGGCTTGAAGGTGGTCGTGCCCTCCAACCCGCGCGACGCCAAGGGGCTGCTGCTCGCCGCCATCGAGGACCCGGACCCGGTGATTTTCCTGGAGCCCAAGCGGCTTTATAACGGGCCCTTCGACGGCTACCACGACCGCCCGGTCACCAGCTGGAAAAACCACCCCAAGGGCGAGGTGCCCGAAGGCGCGGAGGTGGTGCCGCTCGGCAAGGCCAGCATCACCCGCGAGGGCAGCGACGTGACCGTGCTGGCCTATGGCACCATGGTCTATGTCGCCGAGGCCGCGGCCGAAGCGACCGGCGTCGATGCCGAGATCATCGACCTGCGCAGCCTCCTGCCGCTCGACCTCGACGCGATCACCGCCTCGGTGGAGAAGACCGGCCGCTGCGTGATCGTGCATGAGGCCACCCGCACCTCGGGCTTCGGCGCCGAGCTGATGAGCCTGGTGCAGGAAAACTGCTTTTACAGCCTGGAAGCACCGGTGATCCGTGTCACCGGCTGGGACACGCCGTATCCGCACGCGCAGGAGTGGGAGTATTTCCCCGGCCCCGGGCGCGTCGGCGAGGCATTGAAAAAAGTGATGGAGGGCTGAGCACATGGGTGTTTATGCCATGCGTCTTCCCGATGTGGGGGAAGGCATTGCCGAGGCAGAGCTGACCGAATGGCACGTGAAGCCCGGCGACATCGTGCGCGAGGATGACATCCTGGCGGCGGTGATGACCGACAAGGCTGCGGTGGAGGTGCCCTCCTCGGTCTCCGGCAAGGTGCTGGAGCTGGGCGGCGAGATCGGCCAGATGATGGCGATCGGCTCGGTTCTGATCCGCATCGAGATCGAGGGCGAGGGCAACGAAGCCCCCGGATCAGTTCCGGGCGAGTCCGAGGACAGCGCCCCGGCGCCGCAGCCCGCCCCGGAGGACGGCGCGGATGCAAAGCCGGAGGAAACCGCTGAGCCCGCCGCCGCCCCGGCCCCGGCCCCGGCCGCAAAGAAAGCCGGCCGCCGCCTGCCGCGCCCCGAAGGCAGCAAGCCGCTGGCCGCGCCCTCGGTGCGGGCCCGGGCGCGCTCCGAAGGCGTCGACCTGCGCCATGTGCCCGGCACCGGGCCCGGCGGCCGCATCAGCCACGAGGATCTCGACAACTGGATCGAATCCGGCGGCATCCGCCAGGGCAGCGTCACCCGCGGCCGCAACACCGGCGTCGAGGAACAGCGCGTCATCGGCATGCGCCGCAAGATCGCCGAGAAGATGGCGCTGTCGAAACGCAATATCCCGCATATCACCATCGTCGAGGAGGTGGAGATGGGCGCGCTGGAAGACCTTCGCGCCGCGCTCAACAAGAAGCACGAGGGCAGCCGCCCCAAGCTGACCCTCCTGCCCTTCCTGATGCGCGCCATCGTCGAGGCGGTGCGCGAGCAGCCGGGCCTGAATGCGCGCTACGATGACGAGGAAGGCGTGATCCACCGCCACGGCGGTGTCCATATCGGGGTGGCGACGCAGACCCCGCAGGGCCTCAACGTGCCGGTGCTGCACCATGCCGAAGCCAACAGCCTGTGGGACAACGCAGGCGAGCTGGCCCGGCTGGCGGATGCCGCCCGCGAAGGCACCATCAAGCGCGAGGAGCTCACCGGCGGCACCATTACCATCACCTCGCTTGGCCCCCTTGGCGCGATTGCCACCACGCCGATCATCAACCACCCCGAGGTGGCGATTGTCGGCGTCAACAAGATGCAGATCCGCCCGGTCTGGGACGGCCAGCAATTCCGGCCGCGCAAGATGATGAACATCTCCTGCTCCTTCGATCACCGGGTGATCGACGGCTGGGACGCGGCGGTCTTTGTGCAGAAACTGAAATCCCTGCTGGAAAATCCGGCCATGCTGTTTGTCGAGGGCTGAATGACTGATCTGAAATGCAAATTGCTGATCATCGGCGCGGGCCCCGGCGGCTATGTCTGCGCCATCCGGGCCGGCCAGCTGGGGGTCGACACCATCGTGGTGGACGAGGCCAACCCCGGCGGCACCTGCCTGAACGTGGGCTGCATTCCGTCGAAGGCGCTGATTCACGCCGCGGATGAGTTCCACAAGATGGCCCACGCGGCCGAAGGGCCGCTGGGGATCTCCGCGGGCAAGCCCGAAATCGACCTCAGCCGCACTATGGCCTGGAAGGACGGCATCGTTAAGCGGCTGACCGGCGGCGTGACCGGACTGATGCGCAAGGCGGGCGTGCGCGTGGTTGAGGGCCGCGCGCGCTTCCTCGATGGCAAGACCGTGGCGGTGAAACGCGGCGATGAAACCACCCAGATCCGCGCCGAACGCATCGTAATCGCCTCCGGCTCCGCGCCGGTCGAGTTGCCCTCCCTGCCCTTCGGCGGCGATATCCTGTCCTCAACCGAGGCACTGGCGCTGGAGGCGGTGCCGGAAAGCCTCGCTGTGGTAGGCGCGGGCTACATCGGGCTGGAGCTGGGCACTGCCTTTGCCAAGCTCGGCGCCAAGGTCACCGTGGTCGAGGCAGAGGACCGCATCCTGCCGCTTTATGATGCGGCGCTGACCCGGCCGGTTGCCAAGCGGCTGGAGGCCCTGGGCGTCACCGTGCTGACCGGCACCAGGGCCGAAGGCCATGCGGACGGCCAGCTTGCCACCAGCCAGGGCAGCGTGGCGTCCGAGAAGGTGCTGGTCACCGCAGGCCGCCGGCCCCGCACCGCGGGCATCGGCGTGGACGAACTGGCGCTGACCCTGAACGGTCCCTACATCCGCGTCGACAAGACCTGCCAAACCTCGATGCGCGGCATCTACGCCATAGGTGATGTCACCGGCGAGCCGATGCTGGCGCACCGCGCCATGGCCCAGGGCGAGATGGTGGCCGAACACGCCGCGGGCCACGCGGTGGAATGGGACAAGCGCGCCATCCCCGCGGTCTGCTTCACCGACCCGGAGATCGTCACCTGCGGCGCCCTGCCCGGCGAGATCGAGGGCAGCCGCAGCACCGACTTCCCGCTCGCCGCCAACGGCCGCGCGATGACAATGGAGCGCGAGGACGGTTTCCTGCGCGTGGTCTGGCGCGAGAGCGATCACGCGGTCTTGGGGGTGCAGGCAGTCGGCTCCGGCGTCTCGGAACTGTCGGCGGCGTTTTCGCTCGCCATCGAGATGGGCGCCTGCCTGGAGGATCTCGGCGCCACCATCCACGCCCACCCGACCCAGTCGGAGGCCCTGCAGGAGGCCTGCCTGCGCGCGCTTGGCCACGCGCTGCACATCTGAGAGCGCGCGGGCGGCAGGCTGGCCGCCCGCACCGCACACCTCAGCCGCGCTGGATGGTCAGCCGCGCGGACACCCCGGTGGCGGTATCTTCAAAGCTGAGCGTGCCGCCGTGCAGGGTGGCGATGGTGGCGACAATCGTGAGCCCCAGCCCGTAGCCGTCCACCGTGGTGGTGTTGCGGCCGCGGCGGAAGGGGGCGAGCAGCGCCTCGATGTCCTTGGCCGAGCTGCCGGTGCCCTCGTCCTCGACGATGATCGCGGCGGTGGTGGCGTCGGCCACCAGCGCCACGGTGGCGCGGCGGCCGTATTTCAGCGCGTTGTCGATCAGGTTGGTGATTGCCCGCTGCAAGGCGACGGGGCGGCCGGTCACGGTGATCTGGCGGGCGCCCGCGATCACCCCCTGACCCCGGCGCGACATGAAGACCGAGCGCGCGCCGGGCACGATCACCGGCTCCTGCCGCCGGAAAGTCACGGCGGCTCCCATGTCCTGGTAATCCGCCACGATGGCGTCCACCAGTGCATCCAGCGACAGCTTTCGCGGCGCCTCCGCCCCCATCTCGGCGCGGGTGTAGGTGAGCACGCTTTCGATGATGCCGGTCATGCTGTCGATATCGGCCTCCAGCTTGCGGCGCAGCCCGTCGTCGGGGATCAGCGCCGCCCGCAGACGCAGGCGGGTGGCCGGGGTGCCGAGGTCGTGGCTCACCCCCGAGAGCACTGCGGCCCGGCCCTCCAGCTGGGCGCGCTCGGTCTCCAGGTAGCTGTTCACGGCACCGACGATCTCCTGCAGCTCGCGCGGGCCTGCGATGGCGTAGCTCTCCGGCCCGCCGACCCGGCGGCGGTCGCGCAGCTGGGCGGCGAAGCGGGAGAAATCCGCCGACAGGTCCAGCGCCGCGGTGACCAGCGCCGCCAGGGCGATGACCGCCAGCAGCACCGCCAGCAGCCGCCGGTCCGGCGGCGCCGCGGTGCAGCCCCATATGCCCTGCGCCTCGATCCGCACCCAGGCCGCGGTGCCGGTCTGCGCCACCACGAAGGGATCGCTGCAATAGGAGGCCAGCAGGCGGCTCACCTGGCCGGTGATCTCCGCCGCGCTCTGGCTGCCGCGGCCGGGCAGGCGGGAGAGCGGGTAGAGGAGGTCGGGCGACAGCACCGCGAAGGTGAGCGGCGCGCTGCCCCGGCGGGTGAGCCCGTCGGCGGAGACCGGAATGATGGTGAGCCGCGCCCCCGGCGGCGCGCCGCTGATCTGCCGGAAAGCCCCGGAGGCTGCCGCCGCCTGGTCCTTGGGCGAAAGCGGGTGCAGGGTGATGCCCGGGGGCGGCGGAGTGTTGTTTTGCAACGCGTGATGCAGCGACAGCCCGGCAGCATAGGCCGCATCCTGATGCCCCCGCCAGCCATAGGCTGAAGCCGCCCAGAGCCAGGCTGCGCAGACCCCCGCCAGGAAAGCCGCGCCGATGAACAGAAGCCCGGAGGCGCGCAGGCTGCGCAATGGCCCGCTCACCCCTCCTCCGCCGTCACGTCGATGGCAAAGACATAGCCGACGCCGCGGTCGGTTTTGAGGATCTGCGGATCCTTGGGGTTCGCCTCGATCTTGGAGCGCAGGCGGCCGACCAGCACGTCGATGGCGCGGCCGCTGGTCTCTGCCGCCGGGCCGCTCTCGCCGGTGACGTCGAGCGCCGCGGCGATCTCCTCGCGGGTGAGGGGAATGTGGGGGTTGGCCAGCAGCACCTGCAACAGCGCGGTCTCGCGCCGCGACAGCGCCACCTGCACGCCCGCGGGCGACAGCACCTCGCCGCGCTTGGCGTCATAGCTCCAGCCGGCAAAGCGAAAGCTGCGGGTGTCGCGCCTATGCACCAGCGAGGACGACCGCCGCGCCCGCGACAAGACCGCCTTGATCCGCGCCAGCAGCAGCTGCGGGTTGAAGGGCTTGGCGATATAGTCGTCGGCGCCGACCTCGTAGCCCTCCATCCGCTGATGATCCGCCGACAGCGCCGAGACCATGATGATCGGCACATCCTGCTCGCGCCGCAGCCGCCGGCAGATCTCCAGCCCGTTCTCGTCGCCCAGCATCACGTCGAGCAGAATGAGGTCGACACGGCCCCCCTGCATGTGGCTGCGCACTTCGGCCTCGGTCGCCGCGGGCAGCGCGGCCGCGCCGTTCTGGCGCAGGAACTGGGTCATCATCTGGCGCACGTCCGGGTCGTCATCGACCACCAATATCCGGGGAATCGCCACGCGGGGGTCTCCTTGCACATATGGCCGTCTCACGCGCCAGATTTGCAGCAGCGCGGGGCGGAATCGAGGGGTTTGTAACAAGCTGTAACAGGCGGGCCCTCAAATTGCATGAGCGCAGCGAAAACGCGCCATGACGGGATTGCATGGCTGCCGCGCGATCCGCAAGATCGCCCCACGACAACCGCAGATGCGGTGATCAAGGGAGGAAATCAATCATGAAAACGATCGTATCGGGCGCCATTTCGAGCCTCGCCATCATTGCGGCCAGCGCCGCCTATGCCGGGCCGGAGGCCGAGGTTCTGCACTACTGGACCTCCGGCGGCGAGGCGAAATCGGTTGCCGTTCTGCAAAAGGAATTCGCCGACAAGGGCGGCACCTGGACCGACATGCCGGTGGCCGGCGGCGGCGGCGACGCGGCAATGACCGCGCTGCGCGCCCGGGTGCTGGCGGGCAACGCGCCGACCGCGGTGCAGCTCAAGGGCCCCGCCATCCAGGAATGGTACGAAGAGGGCGTGCTGGCCGATATCTCCGATGTCGCCGAAGCCAACAACTGGGCACAGGTGCTGCCCGACTCGATCGCCGCGCACATGAAATGCGACGGCACCTGGTGCGCCGCGCCGGTGAACGTGCACCGCGTCGACTGGATCTGGGCCAACGCCGACCTGCTGGAAGCCAACGGCATCGAGATGCCCACGACCTGGGACGAGTTCAACGCCGCCGCCGACAAGCTGCAGGCCGCGGGCGTGATCCCGCTGGCGCATGGCGGTCAGGCCTGGCAGGACGCGACCGTGTTCGAGGCGGTCGCGCTTGGCATCCTCGGCCCGGACGGCTTCCGCAAGGCTTTTGTGGATCTCGACACCGAAACCCTGACCTCGCCCGAGATGGCCGCGGTCTTCGACCAGATGCGCAAGATGCGCGGCTATGTCGATGACAACTTCTCCGGCCGCGACTGGAACCTGGCCACCGCCATGGTGATGAACGGCGAAGCCGCATTCCAGATCATGGGCGACTGGGCCAAGGGCGAGTTCGCCGCCGCGGGCAAGGTCCCGGGCGAGGACTTCCTCTGCGCCTCCACCCCGGGCGAGGGCTTCCTCTACAACGTCGACAGTTTTGCGATGTTCGACGTCGACGGCGAGGACAAGAAGGCGGGCCAGGCGCTTCTGGCCGAGCTGGTCGTGGGCGAGAACTTCCAGAAGACGTTCAACCTCAACAAAGGCTCGATCCCGGCCCGTACCGATACGCCGCTGGACGAGTTCGACGATTGCGCCAAACTGTCGTCGTCGGACATGGCGGAAAGCTCCGAAAGCGGCAGCCTGCTGCCCAGCTATGCCCACGGCATGGCGCTGCGCGGCGCCCAGGCGGGCGCGATCACCGATGTTGTGACGGCGCATTTCAACTCTGACATGTCTTCCGAAGACGCTGTGCAGATGCTGGCCGACGCCATCGCCAATAGCATGTAAAACCAAATGACCCCTGCCCCGCCGGATACCGGCGGGGCTCGGGCGTACCTGGGGAATAATCCAATGACCAAGTGGCTTGAAGAAAACATGCCCAAATTGGTTCTGGCACCCTCGCTCATCGCAGTTCTGGTCTTTGTCTACGGCTTCATCGCCTGGACCGCCTGGGTCTCGCTGACCCGGTCGCGCCTGCTGCCGAAATACGAGCTGGAGGGTTTCATCCAATATGAGCGCCTGTTCGCCTCACCGCGCTGGGACACTGCCTTTGGCAACCTGTTCATCTTCGGCGCGCTGTTCATCGTGATCGCGATGGTGCTGGGGCTGGTGCTGGCGGTGCTGCTGGACCAGAACATCCGCACCGAAGGCGCAATCCGCACCATCTACCTCTACCCGATGGCGCTGTCGCTGATCGTCACCGGCACCGCGTGGAAGTGGATCCTGAACCCCGGCCTGGGGCTGGAGGCTATGGTGCGCGGCTGGGGCTTCGAGAGCTTCTCCTTCGACTGGCTGATCGACCCGGACATGGCGATCTACACCATCGTGATCGCCGCGGTCTGGCAGAGCTCGGGCTTTGTCATGGCGCTGTTCCTCGCCGGTCTGCGTTCCGTCGATCAGGAGATCATCAAGGCCGCACAGGTAGATGGCATCCCCACCTGGCGGGTCTATACCGCGATCATCCTGCCCTCGATGGCGCCGATCTTCCTCTCCGCCTTCATCGTGCTGTCGCACCTGGCGATCAAAAGCTTCGACCTGGTCATCGCGCTGACCGGCGGCGGTCCCGGCTATGCCACCGACCTGCCCGCGACGTACATGTACGCAATGGCGTTCTCGCGCGGCGACATCGGCCAGGCGGCAAGCTCGGCCATGGTGATGATGATGGTCGTCTTTGCGATTGTCATTCCCTACCTCTACTCGGAATTGAGGTCCAAAGATGGCTGATATCTCCATGACCACTCCCGCTGCCGCCGCCCAAAGCAACAAGGGCCGGATTGCCCTGCGCTGGCTGCTCTATGTGATCCTCGGCCTGTTTGCGCTGTTCTACCTGATGCCGCTCTTCGTGATGCTCACTACCTCACTGAAGAGCCTGGAGGAGATCCGCACCAGCGACCTCATTTCACTCCCGCGCGAGGTGACCTTCGACGCCTGGCGCACCGCCTGGTCCAGTGCCTGCACCGGCATCCAGTGCGAGGGCGTGCGGCCCTACTTCTGGAACTCGGTGCTGATCGCGATCCCCGCGGTGGCGATCTCCACCCTGGTGGGCGCACTGAACGGCTACGTGATCGCGCAGTGGCGCTTCCCAGGCGCGGGCATCTTCTTTGCCATGCTGCTGTTCGGCTGCTTCATCCCCTTCCAGGTGGTGCTGCTGCCGATGGCGCGCGTGCTGGGGCTGATGGGCATCGCGGGCACCATCCCGGGGCTGATCTTTGTCCACGTGATCTACGGGCTTGGCTTCACCACGCTGTTCTTCCGCAACTACTACGTCTCGATCCCGGCCGACCTCACCAATGCGGCCAAGGTCGACGGCGCGGGCTTCTTCCGGATCTTCTGGTCGATCTTCCTGCCGCTGTCGCTGCCGATCATCGTGGTCACCGTGATCTGGCAGTTCACCCAGATCTGGAACGACTTCCTGTTCGGGGTCTCCTTCAGCCAGTCGGGCACCCAGCCTGTCACCGTGGCACTCAACAACATCGTGAATTCGACCACCGGCGTTAAAGAATACAACGTCGACATGGCCGCCGCGATCATCGCCGCCCTGCCGACCCTCCTTGTCTATGTGGTGGCGGGAAAATACTTCATCCGCGGTCTGACCGCCGGGTCTGTGAAAGGATAAGTCAAATGGCTCCGGTATTGGAAATCAGCAACCTTTACAAAAGCTACGGCAAGGCCGAGATCCTGAAGGACATCAACGTGGCGATCGAGCAGGGCGACTTCCTCGTCCTGGTCGGCCCCTCCGGCTGCGGCAAGTCCACGCTTCTGAACTGCATCGCGGGGCTGGAGGAGATCACCGGCGGCTCGCTGCGCATCGGCGGCCGGGACATGACCAATGTCACGCCCAAGGACCGCGACATCGCCATGGTGTTCCAGTCCTACGCGCTCTACCCGACTATGAGCGTTGCTAAGAACATCACCTTCGGGATGCAGGTGCGCGGCATCGCCAAGGCCGAGCAGGAGGAGAAGCTGGCCTATGTGGCGCAGCAGCTGCAGATCGAACAGCTCCTGAACCGCAAGCCCGGCCAGCTGTCGGGCGGACAGCGGCAGCGGGTGGCGATGGGCCGCGCGCTGGTGCGCGACCCCAAGCTGTTCCTGTTCGACGAACCGCTCTCCAACCTCGACGCCAAGCTCCGGGTGGAGATGCGCACCGAGATCAAGGCGCTGCACCAGCGGCTGGGCGCCTCGATGGTCTATGTCACCCATGACCAGATCGAGGCGATGACGCTCGCGACCAAGATCGTCGTGATGAAAGGCGGCGTGATCCAGCAGATCGGCACCCCGGCGGAGATCTACAACCGCCCGGCCAACCTCTTCGTGGCCGACTTCATGGGCAGCCCGGCAATGAACCTGATCCCGGCCAAGACCCGCAATGTCGGCGGCGAGACCCAGATCGAGATCGCCCGCGAGGGCGGCGCGCCGATCCTGCTGACCGATGCCAACAACCGCAACCTGCCCGAGGACGTGATCTTCGGCGTGCGGCCCGAGGATATCGCCGATGCGGGCTTCCGCGGCAGCAGCAGCACACAGGAGGCCGAATGCGTGATCGACATCGTCGAGCCCGCAGGCGCTGACACCTACGCGGTGATGAACCTCGGCGGCAAGCATGTGACCGCGCGGCTGCATGCGGAAACCACCGCCGCGGCCGGCGCGCCGCAGCGGCTGAGCTTCGATCTTGGCAAGGTGTCCTATTTCGCCCCGGACACCGGGCTGCGGTTGAACTGATGGCCGCGCCAGCATCTGATACGGCCCCGCTGCGCCTGGTCGCGGATGCCGGCGGCAGCAACACCCGCTTGGCCCTGAGCCGGGCGGGGCAGTTGCTCGACGGCAGCGCCGAGAGCTTTGCCAATGCCGACTGGCCCAGCCTCGAAGCGCTGATGGAAAGCTACCTGGCAGGCCAGGGCGCGCCCAGCCTGGAGGAAATGGTGGTCGCAGTGGCGGGGCCGGTGGATGGCGACATTGCCCGGCTCACCAACCGCAACTGGCAGGTCGAGACTTCGGCACTCGCGGCGCGCTTCGGTTGTGCGCGGGTGCATTTGCTCAACGATCTCTCCGCGCTTGGCTATGCGGTGCCCGCGCTGGCGCCGTCGCAGCTGAGCGAAGTCAGGCCGGGAAGCGGCGGCGCCGCCCAGCCGCGGCTCGCGCAATCGCTGGTGGCGGGCATCGGCACCGGCTTCAACGTGAGCCCCGTGCTGGCCACGAACGGCCGCGTTGTCTGCCCGGCGGCGGAGGCGGGCCACCCCGGCCTGCCGCTCAGCATCGCGGAAGCCCTCCGCACTGATGGGCTCGACCCCACCGGGTTCCCGACGGTGGAAACACTGTTCTCCGGCCGCGGCTTCACAGCCTTCTGCCAGCAACGCACGGGTGAGGCAGAACTGGAAGGCAGCGCCGCCATTGCCGCTTATGGCACGGAGGGGCGCGAGGGTGTGACAGCCGCGGTGGAGCGCTATTCCACCCTCATCGGCCTGTTGCTGCGCGACCTGTCGCTCTACTACATGTGCGCTGCGGGCATCTACATGGCCGGCAGCGTCGCCCGCGCCGTGCTCAGCACCGCGCCCGGCCCTTGCGTAACGGTACTTGAGACCCCGGCCCGCATCGGCAAGACCGCCGAGACCCCGGTCTGGACCATCGAGGACGACCGCGCTGCGCTTCTGGGCTGCGCCGGTTTTGCCTTCGGCTGAAGCGGCCGATCGAGACAGGCGGCGGACCCCAACACGCGGCCCGTGCCCGTTTGACCTGCCCCCGCCTGGGCCTCAGAACAGGAAGCTGTCGCTCTCCAGCCCCGGCGGCAGCAGCTGCGCCGCGGGTTCCGGTGCTTCCTGCGCGGCGTGCGGATCCGCCACCGCAACCAGCTGACCGCAGCCTCCGAAAAACAGCGCCTCGATCCTGCACAGAAGACCGGTGCCCGCATCCGCGGCCCCGGCTTCGCAGGTGGTAAAGGTGAGGGTGCAGCCGGTGCTGGTGACGACATAGCCATCCACTGTCCCGGCATACCGCGCCGCGTCATACCCTTCGCCGCCCGACATCGTGCCGTCACCCGCGCCGCCGGTCAGCGTTTCATCGCCGCTGCCGGTGGTGATCCGGTTGTCCCCTGCGCAGGCGGCGATATAGAAGAAGCCGTCGCCAACCGTGATGGTGTCATTGCCGTCACCGGTAATTATCATCGCGTGTCCATCGCCAGTGATGATCCGGTGGCCGCCGCCGGTGTCGCGGATCTCGTGATCGCCGCAGCCGCGGGTGATGAGGTCATCCCCGCTGCCGGCCCAGATCTCCGTGCCGGCGTTTCTGCCCGGCTCGATCACGTTTTCACCCGCGCCCGCGTCGATGCTGTAGCCGCTGCCGATGTCCCCGCTGCTGCCGCGGATGGTGTCACCGCCCTCCAGTGTACGGATGTTCCCCCAGCCTTCGCCGATCAGGAGCGTGTTGTTGCCGCCGCCGGCGATGGAGAACACATCATCGCCGGACCCGGTGAACAGATCGTAAAAGCCGGTCCCGGTTGTAATACCGTTGTTTCCGTGCCCGGCCCCGGCGGTGGTCAGAAATTCGCCCGCGGGCGTCTCCACCCGGTTGCTGCCCTCGTCTGCGCCGCTGGTGCACGTCTCGGGCCCGGCGATCAGGGTGCCGCCGCCCGCGGTGCCGGTCAGCGCGCAGTCCTCCTCCGCCGCGCCGGTGACCGAGACCGCGACGGTCTGCGTCCAGGTGGTGCCGTCGGCGCCGGTGACGGAATAGGTGAAGCTGTCCTCGGACAGCGCGCCCTCTTCCAGGCGCCGCAGCGCGTCGTCGGATTGTAGAGGATCTGGCTGCCGTCGAAAGCGATGCGGATGCCCGCCGCGCTGGTACCGGCCGACGCGATGGCCTCTCTCCGACACCGAAGACGCTGTCGTTCTCCAATAGCGTCGCGAGATCGATGGCGACGGCGCCGTTTTCCGAGCCGCTGACGGAATCCGCGCTCAGCTGCGCCGTGCCCAGGTCCGCCACCGCCACGGTCTGGCCGCTGGCCTCGAAATAGAGCGGTTCGATGTCCTTGAGGCTGTCCTGCCCTGCATCCGCCGCCTCCGCGTCGCGGGTGGAAGCGGTGAGAGTGCGGCCGTTGAGGGCAAACCGGTAACCCGCCAGCGCGCCCGCGTTCTGCGCCATGTCATGCCCGCGGCCGCCGGAGAGCACATCATTTACGGCGCCGCCCTGAAGCGTGCCGGCACCCTTGCCGGGGCTGATCTTGTCGTCCAAGGTATCGATGATCTCTCAATGGTCGTCACCGAGGGTGAACCTGTGGTTTTCGTCCCCCTTCAATCAAATGGCGGTCCATCCGGCGCCCTGTCACTTCATTGAAGTTCTTGAAGTTTATCGAGAAAAGCGTAAGCGAGGGAAAACCTCTTCAGGTTGAGAGTTGCCGCTTTGTTGACGCCGCCGGCCCGGCCCCGGGCAGCGCAGACCGCCGCCACCGGCGGGACATGCCGCGCCGCGCGCGTTGCGCCGCGGGCGGCACACCTGAAGGCGGCCGTCAGATCCGCGGCAGCGGAAATGCGGGTTGAAAGCCAGTGTCCATCAGGCTGTCCTCGAAGGGGAACTGCGACAGCAGCTCTACTCCGGCCTCGGTGATCAGCACCTGCTGCTCCAGCTTCACGCCCTCATGGCCGCCCTCCTCGCCGATATAGCTTTCGACGCAGATCGTCATGCCGGGCTCGATCACGCCGTCATAGCCCGCCGCCGGGAAATCGTCCGAGTGGTAAAGATAGGGGTATTCGCCGGTCATGCCGCAGCCGTGCGAGGACAGATAATAACGGTTGGAGTGGTATTTTTCGGGAATGTCCCAGGCCCGGCCGGCATAGTCGCGGAAGCTCATGCCCGGCTTCAGGATGCCGATGTTGTGATAGACCTGCTCCAGAGCGGTCTGGTAGAGGGTGCGCTGCGCGCCCGTGGGCTTGCCGGGGCCCGCGTGGAATGTGCGGGAGAAGTCCGAGTAATAGCCGTGGCAGCCCACCACATCCGTATCCAGCGCCACCAGCTCGTTCTCTCCGATCACGTGATGCGCGGTTTCCTGGAACCAGGGGTTGGTGCGCGCACCGGCGCTGAGCAGGCGGGTTTCGCAATAGTCGCCGTTTTGCTCGATCACCGCCTGGTGCAGCACTGACCAGAGTTCATTTTCGGTCAGCCCCGGGCGCAGCGCGGCCCGCAGGCGGGAGACGCCCGCTTCGGTGGCGCGCAGGCTGGCGCGGACGCATTTCATCTCCTCCTCCGACTTGATGGCGCGGGCCATTTCCACCGGCTCCTGCGCATCCACGATGGCAAAGCCCGCCTCCTTCAGGGCAATCGCGGCCCCGGCATTCATCCGTTCCATGCCGACCGTGACGCCCCGCCCGGTGAGCGAGGCAATCAAATCACCGGTCTCCCGTGCCCAGTCCCGCTCGCGTTCTGCGATATGAGGACCTGCGGCGGCAAAGCTGGCGGTTTTGGCCGGGCGCACCTCGTCCACTGTTTCATAACCCTCGGCCAGATGCAGGCAGCCGGTGAATTCGAACAGGATCGCGCGGCTTTCGGTCAGCAGCAGGTAGCGAGCGGGAGCGTTGCGCATGGAAAACACCTGCATGTTGCGGGTGCCGGTGGCATAGCGGATGTTCACCGGGTCCGACAGGATCAGCGCCGCGATGCCACGCTTGATCATCTCGCCGCGTACCCGATCCAGCCGGTAGCGCCGCACCGCGCCCAGATCGATGCCATCGCTTTCGGGGGCGCGGTCCAGGAGGGCAAGCCCCGACAGATCGCTGCGTTCGGCGTGCCAGTCAAATTCGGCCATGGAAAACTCCCGATGCCAGAGGAACGCTTGCAGGATAGGTTGGACTGGGCTTGCGTGTAAAAGGCCGAATATTCCCGCTTATGAGCAACCTGAGGTCATGAAAAATTACCGCCGTTCCCTGCCCCCGCTCGACAGTCTGATCTTCTTCGAGGCCGCCGCCCGCCGCCTCAGCTTCTCCGAGGCCGCAGAAGAGCTGCTGGTCACCCAGACCGCCGTCAGCAAGCGCGTGCGGCAGCTGGAGGCGCATCTGGGCGTTGCCCTGTTCCTGCGCGCGGGCCGGATGATTGAACTGACTGAGAGCGGCCGCAAGCTGGCCGGGCAATGTGCGACCCTGCTGGATTTCACCGAATCCGCACTGTCAGGCATTGCGGCGCGGCCCGATACGCCGGTGCGCATCGCTGCCAATAGCGCGGTGTCGCTGTTCTGGCTGTCGCCACGGCTGAAACGCTTCGAACTGTCGGATCTCGCGTGCCCGGTGGAACTGGTTGCCTCCGATCAGCCTTCAGCCTTGCTGGATTCCGCCAACGACATTGCCATACTGCACGGCAGCGGGGCGTGGCCGGGGCGTGTCTCCGCACCGCTGTTCCCGGACGTGCTGGTGCCGGTGATCTCCCCCGGACTGGCCCGCACGGCGGGGATCGGACCCGGTGAACCGCTGTCGCGCCTTTTGCCGCAAAGCCGCCCGCCGCTGCTGAATTTCCCGCGGCTCACGCCGGAATGGACGAACTGGGACAATTGGGGCGAGGCGGCGGAGGTTGGCGGCTGGGCGCGCGCCGATTGCGGTACCTATGCGCGCTCCATCGGCGCGGCGCTGGAGGGGCGTGGCATCGCGCTAGCCAGCCCGGCCATCCTGGCCTCCGAACTGGCGAGCGGCGCCCTGATCCGCCTCGGCCCCGCGGCGCAATCGCCGCGGCTGGGCTATTTCCTGAGCCATTCAGCCCAGCAGCCGCCGCGGGCCGAGGCCGCACGGCTGACGGGGTTTCTTTCGGATGAGAACGCGCCGGACGCAAGTTCAGATGAGCGCTGAGCCGGCGGCGCAGTGACCGCAGCCCGGCCGTCCGTGTGCCCACAGGCGCCCGCGGTCCGAGCCAGCTTGCGGGCGTGCGGGCCCGGATCTGCCGGTGTGCGGCGGCGTCAGAAAGAGGTGATGACCGTGGCGCCGGCCGATTGGAACCGGTCCATGGTCACCAGCGCCTCGATCGACTGCGCGAGGGTGATCTCCCGCCCGACCAGACGCGCCGGATCCAGCTTGTCCGAGCGCACCATGTCCAGCATCGCGCCGTAGCGGTGCGCCTGCATGCCGTGGCTGCCGAGCAGCTCCAGCTCCCAGGCAATCACCCGGTCCATGGGCAGGCCGGGCCGCGCCTGATCCGCCAGCATCAGCCCCACCTGCACATGCCGGCCCCGCCGCCGCAGGCTGAGAATCGAATTGGCACAGGTGGCTGGATGCCCCAGCGCATCCAGCGAGACATGCGCGCCGCCGCCGGTGATCTCCATCACCGCTTCGGGCACCTCCGCGGCGCGGGCGCCGTTCAGCGTGGCTGCCGCGCCGAGGTTGCGGGCGAGCTGCAGTTTGCTGTCGTCGATGTCGATTGCGACAACATTGGCGCCAAACGCGCTGGCGATCATCACCGCCGACAGGCCGACGCCGCCGCAGCCATGCACCGCCACCCATTGCCCGCCCGAGACCCGGCCCTGATCGGCCACCGCCCGGAAGGAGGTGGCAAAACGGCAGCCGAGGCTGGCCGCGGTGGCAAAGCCCATGTCATCAGGCAGCGGCACCAGGTTCAGGTCGGCGTGATGGATGCCCACGTACTGCGCGAAAGATCCCCAGTGGGTGAAGCCGGGCTGGAACTGATTATGGCAGACTTGCTGATGGCCCGCGCGGCATTCCGGGCAGGCACCGCAGCCGCCCACGAAAGGCACAGTCACCCGGTCGCCGGGCTTCCAGGTCTTCACGTCCTTGCCCGCTGCCACCACGGTGCCGGCCAGCTCATGCCCCGGTACATGCGGCAGCCCGATATCCGCGTCATGGCCCATCCAGCCATGCCAGTCGCTGCGGCAGACCCCGGTGGCACCGACCTCCAGCACCACGCCATGGGGTTCCGGAGACGGGTCGGGAAGGGACACGAGCTGTGGCATGGCCTGGAAACTCTCGTACAGCACGGCTTTCATCTGGTCAGCTCCTCGGCGCGATCTTGGGGCAGTTCCTATTGCTGGAGCATAGCGTGGCCGCGGGAAAGACCTTTGCCATTCTTGCCTGATTTGCAGGACATTGGAGGGGTCTCTGCCAATATACTGCAATAATTGAGGAGAGCCTGCCTCATGATCCAGATCGATTCGACCAATGCCCAGATCCTTACCCTGCTGCAGCAGGACGGGCGCATGACCAACGCAAAGCTCGCCGAGCAGCTTTCGATGAGCGAAACGCCGTGCTGGCGGCGGCTGAAGCGGCTGGAGAACAGCGGCGTGATCGAGGGCTACCAGGCCAATCTGAACCGGCGCAAGCTGGGGCTGGGGGTGATGGCCTTCGTGCAGCTGCGCTGCTCCGAGCACGACCAGGCCGCAACCGCGGAATTCCAGCGCATCGTGGAGACTGCGCCCAACATCCTCGCCTGCCACAACACCACCGGGGCGGACGACTTCCTGCTGATCGCGGTGGCCCGGGATCTCGATGACTACAGCCGCTTCGTGGACACCACCCTGCGGCGCCTGCCCGGGGTGACCGGCATCCGCTCCAACCTGTCGCTGAAGGAGATGAAGTCGGTCAGCACTCTGCCGGTCAACTGGGCGCAGCGCTGAACCGGCAGCGCGCTCACGGAAGCCGCTTTCACGTGTCTGCCGGCCGGAAAGGAATTTTTCATAACACGCTTGCTGGAAATAATTCCCCGTTACCCCTCACTGAAGAATGGAATTGTGGCGGGCGGGGGGCGGCTGCCGGCGGCCGAGGTCACCTGCCGCACTGCCGCCCCCGGAAATGCGCTGCGCGCCATCGCCCGGGGAGGTTCCCGAAATGCCGCTGGGTGCGGGCACAGGCACCTGGCCCCGGCGGAGTGTCCGACCCATGCTGAACGGAATACTCTCCCGCCGGAGGGAACCAATCATGCCTCATACAGCCAACGGAAAACGCGGCATGCGGGATTTTTTCAGAAACATCCTGCGCGAAGGCAAGGAAAGGGGCATCGGCGCCGCCGTGCTGAACCCCAGCCCCGTGCAGATCCGGATGACCGGGAACACCGGCTGGCTCTCGATGTCGCGACGCGGACGCCTGTTGTGACGATCCCGGCAATCTCGCTCTGTCCGGCCGCCAAGGCGCACCGCTGCGGGATGAAGGTCTGAGCCCATGAAGGCCGCTGTGCGCCAAGGTTCTGAGGCGGTTGGCACGAAGAGCGCGGACGGCCGGAGCCCGCGAAGGCGCGCGGAGCTTGCGCACCCAAACCCAGGTTCCGACCTCGCCCCGGCTGCTGCTGGACCATCTGATCACCGCCGTGGGCTATGGCGGCAACTTCATCGCCTTCACCCTCCCCGCGCCGACGCTGACCGATGTCACCGGCTTCCCGGCCGGCACGGTGAGCCTCGTGATCCTGCTCTACGGCGCCTCGGTCGCGGGGGACATCATCGGCGGCAAGCTGGGCAACCGGATCGGGGCGGTGCCGTCGCTGAACATCATCTTCGCGGGACTTGCCGGGCTGCTGGCCGCCCCGGGCACCGCGCTTACCAACAAGGTGGTCACGGTGGCCGTGGCGGCCTTCTGGGGCGGCTTTGCCTTCGCCAGCGTGCCGCCGCTGCAGTTCTGCGTGGTGCAGACCGCCCGCGAGGTGGCCCCGGCGCCGTGGATGTGGCCTCGGGCCTGAACATCGGCGCCTTCAGCCCGGGCATCGCCTTTGACCCCGGGCCGGCGGGCTGGTGGCCGGGCAGATTGGCCTGACCGCGACCCCGCAATGCAGAGCCCCGCGCCGGTGCGGAGCATCATGCATGTGGATGGCACTAACGATCCGGACGCCCCTATGCGTCCTGTCCGCGTTCCCGGCGGCCGCGCAGGCGGCCTGTCTAGAGAATGCGCAGCACCAGCGCCGCAATCCCGGTATAGGGCAGCAGCGCCAGCAGGAAGAACAGCCCGTCGCGGGTGAACATCGCAAACGCCAGCAGCGCCACCCCGCTGGCCACGATCGAACCGGAGAAGGGGATGAACTCCAGAAAAGGCATCGTCAGCCCCGAGAGCAGGCAGATCACCTGCGGGATGTAGATCAGGGGTCGGTGGAACAGGCCGGTCATCCGGTGGTGCGTGTGGCGGTCGAGCCAGCGCAGGAAGGGCTCCACCTTGGAAAGGATCCTCTCCACCGACTGGCCCTTCACATTCTGCCGCGACAGTTTCCGCGGCAGCCGGACTTCGCGGTAGCTCAGCAGCATCTCCAGCGAGATCAGCGCAATCACCAGCCCGCAAACCGCCGACAGACCCGGAATGCCTGAGAGCGGCGTTGCGGCAGTGAGGGCGACGATCAGCAAGAGCGTTTGATGGCTCCGCCGCCCCAATGCCTGCACCAGACCGTCAATAGAGACATGGCCGTTGCCGCTGACCGAGCGGATCTGATCGGCGACATCGCCAAGGGAGCGGATAGTCTGTTTCTGCATGGATCAGCGTTCGCTCTGCTCTTCGGCGTCCTCTTCCGGGCCGGCGGTGTACGTCCCCGCGGCCTTCTCGCCGAGCTTGATGACACGGATGATGATGAGGGCGAGCACGGTCGTCGCGGTGGCGAGGAACCACAGGCCCAGGCCGCAGGCCAGCCCGATCGCCGCGGCCAGCCACATGCTGGCGCCAGTGGTCAGCCCGCGCACCTTCCCCCTAGTATAAATGATGAGGCCTGCCGCCAGGAAGGCGACGCCCTGGGTCACCGCCTCCACCACGCGAATCGGGTCAACACGGACTTGGTCGCCGCGCTCGGAGGCGCTTTCCAGCAAGTGCAGCATCACCAGGCAGTAGACGCAGGAGGCCATGCCGGTGAGCATATGCGTCCTGAGCCCGGCCGGGCGGCGCACCACCTCGCGCTCGAAACCGATGAGGCCGGTGAAAAGCAGCGCGCCGAGAAGGCGGAACAATAGCACCTGCCAAGGCATACCGAAGGAAATGGCGATTTCTTTGGCGAAGAGATCCATCATATTGAAACTACGGCCCGGCAGCTGAGTGTTTAGAACCATCGATGGGTTCTAAACGCCCGCCAGAGCGCGAAAGTTCCCCTCCGCGCCGCCCCCGCGGCAGAACCGCGGGGGCGCAGTGCCTGTGCCTCCGTTCACACGCCGAGGTAGTGGTCGGTCAGCTCAGGTGTCAGCGCTTCAATACCGCCGGTCCAGACGCTCTTGCCCTTGTTGAGGATCACCGCGCGGTCGGCCACGGCGGCGAGTTCCTTCAGCGTCTTGTCCACCACCAGGATCGCAAGGCCGGTTTCCCGCTTCAGCCGGCCGATGGCGGCCCAGATCTCCTGCCGCACCACCGGGGCCAGGCCTTCGGTCGCCTCGTCCAGGATTAGAAGGCGCGGATTGGTCATCAGGGCGCGGCCGATTGCCAGCATCTGCTGCTCCCCGCCGGAGAGCGACTGCGCCTGCTGGCTGCGCCGCTCGCCCAGCCGCGGGAACAGCTGCGCCACCTTGGCCAAATCCCACTCGCCCGGGCGGGCGGCGGCGATCAGGTTCTCCTCCACCGTCAGCGCCGGGAAGCAGCGCCGCCCTTCCGGCACCAACCCGATACCAAGCCGCGCGATCCGGTGTGAAGGCAGCGCGCGCAGGTTCTGCCCGTCAAAGCGCAGCTCTCCGCCCGAGGCCGGCAGCATACCGCAGATGGTCTTGATGGTGGTGGTCTTGCCCATGCCATTGCGTCCCATCAGCGCCGCGACCTCACCTTCGCCGATGTTCAGATCGACGCCGAACAGGGCTTGCGACGCGCCATAGGAAGCTTCGACGGATGTCAGCGACAACAGGCTCATGCGGCGTCCTCCTCTCCCAGATAAGCGCGGCGCACCTCGGCGTTGCCGCGGATTTCATCGGCGGTGCCGGTGGCGATGATTTCACCGTAGACCAAAACGCTGATGCGGTCGGCCAAGGCAAAAACCGCATCCATGTCGTGTTCCACCAGCAGGATCGGCGCCTCGTGGCGCAGTTCGTCCAGAAAGCCGGTCAGCGCCTTCGAGCCGCTCGCACCCAGGCCCGCCATCGGCTCGTCCATGAGGAACAGCTTGGGCTTGAGCGTGAGCGCCACCGCGACTTCCAGCTGGCGGCGCTGGCCGTGCGACAGGTCGGCAGTTCGGCGGCCGGCCTCGTCAGTCAGCCCGACCCGCTCCAGCGCTTCCCGCGCCGGAACCACCAGCGCCTCGTCCTTCATCACGTTCTTGAACAGGCGGAAGGCCCGTCCGCTGGCGCCAAGCGCGCCCAGAACCGCGTTCTGCAGCACGGTGAACTCCATCGCCAGCGCCGAGATCTGGAAGGTGCGTCCCAGCCCCAGCCGTGCCCGCGCCATGGTGTCCAGCCCAGTCACATCCTGGCCCAGCACCTCGATTCGGCCGCTGTCAGGGCGCAAGCCCCCGGCGATCTGCGCAATCAGCGTCGACTTGCCCGCGCCATTGGGCCCGATCAGCGCGTGGATCTCCCCGGCGCGCAGATCCAGCGAAACGTCCTTGCTCGCGGTGAGCGCGCCGAAGCTCTTGTTCAGCCTGTCGACCTTCAGGATAGCGTCAGTCATGCGCCACCTCCCGCCCGGCGAGGGCGCCGATCAGCCCGCCGCGGGCAAAGAGCACGATCAGCAGCAGCAGCAGGCCCAGGAATATCTGCCAGTAATCGCTGATGCCGCCCAGCATATGCTCCAGCAGGATGTAAAGCGCCGCTCCCGCGACCGGCCCGTAGAGCCGCCCGACACCGCCCAGGATCACGAAGATCATGATCTCGCCGCTGGTGTGCCAGCTGAGCATTGTGGGGCTGACAAAGCGGTTCAGGTCGGCAAAGAGCGCGCCCGCAAGCCCGGTCAGCGCGCCCGAGATCACGAAAGCGGTCAGCCGCAGGTGGAAAGGCGTGAGCCCCACGGTCATCACCCGCTGCTCGTTCTGCCGCGCCGCGGTGAGCGCCAGCCCGAAGGGCGACCTGGCCAGCCGTGCGGCGAACCACAAGGCAAGGCAGAGGATCACATAGGCGATGCCGAAGAACTGGATCGGGTCCAGAGTGTTGAGGCCGGGAAACTCGTTCCTGACCCAGATCGACAGCCCGTCCTCGCCGCCGTATTGCGACCAGCTGATCGCGAAGTAGTAAAGCATCTGCCCGAAGGCGAGGGTGATCATGATGAAATAGACGCCGGAGGTGCGCAAGGACAGCGCCCCGATCACCAGCGCCGCCAGCGCGCTGGCGATGGTGGCCACCAGCCAGATCACCGGCATCAGGTTGGTTCCCTCGATCAGAAAGGGCCACTGCATCAGCGGCTCGTAGTTCTGGGCATGGGCGGCGAGAATGCCCATCGCATACCCGCCGATCCCGAAGAAGGCCGCATGGCCGAGGCTGATCAGCCCGCCCAGCCCCAGCGCGATATTGAGCCCGACGCCCGCCAGCGCCAGGATCGCCACCTTGGTCGCCAGGGTGATGATGAAAGGCTCACCCGTCATCCAGGCCCATAGCGGCACCGCCAGCAGGCCAAGCGCCAGCGCGGCATTGAAAATCCGTTCGCGGCCCATCTTATGCAGCCCCCCCGTAAAGACCCGAGGGCCGCACCAGCAGAACCGCCGCCATCAGGATGTAAATCAGCATGGAAGCCAGCGACGACCCGACCGACGTCGCGCTCGCAGGCTCCATAAACAGGCCGAAGAACTGCGGCAGGAATACCTTGCCCAGCGTGTCGGTGAGCCCGACCAGCAGGGAGCCGGCCAGCGCGCCCTTGATCGAGCCGATGCCGCCGATCACGATCACCACGAAGGCGAGGATCAGCACCGGCTCGCCCATGCCCACCTGCACCGACTGGATCGCACCCACCAGCGCGCCCGCCAGCCCCGCCAGCGCCGCGCCAAGCGCGAAAACCAGCGTGTAGAGCTTGGAGATATCCACGCCAAGCGCGGCAATCATCTCACGGTCGGCTTCGCCGGCGCGGATCTGGATGCCGATGCGGGTGCGTGCGATCAGCCAGAACAGCCCCGCCGCCACCACCAGCCCGATGCCGATAATCGCCAGCCGGTAAAGCGGATAGGCGATGCCGCCCGGCAGCGTCACCGGCCCCGACAGATAGTCCGGCACATCCAGGAACAGCGGGAAAGAGCCGAACAGCCAGCGGGTGCCCTCGGAAAAGATCAGGATCAGCGCAAAGGTCGCCAGCACCTGGTCCAGGTGGTCGCGCTCGTAGAGCCTGCGGATCACCACAAGCTCGACAATCGCCCCGGCGGCGGCAGCGGCGGCAAGGCTCGCCACCAGCGCCAGCAGGAAGGAACCGGTCAGCCCCGCCACCAGCGCGGCGGCAAAGGCGCCCACCATGTACAGCGCGCCATGCGCCAGGTTGATCAGCCCCATCACCCCGAACACGAGGGTCAGGCCAGCGGCCATGAGAAAGAGCATGACCCCGAATTGCAGACCGTTCAGGATCTGCTCCAGTATGAGAATAATGGACATGGGAAGGTTCCGTGCAGGCAGGGCCGCGGCCGCGGAGGGGGCGGCCCTGCTGGTCAGGTCAAATTACATCTTGCACTCGGCCGCGTAGGCGTCGGCGCGGTCTTCGAGTCCGGTGGCGACGATCTTGTTGGTGTAGACATCGCCCTCCTTGATCACTTCGCGGACATAGATGTCCTGGATCGGATGGTGGTTGTTGCCGAACTTGAAATCTCCGCGCACCGAGTCGAACTCGGCCGCCTTCAGTGCTGCGCGGAAGGCGTCCTGGTCGGACGGATCGGCCTTGTCGAGCGCGCTGAGGATGAGGTTGGCGGTATCAAAGCCCTGGCTGGCATAGAGCGAAGGCAGGCGGCCGTATTTCTCCTGGAAGGCTTTGACAAATGCCGCGTTGGCCGGATTGTCGATATCCTTGCTCCACTGCGAGGTGTTCTTCACCCCCAGCGCAGCTTCGCCCACCGCTTGCAGGATGCCTTGGTCAAAGCTGAACGCCGGGCCCACCACGGGCAGGCCGACGCCGCTGTCGGCATACTGCTTGAGAAAGGAAATCCCCATGCCGCCGGGCAGGAAGAAATAGACCGAATCCGCGCCCGAAGCCCGGATCTGGGCGATTTCGGCTGCGTAATCGGTCTGGCCCAGCTTGGTATAGACCTCGCCCGCCAGATCGCCCTCGTACATCCGCTTGTAGCCGGTCAGCGCGTCTTTCCCGGCCGGGTAGTTCGGCGCCAGGATGAAGCTGTTCTTCAGGCCGGCGTCATTGGCATAGGCGCCTGCGGCTTCGTGCAGGTTGTCGTTCTGCCAGGCGACGTTGAAGTAGTTCGGATGGCAGCGCGCCCCTGCCAGCGCCGAGGGGCCTGCGTTGGGCGACAGATAGAACACGCCCTGCGCGGTGGCGGCGGGCACAACGGCCATTGCCAGGTTCGACCAGATGATGCCGGTCATGATATCGACCTTTTCGGACTGGATCATCCGGTCGGCCAGCTGCACCGCGGTTTCCGGCTTGCGCTGGTCGTCTTCGATCACCAGCTCGATGCCTTCGCGGCCATCCTGCTCCATGGCCAGCAGGAACCCGTCGCGCACGTCCACGCCCAGCCCGGCGCCGCCGCCCGACAGCGTGGTGATCATGCCGATCTTGGTCTCCGCCGCGCCGGCGCCCGCCAGTGCCGCCATGCCGGCAGCAAGGGCCATTGTCCTGAAGCTTTTCATTTTTACCGTCTCCCTGATCTGTTGTCCTTCGGGTCCGCGTTGGCCGCAGATCCCATAGCGGTACTATTTCCGACAACCGGCGGCAGCGCCAGCCCCGGCGTGATGCCCCGCGTCCGGCCGGTCCTGCCGGCCCGCGCAATGGGCCTCCCGCCCGGACCCTGCACGGCGTGCAGGGCTGCCCGGTTGGTCCCTCTGGCCGTTTTGTGACAGCCTCCCTCAGGGAAGTAGGCCGCAAAACCAATTTTATTTCAAGATTAAAATATTCAACCCTGAAACATCACGCCCGCACACGCCGGAAAGGGCGGGCGGGCATGGCGTTCCACAGCTCGGTTGCCTGCAAGGGAAAACGGCCAGCCTAGCCGCGCGCGACGTTGAGCACCTGCAGCTGGGTATATTCGGTAAGCCCCTCAACCGATTGCTCGACCCCAAAGCCGGAAGCCTTGAAGCCCGCCATCGGGATATGCGGCCCGATGTTGATGTGCTGGTTCACCCAGACCGTGCCGGATTCGATGCGCCCGGCGATTTCGGCACCTTTCGCGGTGTCGCTGGTATGCACGGACCCGCCCAGCCCGAAAGGAGAGGCATTGGCGCGGGCGATCACCTCCTGGATGTCGTGGTAACGGACAACCGGCAAGACCGGGCCGAACTGCTCCTCGTCGACGATGCGGTCGCCATCCCCCACGTCACGCACGATTGCGGGAGAAATGAAATAGCCCGCCCGGCCCTCGATCACGCCGCCAGTGAGCAGCGTGCCGCTGGCGGCGGTCTCTTCCAGCAGCGCGGCGAGCTTGGCAAATTGCGTCTTGTTCTGCACCGGGCCGATCGTCACGCCCTGCTGCAGCCCGTCACCCACCACCGCCTTTTCGGCAAGCCCCGCCAATTCGGCACAGAAGGCGTCATAGAGGCTGTCGGGCACGTAGACGCGCTTCACCGCCAGGCAGACCTGGCCCGCGTTGAGGAAGGCCGCCTCAAAGACCCGCTGCGCAACCGCCTTCACATCCGCGTCCGGCAGCACGATGGCCGGGTCATTGCCGCCCATCTCCAGCGTCAGCCGCTTCATGCCCATGGCTGCGCCCGCCATGATGCGTTTGCCGGTCTCCGACGAGCCGGTGAAGCCGATCTTGGCGACATCCGGATGGGCGGTCAGCAGCGGTCCCAGCTCATCCCCGCCGCTTACGATATTGACCAGGCCGGGCGGAAAGATGCGGGCACAGAGCTCTCCGAGCTTCAGCGCCGTCACCGGGGTGGTGGGCGCGGGCTTCAGCACGATGGCATTGCCCGCCATCAGCGCCGGACCGATCTTCCAGCAGCACAGGAGCAAGGGGAAGTTCCAAGCGACGATGCCCGCAACTACGCCCAGAGGCCGGTGGCGGGTCTCAATGCGGGCGGCGGCGTCGTTCTGTATCACCCGGTCCGGCAGCTCCAGCGCCGCGGTGTGGGCCAGGTAGCCCTGCGCCCATTCCACCTCGCCCGCCGCCTCCGCCAGGGGTTTGCCCTGCTCCAGGGTGATCAGCCGGGCCAACTCTTCGGCATGAGCGGCGATCTCCGCCGCCAGGGCTTCGACCTTGGCGCGGCGGCTGGACACAGGCGTTGCGGCCCAGTCCTTTTGCGCCGATTTCGCGGCGGCCACGGCGGCGTTCAGCTGCGCCTCGCTGGCGCGCGGCACTTCGGTGAACACATCACCGCTGGCCGGGTTGATTACCTCCACGGTGCCTTCCCCTGCCACCAACTGGCCGTCAATCAGCATCTTGAAATCCATCGGGTATCCTCCTCCCTAGCTCGGCTCCCGGGCGGGAGCGTGGGGTCAGTACAGCATGGAAGGAGGCCAGCGCGCGTGGCGGGAGGTGCCGGAAACCTGGGCGAGGGCGCCATAAATATCTTTTATTTTCAGTGATTTGCCGTCATGGCCGCAGCTTCCTGCGCATACGTGCGCGGGGAGGTGGCATAGCGGGTGCGAAACAGCCGGTTGAAATGCGACAGATCGCGGAAACCCGCGGCATAGGCAAGCTCCGCCACGGGGGCCCGGGCCCCGCCGCAGGCGGCAAAGCGCAAGGCTTCGGCCACCCGCTTAAGCCGCAACTCCTGCAGGCAGAGGGTGAAGCTGCTGCCGTTGCTGCGGAACTCGCGCTGCAGCTGGCGGCGCGACAGGCCGGTTTCCCGGGCAAAGCCGTCGAGCGTCAGCTCCGAATCCGCGATCCGGCGCGCCAGTGCATCCCGGATCAGGCGGAAACGGCCCAGCGGGTCCCGCACACGGGCCGGGACAGCTGCCTCCGGGTCCTCGCCAAAGGCCATCACCGCCAGTTCAAACAGCAGGGGCTGCGCGGCGGCGGCCTGGGTGTCTTCTGCCAGCAACGCCAGCAGCGCACCATGCAGCGGATGCGCCGCGGCGAGCGGTCGGCCGGCCGCGGGCAGGCGCCCCCGCGCGGCCAGCACCAGCCCGCGCGGCAGATGTGCCGAAACCAGGGAAACCGGCGCACCGCCAAAGCGAAGCTCGGCCGCGCGGGTCGAATCGAGCAGCACCAGGGCGCCCGGCTCCAGCAGCGCCTCCCGGCCCGCATGGGTCAGCGCGGTTTGGCCAGCACGCTGGTGCAGGAGGAAGAAATGCTCCTGATCGTCGCGCCGGATACCCCTCAGGGTGCGTTCGATACGCGCGATGCGGCAGGCGATCTGCGCGATGCCGATGCCATGCCGTGCCGCAAGGTCAAAACGGCCCGGCGTGTTCTGCCTGCTGTCCCGGCAGGCGTCGTAATGGCCGCAGCTGGCGCGCAGGCGGCTGGTCCAGTCCTCGAACGGGGTCATCCGGCCGCGCCGCTGCGCCGCTCGCGGCCTTGGAAGGCAGCGCCTGTCATCTCCGCCCCGCGCCCGGCCGCAAGGTTGCGCGCCAAGAGGCCGGTGAAATGCGCCGCCGCCACACTGGCGCCCGCAAGACCGCTGGCGGCATCGCGCGGGCAGGCGCCGAAGCGCGCGCCGGGCAGGTTCAGCAGCGACCATTGCCCCGGCCCGCAGCGCGCATCCCCCTGCACCGAGTGGACACCGGGAAAGGCCGCCGGGTAGACCGGCCCGCCCTGGGCCGGAGCCGAAGCCACCACCTGCTTGCCCGCCGCCAGCAGCGCCGCCACCGCTTCGGCAAGCGCCGGATTTTTACCGGGCAGCCCGAAGGAGCAATGCACGACATCCGCGCCACCCTCCGCCGCGGCCGAAAGCGCCGCTGCGGCGGCGGCGGCGGCAGCCGACATGCGGCCAGGGAAGATCACATGGCTGATGAACCGGGCCTTCGGCGCGGCCGCGCGGATGCAGGCGGCCATCACCGCAGCATGGCGGGCGGCGGGGCTCTCTGCTGCCAGCGGATGCAAGGCGCAATGCAGCTTGTGACGCGCGCCCGGCAGCGGCCCGTCAATCAGCGCGACCAGCGGCCGGGCCGTCATGGTGCGGGATCCGCAAGGTCGAGGGTCATGCCGAAGCGCCCGTATGCGTCGGCCTGCCCATGCGCGGTGATGATCCTGACCGTCTGGGGGAAGTGTGTGTCGATATGGACGATGATCCGCGCAGTGGTCTCCCGGTCAACTTCGGAAAGCGCCTCGTCCAGGATCAGCACATCGAAGGGCCGCAGCAGCAGCCGGGCCAGGCAAAGCCGCTGCCGCTCGCCACCGGAGAGGCTGATGCCGCCCTCGCCCAAGACCGTCTCCAATCCCTCGGCAGCGCGGAACCGCGCCGCAAGCCCCAGCACCTCCAGCAGATGCCACACCTCGGCTTCGGCCCCGGGGCGTGCCCAGAACTCCGCCTCCAGAAACAGGTTGTCGCGCAGGCTGGCCGCCACCGTGAAGGGGCGCTGGCCGGCGAAGGCGATGCGCTGCTCTGCACCGATGCGAACCCGGCCCGACACCGGCTGCGCCTGACCCGCAATCACCGAAAGCAGGCTGGTCTTGCCGGCGCCGCTTGGCCCGGTGATGGCAAGCTTGCAGGCGGGCGGGATATGCAGGCTCAGCGGCTTCAGAGGTGGCTGCTTGCCGCGGCCGATAACCAGATCCTGCAGGGTGATACCCGCGGCTTGCGCGCGCTCGGGCGCTGCGGTCAAAGCAGGCACGGGCGCCATCACCGCATCCAGCCGCGCCAGCGCCACCCGCACGCGGGCCTGCGCATGCCACAACCCCAGAAGCGACTGCATCGGCCCGATCATCAGCCCCATGTAGGCGAGGAAGGCGATCAGCGAACCCAGCGGCCAGCTGCCCTGGATCACCATCAGCCCGCCCGCAAGGAAGATCCCCGCCCGCACCAGCGCCGCGATCACCATCGGCACCGAGCGGGTTAACTCGCCCCATTGGTACTGCGTCACCAGGCGGTGGTTGAGTCTGCCGTGCTCGGAAAAGTTGCGCGCTTCGGCCCAGGTGGTGCCGCCCGCGGTTTGCAGCGCCGCAGCGCCGGCCAGGCTTTCCGCAAGCCCCGCGGTGTAGCGCCCCTGTGCGTCGCGCGCGGCGCGGGCAAGGCGTTCGGTACGGGGCCGCGCCCAGATCAGGAACAGCAGTTCCGCCGGAGCCAGGAGCGCGGTCAGCAGCCCCAGTTTCCAGTTCAGCACCATCAGCATCGCGCTGCCGCCCAGCAGCCGCACCAGCGCCGACGTGCCGCCCAAAAGCGCGTTGAAGGCGAATTTCTGCACCTCGCCGCTGTCGCCATCCAGCCGGGTCAGCAACTCGCCCGCGCGGTGGCGGGCCAGCCAGGCGGGCGGTTTCTGCATCAAGCGTTCCAAGAGGCTCTGGCGCAGCGCGGCCAGCATCCGCACCGAGGCGCGCATGTGCAGGATGTTGCTGAGCGCCGCCATGCCCGCCGCCGCCAACCCCAGCGCAAACAGCACAGCGGCCCAGCGGATCAGCGCGGCGGCGTCGCGCGCGACCAGCCCTTCGTCGATCACCAGCTTGCTGACATAGGGCGGCAGCAGCGCCAGCGCGGCAGCGGCAAAGCTGAGCGCAAACAACAGCGCCAGCCTGCGGTGATAAGGCCTGAGGAGCGGCAGCAGCCAGCCCGCCGCCCCCGGCCCGAACAGCGCCGTTGCCAGACCGGCAAGCCCGGGGCGGACCGGCGCCGCCCCGGACCCGCCCTCAAACGCGGCGCTGCCATGGCTTGTTGCGCCACTCATCCGCCCGGGATCACCTGCAGGGTGGAGACCGACATGTCCCCGCCCGAGGGGATGCGCATCTCGCCGATCCGCTCCAGGCTTTCGCTGTCGTAGACGCCAATATCGTCATTGGTGCCGCCGACGTAGAGCTCCTTGCCGTCGGTGGAGACGTTGATCACATAGTAGGTGTGCGGCAGGTCCACACGCTTGATGAGCGTGCCGGTCTCCAGATCGTGCTTGGAGAGCTGGGTGTAGACGCCATAGAGGTATTTCGGCTCCGCGGCCGAGCGCACGCCCGAGAACATCAGCACTTCGAAGGAGGCGAAATCCTCGATGCCGGTCTCCCCGGTGGTGAGATCAACCGACTGGTAGCCCCAGACGAAATCCGCCAGTTCCTCCTGGCTTTCGTCGGTGAACTTGGCCGCGGTGTAAAGCAGCATGAACTCGTCGTTCTGCGAGCCCGTGGGCCAGAAAGCGAGCACATCGGGCGGGCTGTATGCGGGCCGGTCCCAGCTCGCATTGGCAATGGCCACGCCCAATTCGCCGGTTTCGGGGTCCATCCGGTAGACATCGTGCCCGGCGATATAGACCTGGCCCTCCCGGTCCGTCGCGAGCAAAGTCGCGCGGCGCGGGGCGGGGTGCAGCTGCAGCGGCTCGGCCTCCAGCCCGGCGGCGGTGTCGTAGACCGCGAACTCCGGCTCCATCACCTTGTAGCGGTCCGCCTGCTTGTCCACCGGGTTGCGCACTGTATAAAGCCGGGTGCCGTCTTTGGAGACCGCAATCGAGGCGATCGAGCGGCGGGTGATGCTGCCGCCGGACTGGCGGGCGCGGAACACCGTCTCGCAGGTGGCGAGCTCGATGCCCGCCACGTCCTCCCAGTGGTTCAGCAGCACATAGGCGATGGTGTTGTCCGGCGACATGGCGATGACGCCGGGGGTCACGTTGGTTTTCAAATTGCAATCGGTCTTCAGGCTGCGGCTCTCCGCATCGAAGACATAAAGGTTGGCGGGCCTTGCCACCGTGACAAGCTGGTCGCCCGCAGCGGCAGGCAAAGCCCCGGTCATGAGGGCGGCGAAGGCAGTAAGATGTTTCAGCATGGCGCGCGCTCCTCAGGTTTCGGCGTCTTTGGGGTAGGTGCTGCCCAGGGCGCGCCAGTCGCGGGCGGCATTGGGGGCGTTTTCGTCCCAGTCCTGATGGCCGACCATGATGTCGGGCACCTGCGCGGGCCACCAGCAGGGGTCGGAGCAGCCGTAAAGGTCCGCCTCCATCGGCTGGCACAGCGCGGCGACACCGCCGAAGGGGTCGACCTCCCAGCCGGGATCGAAGGTGGTGGCGCAGCCCGCGGTCACGGTCTGCATCGCGCGCACCTCCTCCATCTGGCCGCTGGCGGCGGCCTCCTGAACACGTTCTGCTTTCTGGTTGAGCGGCTTCATTTTCCGAACGCCCTCCTTGGCGATACATGGCTGTGGAAGAACTGCGGTGCTGCGGCGATCAGGCGGGCATAGGCGGCCACGCCGAAATCAATCCAGTCGCGCATCAGGTCGCAGTAGTGATAGGTGGGCATCAAGGGATCGCTGAAATGCGCGTAGCTTTCGTGGTAGCAGCCGCCCGCGCACAGGTTGCGAATGCGGCAGGTGGCGCAACCCTTTGCAGTGCGGTCCGAGCGGCTCTTGATGAACGCGGCCAGTTCCTCGCGCTTCAGCCCCTCGTCCACGGTGCCGAAGCTCTCCATCCCCGAACCGGTGAAGCGGTGGCAGAGGTCCACCACTCCATCATGGTTCACCGCCACCATGCCGACGCCCGCGCCGCAGGGCAGCGCCTTGGAGCGGCCCTCGTAGAGGTCGTTCATCATCTGGTGCATGTTGGAGAAGCCGATGTTGCGGCCGTTCAGCGCCTCTTCGACGTAGAGGCGACCCAGCGTCTTCATGCCCTCGAAAACGTCGAGCAGCTCCTGGCCGTTGAGGTTGAACGCATCCATCTCGCCTGAGGTCACGGGCGAGAAGCCGACCTCGGCAAAGCCCAGATCGTTGATCAGATGGTCCCATATCTCCACGATCTGGGTGACGCCCGCGGTCAGGGTGACGCGCGCGCCGACCGGCTTTGACTTGTAGCGCGACAGCAAGAGCCGCGCCTTGGCGGCGACGGTGTCGTAGGTGCCCTTGCCGCCCACGGTCTTGCGGTTGAGGTCATGCTGCGCCTTCGGCCCGTCCATCGAAACGGTCAGTCCGAACCGGTGCGCATCCAGCCAGCCGATGATCTCCTCGTTCAGCAGGGTCGCATTGGTGGTCAGGCTGAAGTTCACCTTTGCGCCAAGCGCCGCGAAATGCGGCTCGGCCCAGTCCACCACCTCCCGGATTAGCGGCAGGTTGGACAGAGGCTCACCGCCGAAAAAGACGATGTTGTAGCTGTCGCGGCCGGGGTTTTCGGCAAGCAGCAGCTCGACCGATTTCACCGCCGTCTCAAACCCCATCTTGCGGCCTTTCGAGGGCACCGCGAGGTCCTCCTTGTAGCAGTAGGAACAGGCCAGGTTGCAGCCGGTGTTGACGTTCAGCACCACCGTGGTGAGCGGGAAGGTCTCCAGCTCGATCGGCGGCCGCTCGGGGCGCAGAGGACGGCCGTCGCTGATGATGTCGAGCCGCACCATCCCGTCGAGCCGCTCGGCCATGCCGGGCTGATCCCGGAAGCGGGCGTCGAACTCCGCCGCGGAGAAGGCGCCTTCGCTGGCGGCGAAGTCCAAGAGGTCGCGGTCGGCCGGGTCCATTTCAAAGATCGAGGTGGTGGGCACATGGAACAGCACCTCGCGGCCGGTGTCCGGGGTGCTGACCCGGTGGGCGTTGGCCGCCTGATAATGAAAGTCTTTCATGCTTCGGTCCTCCTTCAGCGGATCGGCGGGTCGATGAAGCGCTGCACGGTGACGATCAGCATCGCCTCCGCGGTTGCGCCCATGGCTTCGGCCACGACCTTCAGCTCGCCCGCGTTGTTGGTGCTGAACTTGCGCTCCGGGTTGGGGCCGGCCGCAGCGGGGGTGAAGATGCCGCTGGCGTCGATGCCGCCCGCAAAATGCGCGTCCCGCATCGCGGCCGCGTGTTCATGCGCGTTGATGACCGACCAGCTTGCCGGGATCGCGCCGACGCGCACGTCGTCCTCTGTGCCCGCCTCGCCATCGGGACCATTCCAGAACCCGATGGCCTTGAAATGCGCAGGCACCGCATCCGGCCCCGCACCGCCGCCCCCGCCGACCCGGGCGATGGTGAAGGCGGGCTCCACCTTGATCGCGTCGATGCTGTCGTAAAAAGCGACCTGCCCCGCGGCGTCTCCGGCGGAAAATTCCACCACGCCGTTGCCGCTGGTCTCCAGCGCCAGCCACGCGCCGAAGCCGTTGGCCGTGGCCTCCGCACCCTCGGCTTGAAGCGCGTCCAGACCGGTGCCGACCACCTGCACCTCACCCGCACCGGCCGGGAGGGCGGACGGCACGGTGCCGAGGATCGCGGCCCCCTGCCCTGCGCGAAGACCCGTGAGAGGGGCGCCAAGCGCATCGTTGTCGCGCTCGAACTGTCTCCCAGTCAATGCGTTGCCGTCTTCGGATAGCGCAAGGATCTGCCGGTAGGTTTTGCCCGCCATCTCCAGATTGGCGCGCCATTCGAAGCCCGAGTAGAGGTTCATGCTGCCGCTCACCGCGTGGCTGCTGCCATCCGCCGTGACCATCTCGCCGCTGACCTCGAAGGGCGAGGCGCTGCCGGTGACCGACAGGCTGCCATAGGCTTCGCCCAGTCCCGGCAGCTCGGTCAGCACGACCCAGTCGCCCGCCACGGGCTGCTTCTCCTGCGCCTGCCACGCCTGCCAGGCGTCCATGTCCAGCCCGTTTGTCTCGGCCAGATAGGGCGCGATCTCTTCCTTCGCGATGCGGTACCACTCGCGGTCACGGCCAAGCGCCTGGTATTCGATGGTCGGGAAGTGGCCGACGTGGAACTCCATATGCAGCGCCCATTCCTCCGGCGTGCGCCGCTGCAGCAGGGCGCGGGCGCCGGTGTGGCAGCGCGCGCACATGGACGCAAAGGGCTCGTCGAACGCCTCCTGCGCGTTGGGGTCCTTCTCCAGCCCATAACGCAGGCCCTCGGTCTCGGCAGGCGCCAGCCCCTGCGTGTCCGACAGGTATTGCACGATGGAGCGGCGTTCCTCCGGCGTCAGCTCCACCCCATGCGCGTCCTGCATCCGCCAAACCGTCATCATCCAGCCCTCGGGCGTCTTGCGCTGACCGCTGATCCGGCTGAGAGTGCCGTCTTCGCCCGCGGTGTGGCAGCCTGCGCAGATCTCCCCGACCAGCGCCTCGCTGGCGCCGGCCGGGGCGCCGGCAAGCGCCGTCAGTATCGCGGCCGCAAGGCCGCCGGTGGCTCGTCTCATGCTTCGTACTCCCTGTCGTGGCTGAGTTTCTTGAGGGCGCCGGGCTGCCCCAGGCCGCGCGACAGCAGCCATTGGTGCAGGTTGCGGGCCAGCGGTTCCGGCAGTTCTGGCGCGAAGGCGGCGCGGAAGCAGTCTGCGGGCGGCAACCGGCCGGCGCCGAGGCGGCGCAGGAGGGGCGCGATCTCCTGCCCGAAGACAAAACCCGCACCGCTTGGATCCTGCGCGGTGATCAGCACCTCGCGCCGCTCCAGGCGGCCATCGACGACAGTGACGCGGCGGGCGAGATGCGGTTCGGTGCCGGGATCATGTGCCGGGGCATCGTCGGGCCAGGTGCCGCGGCGCTGCCAGAAGGCCCCGCCCTCCCCCGCAGACCGGTAGAAGTCACGCCCGACCCGGGACTGCCGCCAGAACGTGCTCCGCACCCGGTTCAGGTAGAAATCCCGCGCCAGGTCCGCCTGCCCTGCCAGCAGCGCGCGCGCCACCGGCACCGCCATCAGCGCCGAGGAAACCGCCCAGAACATGCCGTGCCCGGACAGCGGATCCAGCGCCACCGCGGCATCGCCAAGCCGCGGGCAGCGCGGATCGAACTGCGGCGCGGTGAGGCGCGGGGCAACGGCACGCACTTGCGGCGCCTGCGGCAAGGGCAGGTTTTCCCCCGCCACGGCCTGCCAGAGCGCAGCAACCCGCGCCGTGCCATCGCGCGCCGCCTGTGGCGCATCCCCCGCGGCCTGCACCCAGCGCGTGCCATCGCCCAGATCGGCGATCCACAGCCAGCCCTCGTCCCGGGCTTCCACCCGCGCGGCCAGGGCGGTCCCCTGCGGGGCGGTCAGCAGACCGGTCACCGCCAGAGTCGCCGGCCCCTGCAAACCCCCCGCCATGCGCGGCGCACGGCGGCCGCGCGCCTCGAACAATAGGCCGGCCTCCAGCGTATCCCCGCCCGCCAGCAGGATGCGGCCGCGCTCCGGCTGCACCCGCGCGACCGGGCGCTCCAGCACGGTGACGCCCGTCTCCCCGGCGGCTTGTTGCAAGGCGGCATCAAAGCGGGCGCGGTCGGTCAGATGCTCGAGATTGCGGCGGCCGGAGAGCGCACCCCAGCGAACCTCCCGGCGGCAGGCCGGGGAGACGCCCTCCACCGGCAAGCCCTGAGTGCGCAGCACCTCTACGACGCGCGGCGCCAGGCCTTCGATCCGCTCGCAGCGCGGCAGGAGCCCTGCCAGCGCGACCCGGAACCCCGCCCGCGCCAGCAGCGTGGCCGCCACCGAACCGGCAGGGCCCGCGCCTGCAATCGCTATGTCGAAAAGTTTGCCGTCGCGCATCATCCCGCAAGCATGACGCCGCCCTGGCCCGCAGATCGCGGACACTTCCGGACAATGTTCCGACATTTCCGGACAGAGTCCGCCGCCCGCAAGCCCGGGTGCCACAAAAGATTAGGATTTGCAGCAGAGCACAAGCTACCCTGCGTCAACCTTGGGAAACGCAGCCATGCAGCAGATCTACCAGCCCCGTATCCAGGCCTCGACCCTTTGTGATCCGATCCGCGTCGTGCAGGTGCTCGACGGCGACCTCACCGCGATCCAGCGGCGCGCGGGCATGGCAGCGGGGGTGGCGGAGGGCGAGATCGGGCTCAGGACCTTCGTGCAGTTCTGCGAAGCGGCGTCGGAGGCGCTGAACCTGCCGGATTTCGGCTGGCGGGCGGGCACAGTGTTTGACCTGCGCAACCTCGGCCAGCTGGGCCACGCGATTCAGGAGGCGCCAACGCTGGGCGCGGCGCTGATGCTGTTTCAGAACGCCTTTGCCATGGTGCAGAGCGATTCAGAGCTGAAGATCCAAGTGGACGGCGGCAGCGTGACGGTCGCCTACCGCATCCTCGACCCCAATATCTGGCCGCGCCGGCAGGACGCCGAACTGACGCTGGCGGTGCTGCACAAGCTGGTCGCCGCCGCAGCCGGTCCGGACTGGCGGCCCGGGCAGATGACGCTGGAACATGGCCCCGGGCCTCTCACCGGGTCCTTTCGCGCCGGGCCGCGCTGCCTGATCAGCCACGATGCGCCGGCCAACAGTTTCACCTTTGCCGAGGGACTCTTGTCGCGGCCGCTGGCCCGCGCGGAGAGCGGCCGTTTCCGCGATGCCTCCCAGGTGCTGGAACGGCTCGCGCGCCAGTGCGAGCGCGCGGTGCCGGTGGCGGTGCAGGTGCGCCGGGCCGTGCTGAACCGGCTGGGCAGCGCGGCGCCGGACCAGACAGAGGTCGCCGCCGCGCTGGGAATGTCGCGGCGCACGCTGCGGCGGCGGCTGGCGGAGGAGGAAACCCGGTTTTCCGCAGTGCTGGCGGAGTGCCGCATGGAGCTCGCCAAGCGCCTGCTGGCCGCGCCGGGCAGCCGCCTGGAAGACACCGCGGCCCGGCTTGGCTATTCCGAGTTGTCGGCCTTCGAGCGCGCCTTCAAGAAGCAGACCGGCACCACCCCGGCGCAGTACCGCGCGGGGCTGGCACGGGCCCCGGCCGCTGCGCCTGCCGGGGAGGCCTGTGTCAGGTGACAATCCGGGCCGGAGCCCGCGGGTTTCAGCCGAAGTGCAGCGTCTTCACTTCCTGGTAGTCCTCCAGCCCCAGCAGCCCGCCCTCGCGGCCGTTGCCGGACTGCTTGTAGCCGCCAAAGGGCGAGCCGTAGTTGAAGCCGCCGCCGTTGATGTGAATCGCGCCCGCCCGCAGCCGCGCCGCAACCCGCTCGGCCCGCTCAGGATCGCCGGTCTGGATATAGGCCGCAAGCCCGTAGGGGGTGTCATTGGCGATGCGGATCGCGTCTTCCTCGTCCTCGAAGGGGATGATCACCAGAACCGGGCCGAAAATCTCCTGCTGGGCGATGGCCATGGCATTGTCCACATCGGCAAAGACCGTGGGGCGCACGTACCAGCCCTTCTTAAACCCCTCGGGCCGGCCGGGGCCGCCCGCAAGCAAGGCGGCGCCCTCGCCGATGCCGGTCTGGATCATGCTCTGCACCCGGTCGAATTGCAGCCGGTCGAACAGCGGGCCGATGTGATCGCCCTCCCGGGCCGGATCGCCCACCGCCTGGCCTTCGGCGGCGGCCTTGGCAATCTCCAGCACTTGCGGATAGACGCTGCGCTCCACCAGGAGCCGGGTCGGCGCGTCGCAGCTCTGGCCGGTGTTGTACATGCATTCCAGCACTGAAGCGGTGACCTGCGCCTCCAGATTGCAATCGGCAAACACCAGGTTGGGGGACTTGCCGCCCAGCTCCAGCGTGACGCGCTTGACCGTCTCGGCGGCGTCGCGGGCCACTGCGGTTCCAGCACGGGTCGACCCGGTGAAGGACATCATCGCCACATCCGGATGCCGGGACAGCCCGGCGCCGGCGGTGGGGCCGTCGCCGTGGATGAGGTTGAACACCCCCGGCGGGAAGCCCGCATCATGGATCATCTGCGCATAGACCGCGGCCGACAGCGGCGTGTGCTCGGAGGGTTTCAGCACGCAGGTTGCCCCCGCCGCCAGCGCGGGCAGCACCTTCAGTGCAATCTGGTTGACCGGCCAGTTCCAGGGCGTGATCAGCCCGCAGACGCCGATCGGCTCACGCACGAGGATATCGCCGTTGGACAGGGTCTCGCGCAGGGGCTGGCTCTGCATCGCGGCCAGGACACCTTCCAGATGGCCTATCGCGGCATCCGCCTGGGCGTCGCGGGCCATGGAGATGGGCGCGCCCATCTCCGTACTGATCGCCTGCGCCAGTTCCTCGCGGCGGCCGCGGCTGATCTCCAGAAGGCGCTCCAGCAGCGCGCGGCGCTCCGCCACGGTGGTGCGCGAATAGCTGTCGAATGCAGCCTTGGCGGCGGCAACGGCGGCGTTGACGTCGGGGTCATCCGCCAGGAAAATCGTACCGGTCTGCGCTTCGGTCGCCGGGTTCAGCACCGGGAAGGCACGGTCCGAGTGCGGCCGCACCCAGGCGCCGCCGATGTAGTAGGATTGCAGGTCCATGCGGTCTTTCTCCCTTGCTGCGCAATTGGCGCGCTCCAGCCTGGGCGGGAGAGTGGACGCCGCCGCGGCACCGGTCAAGCGCCGCAGCGGGCCTTCGGCCGGACCGCAAACCGTGAAACCACCGCGAAGACCGTCCGGTTGTGGGCGTGCTGCATCAGTTGGGTGCAAATGCGGCCCGAAAGCGCAAAAAATTGGTTTGCGGACGATACTGGCGGCTAGGCTGCCGAAGAACCGCGGCCCCGAGACCCGCAGCACCCTGAGGCAAGACATGAGCAGATCCAAGTGGACAGCCCGTTCCCTGCTGCTGGCCGGCACCTTCCTGTGCGGCTGCACCGTGGGGGTAGACTACAGCCGGCCCGACTTCGCCGTGCCGGCGCATTACTACCAATCGCGCTCCCTTGCGACCGTCGAGGCAGCCTCCGAGGCCTGGTGGGAGGGGATGAACGATCCGGTACTGAACCGGCTGGTGCAATTGGGGCTGAGCCAGAACCTTGATCTTCTGGCCGCCCGCGAGCGGCTGAAGGGGGCGGAAGCCGTGCTGCGCGGCACCGGCAAGCCGCAGCAAGTGAGCGGCGGTTTCGACGCCAGCTCGACCTTCCAGCGCCAGGAATCCGCAGACAATTCCACCCGCAGCGACAATGCCAGTCTGGACGCCTCCTATGTCTTCGACCTGTTCGGCGAGTTCAAGCGCCGTTCGGAGCGCGCGGTCGCCGACCGGGACGCGCAGTTCTACTCGATGACGACCACCCGGCTGGCCATTCTCGACGCCATCACAACCACCTATATCGAGGCCCGTTTCTTCCAGCGCGGCGCCGCGGTGACCCGCAAGACCATCAGCCTGCGGGAGCAGATTTTGCAGTTGGTCCAGGAATTGCAGGAGGCCCAGGCGGCGCTGGCGCTGGATGTTGAACGCACCAAGCTTCAGGTCGTCAGCGCCAAGGCCGACCTGCCCTCGTTCATTGCCAACTACGAAGCCTCGGTCTATGCGCTGGCCACGCTCCTGGACCGGGACGCCAGCGAAATTTTTACCGCGATGCAGAGCGGATATGGCCAGCCGGCGCCCGCCACCCAGCCCGAGCTGGGCGTGCCCGCCGCGCTGTTGCGCAACCGTCCCGACGTGCTGCTGGCCGAAGCGCAGCTGCGCAGCGCCACCGCCGGCATCGGGGTTGCAGAGGCCGAGCTCTACCCTTCGCTGCAGATCTCCGGCAGCGTGCAGGCCGGGCGCAGCACGCCGAACCTCTATTCCATCGGTCCGGCGCTGAATGTGCCGGTGTTCAACCTGCCGGTGCTGCGGTCCTTCCGCGACCGGGCCGTGGCGGATGCAAAGGCGGCGGAATTCGACTACCGCGCCGCGGTCCGCACCGGAGTGGAACAGGTGCAGACCCGTCAAAGCAGCCTGCGCGCCGCGCGCGATCGCGCCGCCGCCCAAGCGCGCGCGGTGTCGCTTGGCACCAAGGTTGCGGATCTTGCACGGGAGACCTTCCGTGCCAGCGAAATCACCTTGTTCGACCTGCTCTCCACGGAAGAGGCGCTGCGCGACAACGAGCTGAACCTGATCTCCGCCCGCCGCGACCTGGCGATTTCCTGGTCCCGGCTGAATGTGGCGCTTGGCAAGGGCTGGGCGCGGTATCAGTCGCCCGCCGCAGCCGTCCAAGCCGGGACCGCCGCTGCTGCGGGCACGCCTGCGGGCACCGGAGGCTAAGCCGCCCCCGTTTATGAAAAGACCGCTGCCGGCCTCGCCTCAGGCCGGAACCGGCACGTCGTCGCACAGCCGGGGCTGATTGCCGCCGGGATGGCTAACCCGGCGGCCGGCAGCCAGCAGAAACCTGCCGGGCGAGGCGCTGTGCCTGTACCCGCACGGCGGCCAGACCGAGGACTTGGGTTGAGTGATCGCGCCGCGTGCCACTAACAGGATCCCCTGCGCCGCCGGCCAAATCACCCCCGGGCGGCGGCGGCATGCGTGTCCCCGCTTTTAAGGAATGACTCGATGCAGATTGAGCTTCTCCGTAGGCGGGGCCGCCTACCGCCCCGGCCCGGGCGATCTAACCCGCCGCCCAAGCACGGTCCGGCCCTACCCGCCCCGCCCATTTGGACCGGCACAGGACGATGGCGTTCCGCCGCCTGGTTGGTATTGGGCCCGGCAAGGCCGGCGTTGTGCACACTGCGCGGCATGGGGCTGGACTGGAGCCGCGCACAGACCCCCAATCGAGCCGCTGGCAACCGCCTCTGAAATTGGCAGGCTGGCACCGACAATCTGCTGCCTGACCGCGTATGCCGGGCGTCGGGGCGCCGGGTCTGCGCGCCTGGGGCCCCGCGGTGAAGCCGCGGGCTATGAGGGGGGTGTGATGGCTGTTCTTCTCCTGGCTGAAGTGACCAACGGCGAGCTGGCGCTGGACGCCACCGCCAGGGCGGTAACCGCCGCCAAATCCCTGGGTGACGTGACCGTGCTGGCCGCAGGCAATTCCGCCGCGTCCGGCGCCACTGCGGCCGGGCTGTTCATATCTGCGCGGAGGACGGGCGGCAGGGCGATGCGGCGGCTCTCTTCCAGCCGCAGCGCGCCTTCATATGAGAATGCATCCGGCTCCCTCCGGCCCGGTGCGGCACTGCCACGAGCCGCTCGCACGTGAGGCCGCTTGCGGATTGCGTTCCTCCCCGCAATCGGTGCGGCCAGGGCCAGAAGCGCGCGGTTCGACATCCGTTTATCCGCGAGATCCAGCCCCTCCGGCTGGCAAGGCAGCATGGCTGCGGCGCGGCCGGCCAGCGCTTTGATCAGCACGGAGGCACCGGGCCCGCGGTTGCGAAGGCTTTCGGGCGGCACGGCCGCAGCCGCCTTGTCCTCGCCCTCGCCCCGCGACCCGGTCCACGAACACCAGAAGCGGGGCCCCCCGTAGCAGACCCAGGAGGACGGCCCCCAATCGGCAACAGCCCTTCAGCCACCGCCAGCGGCGTTGCGGCTTGGTCCAGAATATCGCGCTACGGGCCGAGGCCGGGCACGATTTCCGTCCCTGCCCGGCCCTGGGCGGTCCGCTTGATCAAACAGCGCCGGGACACACGGGTCACCTCCTGCCGCTGCAAATAAGATCTGGCCGGCCTCATCCTCCGCTGCCAACCTGGCGTTGGTGATGAAATTGCCCAAGAACACCGGTTTGCGCGACCGCATGGTGATGTCTTCAAAGCCGCAGGAGCGCGCGGTGGCAGCGCGGATGATTGCCGCATCCGGCGTAATGGCTTTGAAGAAAATCCATTCCTCACCTTCGATACCGTCCCGGCTGACGATGGGCTCGCCCCGGGCGGAGACGTTCATCACGCCGCTCCCGGTCGCGGGAGCGGCGAAGGTCTCCATGCCAGCCCAGATGAGCATGCCGGGCCGCTTGACCGCGGCTTCGCGCTGCATGTCCAAGGACGGTGCCCGAGGTCACTTTACAGATGCCCAAGTGTTCGGCGATGATCATCTGCCAGACCCTCGGCGGCTCAGTCCGGCTAGTCCTCAACGGGCAGAGTCCGCCGGTGAACCGGTTCAGCAGGTCCGGCTTGGCGACATGGCCGCCGCCCTTGCGGCGAACAAGTCGCCGGCCGCGATCAGGTGGATCGGGGTCAGGTACCGCGGTGAGCCCGCGGCGCCGAAGCGCGCGCCGGGAACCTCAAGAACCGCATCGGGGCGGCACTGGCCGCAGGAGACGTTCATGGCCGCGGCTGCTCCGCCGGGGATGAGTTTGGCGGCCTCAGGTACGGGCAGTTGCCCCGTCATGCGATCCATAGTTACTGTCAGATCATATACGACGTGCCTTGGAGACCCCGGTGAACAAAGGCTGCCGCGGGAGAAGCTCTGCGTCACCGCCAATGCGCATCCGGGCAATTCCGCCGGGGCGGCCTTCCAGTCCTCGGTCGGGGCAAGCCTGAAGAAGCTGCATCCGGACTATGCCGAGGTTCTGGGCTTGCCTGGGCCGCCCGCCCGGGCGGTATCGCGCTCTCGTTGAATTATCTGGAGGGGACGCGGCGGTGATCACTGATGCGCCGCTGGTTGCCAGCCACGTGGAGTTTCACCCGCGTCGAACTCGGATGCGCTGCTGGCCGCCGCGTCGGACAGGGGCATCGCAATATCCTTCCAATGCCTCGTGGCGCGGCACGGGGTTTCCGGACACGCGAACTTTACCGGGACCCGCGAGGGCTTCGGCAAGACCGCGGCGCAGGCGGTGCTGCGCTGGATCCGGCAGAAAGGCGCGGCGGCCGGCACCATGCCGACCAAGCGCGCGAACATCCGGGCGAACTTCGGCGTGATGGTTTCATCAGCGCCTGCACTGGCACGGCCCGGACCGGGGCGATGATGCAGAGCGGATTCCGGATCGTGGCCTCGTACCCGGTCTGCACCGGCAGGTTCGCCCGCTTCAGCCCCGGCCTGAGACATCCGGCCGCGGCCGTTCTAAGCTTGGCGTTCCAAATTGCGGTCCGATGGACACTTGCACCGTCTTGCACCGGGCCGCTGCAGTCCGGTTTGCAGCGGTGTCCCTCTCCTCTTGCCAAGCAGCCCGGCCCCAAATGTTCCGGCCCGGCCAAGTAATCATTCACGTGCTAAGCCAGCCACTCCTGACCGCTATTCTGTCCAGGGCGATGACGGCGGCGGACCTCACGGCATCGGACTGGAGACCTGGAAGTGCAAAAAGGCCGCCCGGGCGGGCAGCCTTTCCGTCAGATCGGAAGGGAATAGGGTTTGGCCCCCGTTTGCAGCCGAACCGGCGCCGCGGAGGCTCAGTCCTGAACCGCCATCCGCTCGGCCATCTGCTTGGCGCGCGGGCATTGCAGACGCTCGCGCAGCGGGCTGTCCGGGTCGATGTCCTTGGAGCAGACCACGCATTTGTCGGCCCCGGAAATCGCGTTCAGACCGCCGCAGCTGCCCTTGATGGTCTTGCCCATCAGCATCACGCCCAGCGACATGCCCACCGTCACGATGAGCAGGATGCCAAACGCCAGAAGGAAAGTGGTCATGCCCGTTCCTCACATATCCCGAGTTCAGTTTTGCGGCATCAGCGCGGTGAAGGCGCTGCTTTGCGATGTGATATAGGCATCGGCGTCCGCCGCCACATCCCTGTCGATGAAGAAAGCGGCAATCCCGTGGGTCTCAGAAAGCTTCAGCCCATCCGTGCTGCCGGCGGCCAGGAGCGCGGTGGCCCAGGCATCCGCCGTCATCGCATCCTCCGCGACCACCGTGACCGAGGTGGTCGCGTGCCGCACCGGCCGCCCGGATACAGGGTCGAGGATATGCGAATAGCGCGTGCCCTCATGCTCGAAGTAGTTGCGGTAGCCGCCGGAGGTCGCGAGCCCCCGGTTGCTCACAGGCACCACAAGTTGAACCGCTTTGGCGCCGGCTTCGGGCTTCTCGATGCCGATCTGCCAGGGGTTGCCGTCGGGGTTCTCTCCCTTGGCGTAGAGGTCGCCGCCGATCTCGACCATGTAATCGGTGACACCCGCGTCCTCCAGCGCGGCTGCGACCGCATCGATGCCGTAGCCCTTGGCGATGGCGGAGAGGTTGATGCCGACGCCCGGCGCAGCCTTCGAAAGCGTGCCCGCCTCGCGGTCCAGCGTCAGCAGCCGGCCCTGGCCGACCTCGGCCAAAGCGCTGGCGATGCTCTCATCGGTCGGCAGCGGGTCTTCCGGCTTGCGCGGGCCAAAGCCCCACAGCTCAATCAGCGGCCCGAGGGTCACGTCGAACTTGCCGCCGCTCTTGCCGTGCACCTCATCCGCGGCGGCGATGACGGTGGCAAACTCGGCCGAGACCGGCACCGGATCGATCGTCTCCGAGGCAGAGAAGGTGGAAACCTCGGAGGCCGGGTCCCAGTTCGACATCTTGGCGTTGACCGCTGCCAGGGCGGCTTCGACCTCGGCCGACACCGCAGCCTCCTCCAGCCCGGGGCCGGTCGCGGTGATGTTGTAGGCCGTGCCCATGGTCTGGCCCGACAGGCGCAGGGTTTCGGTATCGTCTCCAAACCAGCAGCCCGGCACGAGCAGGATCAAGGCAAGCAGGAACCATTTGGGCATCGGGCGACCTCCGGCAGAAACATTCGCGCCCATATGCCTCTGCCGCGGGCCAGAGTCAAACCGTCGGCAGTCTGTCAGCAGTTAGTACTTCAGCGGCAGGAAGGCCAGCGCCAGAAGGCCAAGCGCGGCCGGCACGCCGAACAGCCAGGCCCTGAGCCGCGCGCCCGGCGGCTGGGTCTTCCAGTTCTGCCGGTAGAGATGGCCGCAGACCACCACCACAAAGACCAGCACCACCCCGCTCACCGGGGTCAGGTAGAGATCGCCCAAACTTTTTTCCTTCACATAATTCTTTGCGCTGCCGAGGAATTTTCCTTTTCGCATGGCACAGCCGGGTTAAGATACCCATAAGGCCTGATGCAGGAGCAAGAGGAGCAAAACCTATGGCACCATTCTCTTATCAACCTCCGACGCGGGGCGACAAGGAAGACCACCATACTTACAGCCAATCGGCCGAGTCCAATCTGTCGCACTCTCAGTCGACCGTTGCCAAGCTTCTGAAAAAGAAGGGCAACGCGGTCCACGGCATCCGGCCCGCCGACACTATCGGCCATGTGGTCGAGATCCTGCGCGACAAGCGCATCGGCGCGCTGGTGGTGACCGACCAGAACGGCGATCTGAAGGGCATCCTGTCGGAGCGGGACATCGTGCGCCGCATGGCGGAGACGCCGGGCCACACGCTGCCGCAGAAGGTCGAGGAGCTGATGACCGCCGAAGTGCATACCTGCGCGCCGGAGGATCTGCTGATCGACGTCGCCAAGGTGATGACCGAAGGCCGCTTCCGCCACATGCCGGTGGTGAAGGACGGCGCGCTGTGCGGCATGATCACCATCGGCGATGTGGTGAACTACCGGCTGGAGGAACTCGAGTACGAGGCGCTCCGGATGAAGCAGATGATCGTCGGCTAGGGGCGCGGCGCTCCCTGCGGGCGCCGGAAAAATCGGATTTTTCCGGCCCGGAATTCGGGTCGAATTCCGGCTGCCGGTGCCCGCGCGGGGCGTTCGGTCAAGAAGGCCCGTCACAATAAGAAGCCCCGGATGATGGCATCCGGGGCTTTTTGTTTCCTTGCGAAGATCCGGCTCAGCCGCCAAAATCGTCGAGCATGATGTCCTCGCGGTCCACGCCCAGTTCCAGCAGCATGTTGATCACCGACTGGTTCATGATCGGCGGGCCGCACATGTAGAACTCGCAGTCTTCCGGCGCCGGGTGGTTCTTGAGGTATTCCTCGTAGAGCACGTTGTGGATGAAGCCGGTGTAGCCTTTCCAATCGTCCTCCGGCTGCGCGTCCGACAGGGCGACATGCCATTCGAAGTTCGGGTTTTCCGCCGCCAGCTGGTCGAAATCCTCGACGAAGAACATCTCCTTCTTCGAGCGCGCCCCGTACCAGAAGCTGATCTTTCGGTTGGTGTTCAGGCGCTTCAGCTGGTCGAAGATGTGGCTGCGCATCGGCGCCATGCCGGCGCCGCCGCCGATGAAGACCATCTCCTTGCCGGTGTCGCGGGCGAAAAACTCGCCGAACGGGCCGGAAATCGTCACCTCGTCGCCGGGCTTCAGGTTGAAGATGTAAGAGGACATCTTGCCGGCCGGAATGTCGCTTGAGCCCGGCGGCGGCGAGGCGACCCGGACGTTGAGCATGATGATGCCTTTTTCGTCCGGGTAGTTGGCCATCGAATAGGCGCGCTCGACCGGCTCGTCGACCACGGATTCATACTGCCACAGATTGAAGCGGTCCCAATCCTCGCGGTACTCCTCCTCGATGTCGAAGTCGGTGTACTTGAGCCGGTGCTCGGGCGCTTCGATCTGGATGTAGCCGCCGGCGCGGAAGTTCACATCCTCGCCTTCGGGCAGTTCCAGCACCAGCGCCTTGATGAAGGTCGCCACGTTTTCGTTCGAACGCACCTTGCAGCGCCATTTCTTGACGCCGAAGACCTCTTCGGGGACCTCGATATCCATGTCCTGCTTGACCGCAACCTGGCAGGACAGCCGGTCGCCGCAGGCGGCCTCGCGCTTGGTGATGTGGCTTTCCTCGGTCGGCAGGATCGAGCCGCCGCCGGAATGCACCCGCACCCGGCACTGCGCGCAGGTGCCGCCGCCGCCGCAGGCGGAAGGGACGAACAGCTTCTCGGCCGCGAGCGTCTGCAGCAGCTTGCCGCCCGCGGGGACCGAGATGGTTTTTTCACCGTTGATGGTGATGTTGACGTTGCCGGAAGAGACCAGGCGGGAGCGGGCGACCAGGATGATGGTCACCAGCGCCAGCACGATCACGGTGAACAGGGCAACGCCGAGCGTGAAGGTTTCCATGTCTTGCGCGCTCTCCGTTACAGTTTGACGCCGCTGAAGGACATGAAGGCCATCGCCATCAGACCCGCGGTGATGAAGGTGATGCCCAGGCCCTGCAGGCCGTCCGGCACGTCGGAATATTTCAGCTTCTCGCGCACGCCCGCCATTGCGGTGATTGCCAGCGCCCAGCCGAAGCCGGAGGACAGGCCGTAAGTGGCCGCCTCGGCGAAGTTGTAGTCGCGTTCCACCATGAACAGCGAACCGCCAAGGATCGCGCAGTTCACCGTGATCAGCGGCAGGAAGATCCCCAGCGCGTTGTAGAGCGGCGGGAAATACTTATCGAGGATCATCTCCAGGATCTGCACCATCGCCGCGATCACCCCGATGTAGGAGATCAGGCCGAGGAAGGTGAGGTCCACATCCGGGAAGCCCGCCCAGGCCAGCGCGCCGGGTTTCAGCAGGTAAGTGAGCAGCAGGTTGTTGGCAGGCACGGTGATGGCCTGCACCACCATGACCGAGATCCCCAGCCCCAGCGCGGTCGAGATCTTTTTCGACACCGCGATGAAGGTACACATGCCCAGGAAGAAGGACAGCGCCAGGTTTTCGACAAAGACGGCCTTTACGGCCAGCGAGATCAGCCCTTCCATCAGTGCGCCTCCACCCTCTGGATCTTGAATTCACGTTCTTCGACCTGGTTCGGCTTCCAGGTGCGGAAGCCCCAGATCAGCAGGCCGATCACGAAGAAGGCCGAGGGCGGCAGCAGCAGCAGGCCGTTCGGCATGTACCAGCCGCCGTTGTTCACGGTTTCCATGATGGTGACGCCGAACAGCGAGCCCGCGCCGAACAGCTCGCGGATGAAGCCGACCAGCATCAGGATCAGCCCGTAGCCGAGGCCGTTGCCCAGACCGTCGATGAAGGACGCCGCGGGCGGGTTCTTCATGGCGAAGGCTTCGGCGCGGCCCATCACGATGCAGTTGGTGATGATCAGGCCGACGAAGACCGAAAGCGTCTTCGAGATATCAAAGGCATAGGCCTTCAGCACCTGGTCCACTAGGATCACCAGCGAGGCGATGATCACCATCTGCACGATGATCCGGATCGAGCCCGGGATCTGGTTGCGCAGGATCGAGATGAACATCGACGAAAACGCGGTCACGAAGGTCACCGCAAGCGTCATCACAAAGGCCACCTGCAGCGACGATGTCACCGCCAGCGCCGAGCAGATGCCCAGCACCTGCAGGGTGATCGGGTTGTTGTCGACCAGCGGGTCGATCAGCATTTCCTTCTTGGACTGAGCCATCAGATGCCTCCCTCGCGCAGGGCTTTCAGGAAGGGTGCATAGCCCTCCTCGCCCATCCAGAACTTCAGCAGGTTGTCGACACCCACGGTGGTCAGGGTCGCGCCTGCCAGCGCGTCGACGTGGTATTCGGGGCCGGCCGCGGGCGGGTTTTTGGACACGGAAATTTGCAGCGTGTCCTCGTCGTCGCGCAGCTTCTTGTCACGCCACAGCACCTTCCAGCGCGGGTTGTCGACCTCAGCGCCGAGGCCCGGGGTTTCGCCGTGCTGGTAGAACTGCAAGCCAAAGATGTCGTTGCCGTTCTCTTCCAGCGCGATGTAGCCATACAGCGTCGACCACAACCCGTAGCCGTGCACCGGCAGGATGACCTTGTCGAGCGCGCCGGCCTCGTCGCGCAGCAGGTAGATCGTCTTGTAGAGCGACTGGCGGCCGATGCCCGCCGGGTCGTCCTCAAGCGGGCGGCTGATCTCGGGGTCCTGCGCGGCGGCCAGATCGTCGAACTCGGCCGGGTCGAAGCGGTCGGTGAAAGTGCCGGTTTCCAGCTCCAGCACCTTCGGCTCGAACGCCTGGAAGGCTTCGGCCACGTCCCGGCCCGGCTCGTAGAGGCCCGCGACCTGCAGGATGTTCAGCTGCTTATCGCGCAGCTTGTTGGCCTCCTGGACGGGCCGCAGCGATACGGCGGCGGCCGACACGATCATCGAGGCGACGAGGCAGACGGCGACCGCGACAAAGACGGTCTTGCCCACCGAGTCCGGCGACGCGGCGAGGAAGCGGCCGATCAGGCCCTTGGGTTCAGGAGTCTGCGTCTCAGACATGGCGGCGCGCCCTCCGTTTGATGTTTGCCTGCACGACGAAGTAATCGATCAGCGGTGCAAAGACGTTGCCGAACAGGATCGCAAGCATCATGCCTTCCGGGAAGGCCGGGTTGATCACGCGGATCAGCACCACCATCATCCCGATCAGCGCGCCGTAAATAAGGCGGCCCATGTTGGTGTGGCTGGCCGAGACCGGCTCGGTCACCATGAAGACGAGACCGAAGGCATAGCCGCCCAGCACCAGGTGCCAGTACCAGGGCATGGCGAACATCGGGTTTGTCTCGGAGCCGATCAGGTTCAGGAGCAGCGAGAAGCCGATCATCCCGCCCAGACAGCCTGCGACCAGGCGCCAGTTGGCAATCCTGGTGGCAAGCAGGAACACCAGCCCGATGGCACAGGCCAGCGTCGAGGTTTCGCCAAAGCTGCCCTGGATCATGCCGAAGAAGGCATCAGCCCAGGTGATGCCTTCGGCCGCCAGCGCCTGGTAGCCGTCGGATGCCGAGACCGCCAGCGCGGTCGCGCCGGAGAAGCCGTCGACCGGCGTCCAGATCGCGTCGCCGGACATGTTGGCGGGATAGGCGAAATACAGGAATGCCCGGCCGGTGAGCGCCGGGTTCAGGAAGTTCTTGCCGGTGCCGCCAAAGACCTCCTTGCCGATTACCACGCCAAAGATGATGCCAAGCGCCACCTGCCACAGCGGCGTCGAGGCCGGCAGGATCAGCGCATAGAGCATCGAGGTCACCAGGAAGCCCTCGTTCACCTCATGCCCGCGCACGGTGGCGAAGAGGACTTCGAAGATGCCGCCGGCAACCAGCGTCACCACGTAGATCGGCAGGAAGTAGAGGAACCCATGCGCGATATTGGCCAGCGGGTTCGACGCATCGAGCGAAATGCCAAGCGTATGCAGCACCGCAACGCGCCAGCCGGTGGCAGAGTCGGCCCCCAGCATCGCAATCGCGGAGTTGTTCTGGTAGCCGGTGTTCCACATGCCCCACAGGATGCAGGGGATGGTGGCGATCACCACGTAGGTCATGATCCGCTTCATGTCGATGTAGGAGCGGGCATGCGGCGCCACAGACGTCACGGTTTTCGGCGTGTAGAGGAAGCTTTCCACCATCTCGTAAACAGGAAAAAGCTTTTCGTATCTGCCGCCCTTCTCGAAGTGCGGCTCGATCCGGTCAAAGAAGCTGCGCAATCCCATCCGGCTCAGCCCTCCTTTTCAATCTTGGTCAGGCAGTCGCGCAGCGCCTGCCCGTATTCATACTTGGCCGGACAGGCAAAGCCCACGAGGCCGAGATCCTCTTCGTCCAGCTCCAGCGCGCCAAGCGCCTGAGCGGTATCGGTGTCCATCACCAGAAGCGCGCGCAACAGCTGCGTCGGCAGGTAGTCCTGCGGCATCAGCCGCTCGAAGGTGCCGGTGGGCACCATCGCCCGGCGGCCGCCGTTGAGGTTGCTGGTCAGGTTGAACAGTTTTTTCGACAGCGCCGAGCCCAGCACCGGCTGCACCGCGAACTTGGACGGCATCGGCCGGATCCAGCCCATCGGGTGCTGCACGTGGTCTTCCTCGATGATGGCGACCTGGCGGGCAAAGCGCCCCAAGTAGGCCAGCGGCCCCGCGGCCTGGCGGCCTGACAGGATCGAACCGGAAATCACCCGCACCAGGCCGTCCACTGCGATCTCGCCGCGGGTCAGTTCCTCGGTGGAGGCGCCCATGACGGTGCGGACCAGGCGCGGTTCGCGCGCGGCGGGGCCGGAGAGCGCTATTACTACGCGCGGGTCCAGGTGGCCGGTCATCAGCAGGCGGCCGATGGCAATCACATCCTGGAAGGAGATCGTCCAAACCATGCTGTCGGAGGCCAGCGGATGCAGGAAATGAATATGGGTGCCGGCCAGGCCTGCGGGGTGCGGCCCGTCAAAGGCCGCAGCTTCCACACCGGCGAAATCGGCGCCGGGGATGCTGTCGCCTGCCTTCTGGCACAGGAAGGTGGGGCCGTCGGTCAACAGGGTTATGGCCTTCAAGCCCGTCTCGAAAGCGTCGCGCGCATCTTCGATGATCAGCGCGGCATCAGGCGCCAGCGGCTCGCTGTCCATCGCGCTGACGAAGATCGCGTCGGGCCTGGTGCCCGGCTTCGGCATCTTGGAATAGGGACGGGTCAGGAAGGAGGTCCAGAGACCGGCGGCGCAGAGCTTTTCGGTCAGGCCTTCGGCAGTATCGGCGTTGCCGGTGGCAGAGAAGTCCAGACCCTTGTCCTCGGCGTCGCTCACCTCGATCGCCACGCTTTGCAGCACCCGGCGGGCGCCGCGGTTGATCGCGGTGATCTTACCGGAGACCGGTGCCACCATCATCGCCTCGGGCGCGTCCTTGTGGCAGAACAGCGGCGTGCCGCGGCGGACCTCTTCGCCCTCCTGCACCAGCATGCGCGGTTTCAGCCCCAGGTAGTCGGGCCCCAGAACCGCCACCGAAGTGATGGCCGGGCCGGGATGAATTCTCTGCTCGGGCGCGCCCGCAACAGGCAGATCCAGCCCCCTTTTCAAGTTAAATGTTTTCATATCTGCGCTACGTCCTTCCGAGGCCGATTCCCGTGGCGGTTCTTATCTGCTTCCGGCGGTGGAAACAAAGCGAACGGCTGCATTGGATCCTGGCGATCCAATGCAGCCCAGCCCGGCCTGATTTCCACGGGCACTGGAACCAAATTTGGCGCCAAATGGCAAGAGCACGCCGCTTCTGGCGGGGCAATTTCTTGCGGCCGGATGCTGAGGGAATTCAGGTTTTGGCGGACGCGCTGCTGCATCGCGTCCAGAAGGCGGCGCATAAGCCCCCTCCCCCCCGCGCCAATGCGCTGGCTAGAGAGCCAGCAGGTGCGCCCGCCCCCGCGCAGCCAGCCGGCGGTTGAGCGCATCCGCCTCCGGCGCACCCGCCTCCAGCGCAAAGACAAAGGCATGGGTCAGGTAGAAACAGGCCGCATCGATATTGCCTTCGGCCTCCGCCCTGTCGCCTGCCACGGTGTAGAGCCGCACAAGCGCTGGCAGGTCGTGACCCGCGTGAGCCTTCAGCAAGGCCCCGTCCAGATCAACCCTGTCTAGCTCAGCGCGTTCCATGCTCAGCCTTTCAGCGAGATCGCGATGTTCTTGGTGCACACGTAGTTATAAAGCGCTTCCAAACCCTTCTCGCGGCCAAAGCCGGATTTTCCGATGCCGCCAAAAGGGGTGGCGATGCCGCCGGCAAACCATTCGTTGACAAAGACCTGCCCCGCCCGCAGCCGCTGCGCCACCCGGTGCGCGCGCGCCAGATCACGGGTGAAGACGCCTGCCACCAGCCCGAATTGGGTGCCGTTGGCGATGGCGATGGCCTCCGCTTCGGTGTCGAACGGAGCGAAGCAGGTGACGGGGCCGAAGATCTCCTCCTGCGCCACCCGGGCCTGCGGGTCCACATCGGCCAATATCGTCGCCGCCATGAAGTGGCCTTCGCGCTCCAGCCGCGCGCCCCCGGCTGCCACCCGCGCGCCCGCTTGCCGGGCGCCCGCGGTGAGGGTTTCGATCCGGTCAAGCTGCGCGGCGGAAATCACCGGCGTGAGGCCCGGATTGTCCAGCCCGTGCCCGACGCTCAGCCCCTCCGCCAGAGCGGCGGCGCGCTCCACCGCTTCATCGTAAAGAGAGCGATGCACCAGCACCCGCGACATCGCGGAGCAGACCTGCCCGGCGTGGTAGAAGATGCCGCTTTCAAGGCTCGACATCAGCGTATCCAGGCCCGCGTCTTCGAACACCACCGCGGCGGACTTGCCGCCCAGCTCCATCAGCGCGGGCGTAACCGTCTCCGCCGCCGCGTGCAGCACCGCCTGCCCGGTCGCAACCGAGCCGGTGAAGACGATCTGATCCACGTCCGGGCTTGCCACCAGGCGCGCGCCAAGCTCCGCGCCGATGCCGTTCAGGATCGAGACCGCGCCCTCCGGCACCTCCGCCCGCTGCAGCGCCAGCCCCAGCATCGAGAGCGCCAGAGGGTCCAGCTCCGGCGATTTCACAATCACCGAATTGCCCGCCGCCAGCGCCGGCGCCAGCGAACGCGCGGCGATCGACACGGGGAAGTTCCAGGGCACGATCTGGGCGGAGACGCCATGCGGCTCATAAATAGTATAGTCGGCGTATTCCGGGCCAAGCGGAATCGCTTTGCCCTCGATCTTGTCGGCCACACCGCCGTAATATTCGAAGTACTGCGCCGCTTCTTCGAATTCATCCTGGGCGGCGCTGAGGGATTTGCCGCTTTCCCGGCATAAGACCTCCGCGCCCTCGGCCGCGATCCCCCGGATTTCCGCCGCGACCCGCTGCATCATCTGCCCCCGTGCGGCGGGGCGCATGCCAGAAAGATCGCCGCGACGGACACTGGCGCGCGCGGCCTCAAGCGCGCGGGAGAGGCTTTCCTCCCCTGCGAGCGCGGAATCGGCCAGATGGGATTCGTTTCCGGGGTCCGCCACCGCGATGTGCTTACCGCCGTCGCCTTCGACCCAACTGCCGGCTACAAAATTCCGCGCCAGCCCATCCGACAGAAAACCGCTCATGCCTGCCGCCCCTTTGTCACCTGATCGGCCACCCAGGCGTGAAAGTTGTGCGTCGGCCCGTCCATCACCGGAGAAAACCGGCCCCCGTCGAACAGCGCGCCATGGCGGCCCTTCTGCATGCCTTCGACGACAAAGACGTCTTCTTCAAAGACGGTCTTCCAAAGCCGCGCGTTCTCCGCCCTGAGCCCCACGAGCTCCGGCGTCTCCTCCGCGGGCTGGGAGTAGTAGAGCTCGATATGCTCGATGGTGTTTTCGCAGTCTACCGGCTCCAGCACGATGGCGAAGGCATGGTCCCGCTGCACGCCGAGGAGCACATTCGGATAGACAGCCACATATTCGGCGCCTTCGTCCCACTGGGTCCCGAGGCCGGGGAAATCCGCAAATACCTTGCCGTCCTCGCCCTTCAGCTGGCGGTAGACCAGCGTGCCCTGGCCGGAATAGGCGCCCGGCACCTCGATGTTGTAGTGATCCTCCAGCCGGGAATAGCTGTTGAGACCCGGATGCACCCAAGGCAGGTGATAGCTCTCGCAGTAGTTTTCGACCGCAAGCTTCCAGTTGGTCCGCACCTCCAGCTTGAAACCCGAGGCCTCGCCGCTGCCGTAGACGGGCTGGTCGAACTCCTGCCAGCGCTTCAAGAGATCGGCATGGGCTTCCTCGAACGCCGGAGCGGTGCCGCTCACATTGACGAAGATCACGTCGCGCCAGACATGGGAGCGGATGCGGTGCAGGCCCAACTCGTCCAGGCGGATGTCCTCGTGCTTGTTCTGGCCCGGCCCGCCCACATGCGGGGTGGAGACCAGGCGGCCGTCCAGCCCGTAACACCAGCTGTGATAGGGGCAGCGGATGGCACCGCGCAGCTTGCCGGGCTTGTCGACCAGGATCATGCCGCGGTGGCGGCAGGTGTTCTGAAAGACGCCGATCTCGCCTTCGCGGTCCCGCACCACCAGCAGCGGCATGCCGAGAAAGTCGACCGGCCTGGCATAGCCTGGCTCGGGCAGGTCCTTGCCAAAGCCGATGCCGGACCAATTCGCAAAGAGCACCGCCTGGCGTTCTTCGGCAAAGACCCCTGGGTCGGTGTAGTGTTCATTCGGCAGGCCATTGGCGATGTTCACTGGCGCCATCACCGGGGCAAGCTTGGAAAACGTGTTCATCTGGCGGTCCTCCCCTTACAACGCATTTGCGCCATTGAACGGAGCGGAGGGGTTCGCTCAATATCAGAAAACCTCATTCCAGGGTGAGATGGATTCATTCGTCTCCTGCCGCACTGCGGCAATCACCCAATCGCGCAGCAGGCGCGCCGCCGGCGGCAGGTCTTCGTCCGGGCGGCCCGCGAGGTGGAAACCATGCGGCGCGGGCAGCAGATGCGGGCCAATCGGGGTGAGCTGGCCGCTCTGGAGCAGCGGGCGCAGCAGACGCTGCCAGCCAAGCGCCAGCCCGACGCCTTCCTGAGCGGCCTGCAAGGCAACCGAGTAGTTGTTGACCCGCACTCCCGGCGCCAGCGGTCCGGTGTAGCCCAGCTGGCGGAACCAGTCGGCCCAGGTGGTCCAGCTCTTGTCTTCGGATTCAAGGTGCAAGAGCCGCTCGCCCGCCAGTTCCTGAAGCGAACACTGCACCAGCCGCGCGGCTGCCTCCGCGTTGCCCACCGGCACCAGGTGGTCGCGGTAGAGCTCGGTCTGCTCCAGCCGCGGGTCGGGGTCGCGGCCGTAGCGGATGTAGAAATCCACCTCCGGTGCTGCTCGGAAGGGACGGTCCTGGACGATCTGATTGACGTTCACATCCGGGTGCTTGCGCCAGAAGCGGACCACCGCTGGCGACAACCACAGGGACGCCACCGCTGAGGTCGAGCCGATGGTGACGGTATCGCCGATGCTGCGGCCGCGGATGGACCTGAGACTGCGCGAGATCCGCGAAAAGGCCGAGGCCAGGGTTTCGAACAGTGCCTCCCCCTCCTCCGTCAGCTCGACACCGCGATGCCTGCGCCGGAACAGCGGCGCCTGCAGTTCCGCCTCCAGCGCCTTCACCTGATGGCTGACCGCGCCGGGGGTGACGCCCAGCTCCTCGGCCGCGTTCTTGAAGCTGAGGTGGCGCGCCGCGGCCTCGAACGCGGTGAGCGCAGTCAGCGGCGGCAGATCGTAGTGCCTGCGGGACATGCGGCGGCTCCTGGCGGCTGGAATGAACTGGCTTCACTTCAATACGGGCACTGGCCCAATGCAAGCCCGCCCGGGGAATCGGGGCGTCCTCCCCTGCCCCGGTGCGGACCCGCTGGGCAGCGGCCCGGCATGCGACAGCGCAGCCCGTTGCCCGGCCCGGCCGGCAGCCGACTATATCATCGAACAGGATTCCGTTTAAAATCACTTACTTAATTCGGATTCCCGGCCTCTGCCCGCGATCTTTCCCTGACACGCCACAGGGCGATCTGCGGGGAAAGATTGAAAACTCTTGCCAGACAAGGGCTTTGGTGGCATCACGGGATTGTAACGCCTAAAGCTGCTTAGCGGCCATTCAGCGTTACGGAAGAGCCGCAGCAAGACGGCCGAGGCAAGGAGCAGTGTATGACGGCACGGATCGAACCCGCAATCGGAATGCCGCCGGGCGCCGATGTTTTCGACGACCTTCTGAAAGATGAAGCGCGTCTGCGGAAATCCCTCGACAAGCACATGCGCAATGTCTTCTCGCCCGATGCGGCGAAGGAGTTGCGCCCCTTCACTTCGGGAGAGGTTGCCGGGCTGCTGGGGCTCAGCACCTCGCATCTGCGCAAGCTGCATTTCGACGGCAAGATCCCGGAGGTGGAAACCGACACCCGCGGCCACCGGCTCTATACCGGTAAGAACATCCAGGACATCCGGCTGGCGCTGGCGCGCACGGCGAAGAACCCGCTGCAATTCCTGCCCGGCCGCGTCGGCACCGACCATTTGCAGGTGATTGCGGTTTCGACCTTCAAGGGCGGCTCGGCCAAGACCACCAGCGCCGTGCATCTGGCGCAGCGATTTGCGCTGAAGGGCTACCGGGTGCTCGCCATCGACATGGACCCGCAGGCCTCGCTGACGACCATGCTGGGACTGCACCCCGAGCTGGACCTGATGGATGCGGGCACGATCTATGACGCGGTGCGGTACCATGACCCGGCACCGATGCAGGACGTTGTGCGCAAGACCTATTTCCAGAACCTGGACCTCGCCCCCGGCGGGCTGATTCTGTCGGAGTTCGAGACCGAAACCCCGCACGCGATCCGAAAAGGCATCCAGCCGCCGTTCTACTTGAGGTTGAAGGCGGCGATTGACCAGGTGCAGGACCGCTATGACGTGGTCTTCATCGACTGCCCGCCGCAGCTGGGCTTTCTCACCATGTCGGCGCTGGTCGCGGCGACCGGGCTGATGATCACCGTGATCCCGAACATGATCGACGTGGCGAGCCTCAGCCAGTATCTGACCATGGCGACCTCTCTGCTGAAGGTGGTGCAGCGCAACGACCAGCGGCTGGACTATGACTTCCAGCGCTACCTCTTGTGCCGCTACGAGCCTTCGGACATGCCGCAATCGCAGATGGCGTCCTTCCTGCGGATGCATTTCGGGCAGCGGCTGATGACCGAGCCCTTCCTGAAATCCACCGCGGTTTCGGATGCGGGCCTGTCGCAAAAGACACTCTACGAGGCCAATAGAGCCGAAATGAACCGCGCCACGCTGGAGCGGGCGATGGAATCGATCAACCGGGTTGCGGATGAATTCGAAACCTCCGTGCAAGCCGCCTGGGGGAGAGGCTGATGGCGCGCAAGAACGTCTTTGAAGGGCTGATGGCCGAGTTCGGCACGGAAGAGCCGGATCAGGACACCTCCCCCGCTGCGGAAGATGAGGTTGAGACCGCGCGCGCCGCCCCGATCCCGGAAGCCTTCCGCCGCGGCCCCGTCGCGGCGCTGGAAAACGACATCCGCTCCAGTGCCTCGCGCAGTGTGCAGGAAATCGATCCCGAGCAGATCGAGGACACCGGAATGCGCGACCGCTTCGTGCTGGACGGCAGCGATCTGGACGAGCTGAAGGCGAGCATCGGACAATACGGCCAGCAGGTGCCGATCCTGCTGCGGCCTCACCCGCGCCTCAGCGGCCGGTATCAGGTGGTCTACGGCCGCCGCCGCCTTGCCGCGATCAAGCAGCTCGGCATTCCGGTCAAGGCACTGATCCGTACGCTTTCAGACGAGGAAGCGGTGCTTGCGCAGGGCCAGGAGAACAACCACCGCAAAGATCCCTCCTTTATCGAAAAGGCAATCTTTGCCGGCGATTTGGAGGAAGCGGGCTATGCGCCTGCGGTGATCCGCGATGCGCTGGCGGTGAGCAAGAGCCACCTGTCACACATGCGCAAGGTGCGCCAGGCCATCCCGCGCAACGTGATCGAATGGATCGGCGAGGCGCCGGGCGTGGGCTGGAAACGCTGGCACGCGCTGGCCGAGAAACTGCTGGCCGCCGGCATCGACCCCAAGACGATACCGGTGCGCGAGGCCGACGCAGCGCTGGACTCGGCCAAGCGGTTTGAGGCCTTCGCCCGCGGCGTCGAGGCCCGCGTGAGCCCGCCTAAAACCGCGCCAGCGCAGGCACAAGCGGTGCTGGCGCCGGGCGGCAAGTCGAAGATCGGCGAGGTTCTGGTCAGCGGCGGGCGTACCGTGCTGCGGACCGATCCGAAACAGAAGGAATTTGCGCAGTGGCTTGAAGCCAACGGCGCAGAGGCCCTGCTGCGCTTGCATGCGGAGTGGGAAAGGGAGCGGACGGCCTAAACCGCCGTCTGCCATCAGTGAGGCGACAGTGAACAACAAGGAGGCACGAGCAGGAGACTAGAAAAAGAGAAGCTCCCCAAGACCGAAATCCCAGAGAGCCCCATCTATGTTAGCACCTAAGATGTATCCCGCTCTCCTCTGAACTGTCAACAGCAACCCATCGGGTTGACGGTATTCCTGTGCCAATTTCCGCCTTGCGGACAGGCACGGGCCGGTCTCGTGCGGCTTCCGGGTCTCTCGTGAAGAGCAAATGGCATTCAAACAGGTGACTTACGCGTCCGGGGCCCCTGCCCCGGCTGATACCGCATGCGCGGACGGCGGCAATCCCAAGCAGGCGTTCTGGGTGATTCTCGAAAACCTGAAGACGGCCAAGGCGGCCTTCGGGCTTAAGGACCGGCACTTCGGGCTGCTGCAGGCGCTGATCTCCTTCGTGAAGGAGCGCGAAAGCTCCGGCGCCTGGGTGGTCTTTGCCTCCAACGAAAAGCTCTGCCAGCGTGCCAACGAGATGGGCGAGCGCACCATGCGGCGCCATATCGCGCGGCTGGTGGAGTGCGGACTGCTGCGCCGCTCCTCTTCGCCCAACGGCAAGCGCTACGTCCACCGCGCCCGCGGCGGCGAGGTCGTGCAGGCCTATGGCTTCGACCTAACGCCGCTCCTGGAACGTGCCCGGGAGATCGCCCTGCGCGCAGCGGAGGCGGAGGAGGAGGCCGCCCGCGTCCGCCTGCTGCGCGACCGCCTGTCGACCCTGCGCCGCAACTGGCCGATTGGCTCCGAAGAGGATGACCAGATCCGCCTGGCACTGCGGCGGCGGCTGTGTTCGGAGGAGTTGGAGCAGTTGATCGCGGCCTTCTCCCCTGCCCCACCGCAGGCTGAAGCCGAGGCGATCACGTCTAGCGAGACGTCTCCGGAAGCCGTTGAGACCCGTCCCGAAACCGCAGATTTGTCCGCCGCTGACGGTCAATCTGTCCGGCACCATCAGAGATCAATACAGAAAAAAATTGACTCTGAATGCGAAGGAACAGGGGAACCGGCGGAAGACTCGGCCAAGCCCGACCCGGATCTAAAACTGGAAACCGTTGTGCGGGCCTGTCCTGAAGCGGTCGGTTTCGCCCAGACGCCAGTGCGAAACTGGCTGGATCTGCATGCCCTGGCGCGGTTCCTGGCACCGATGCTGGGTTTGCGCGGAGAGGTTCTGCACTCTGCCGGAGAAGACCTGGGCGAGGGTGGATTGACGCTCACCATCCTGGCGATGACCCAGATGCATGGGGCGATCCGGTCGCCGGGGGCCTACTTGCGCGGTCTGGCCCGAAAGGCGGCGGTCGGCCGGTTTCACCCTGCCCGGCTGATCGAGAAGCTGGCCCAGCAGCCGGTTGCGGCGTGAACGGGCAGAGAGAGAACTGTCTGGCAATCCGGTGGCCTGATCTTTCAGCAGGGCCGGTTTTGCTTGCAAACAGTCAAACGGTCTCGGGGTTTACTTGGGTAAACTCTCGAACCCCGCCGTTGGCGGCAAGGGCGCGTCCAGAGGGATTGCTTCGGCAGAACAACTGTTCGGAACCTCCAGCCTTTTTGGGTCTCGGGTTTACCCGGGTAAACTTTCCCGTCTTGTTGGAGGTCGAAAGCAAGAATGCCCGGGGCAGACCTCGTTTTCTGAATAATGGATCGTTTCAAATCCCGCCTGCTCGCCAATTGCACCGGGGGTTTACCCGGGTAAACCTCGCCTGCGGCTCGGCTTGAACCCGAGCCGCAGGCAACAGTCAACGGCTCAGGCCTGGCACAACTGTAACAACCCCTCAGGGTTTCCTCCCCCACTCAACGCTGGCACCTGAAGAGAACCACTCCCCCAGATGCGTGATCAGCGCGCGGATACGGGCGGTCAGATGGCGGCTTGGCGGGTAGACCGCATAGAGTGCTCCCGGTTCGGGTTCCTGATCGTCAAGGAGCACCTCCAGCGCGCCGGTCTGCAGGAAACTCTGCACGCTGTAGTAGGGGCAACGCGCGATCCCCGCCCCCTGCGCCGCCATATGCGCCAGTGCGCGCGGCGAGTTCGCGCGGAAGCTGCCCCTCACCGTCACCGCTTTCTGCCGCGGGCCGTCCCGGAACATCCAGACGTCGGCCCGCGCCGCCCAAAGCTGCAGCAGGCAGTTATGAGTTGCCAGCGCCTCGGGTTCGGCGGGGCGGCCGTGCTGCGCCAGGTACTCCGGCGCCGCCACCACCACCTGCCGCATGTTGCAGAGCTTGCGGGCCACCAGCGTGGAATCCTGCAAGGCGCCGAAGCGCACAGCGAGGTCGAAACCTTCCTCCACCACCGCGGTATGGCTGTCCGACAAGAGCAGGTCGATCTGCACCTTCGGGTGCCGGGTCTGGAACGGCAGCAGCGCGCCGGGCAGCTCCCGGCTGCCAAAGCCGGTGGGCGCGGTGATGCGGATGGGGCCGGCCAGCTCGGACTGGCGCTCCTGGATCACGCCCTCCATCTCGTCAATCTGCTCCAGCACCGGCAGACAGCGCTCCAGATAGGCGCGGCCGGTGTCGGTCAGCGTAACGCTGCGGGTGGTGCGGTGGAACAGCTGCGCCCCCAGACGCTCCTCCAGCCGGGCCACGTATTTGCTCGCAAGTTTGGTGCTGATCCCGGCTTGACGTGCGCCTGCGGTAAAGGATTTCTGCGCCGCCACAGCGGCAAACGTGCGCATGCAGTCGAGAGTGTCCATTTGGGGCCGCCCTGTGAAGTCTCAGACATTATCGCCATAATGTTCATAATTTTTCCCAAAACAATAGGATTATCGCTGTGCTTCCCGGGGCGTAACTTGCGGGCACATCATCAAACCAACCCGCATACCGAAAGGATCTTCCCATGCCCGGCCCCATCCGCATCCACGGCTTCCCGCTTTCCGGCCACTCCCACCGGGTGGAGCTGTTTGCCAGCCTGGCAGGCATCGCCCATGAGGCGGTGACCGTCGACCTCGCCAGCGGCGCGCACAAGCAGCCCGCCTTCCTGGCGCTGAACCCGGCCGGTCAGGTGCCGGTACTGGAGGACGGCGCCACCGTGATCTCCGATTCCAACGCGATCCTGGTCTACCTCGCCCGGAAGTACGCTCCGGCCTATCTCCCCGCCGATCCGGTATCAGAGGCCGAAGTGCAGAAGTTCCTGAGCCTCGCGGCCGGGGAGATCGCCTTTGGCCCGGCGGCGGCGCGGCTGATCACTGTTTTCAACGCACCGCTTGATGCCGCCTTCTGCCGGACGGTGGCGGAGCGGGTGCTGCGCAAGCTGGAGGCGCATATGCAGGGCCGCAGCTTCCTTGTGGGCGCGGCGCCGACCATCGCCGACGTGGCGGTCTACTCCTACACCGCACACGCGCCGGAGGGCGGTATCTCGCTCGCGCCCTATCCGAATCTGCGGCGGCTGCTCGCGAATATCGAAGCGCTGGACGGTTTCAAGCCGATGCCCGCCACCAAGGCCGGCCTTGCCGCCTGACCACTCGGCCCGCCCCGGGATTGGCCGGGGCGGGCGTATCCCGCAACATTGAACCGATCGAGGCCCGCCATGCATTCCTCCGCCGATACCGCCGCACCCCGCTCGCCCTTCCACGACGGGGAGCAGATGCTGCAAGCCGAGGCCGGCAAGCGCGAGGCGATGGAAGCCCTCGGCCGCCAGGTGATCCGCCCCTTCATGCCGGAGCAGCATCAGGCGTTTTTCGCGCAGCTGCCGTTCCTTGCTGCCGGGGCAGTGGATGCCGGGGGCTGGCCCTGGGCCGGATTGCTGACCGGGGAGCCCGGGTTCATTCGCGCGCTGGATGATCACCGGTTGCGGATCAATGCGCGCGGGTTCAAGGGCGATCCGGCGGCTGACGGGTTAAAGCCTGGCGCGCCGCTCGGGCTGTTGGGCATCGAACTCCACAGCCGCCGCCGCAACCGGCTGAACGGGCGCATCGCTTCGCTGGATGTGGAGGGTATGGAGCTGCAGGTGGATCAGAGCTTCGGCAATTGCCCGCAATACATCCAGCACCGCGAACTGCGTTTCCTGGCACCGCAAGATGCAGGGCAGGGGAGGGCGCCGCAAGACCTCACCAGCCTGGACGCCGCTGCGCAGGCGCAGATTGGGGCGGCGGACATGTTTTTTGTCGCAAGCTGCGCGCCGGAGGGCGGCGACCCGGTGACGCACGGCGCCGATGTCTCGCATCGCGGCGGGCGGCCCGGCTTCGTCAAGGCCGAGGGCAACACGCTCACTATCCCGGACTTCCCGGGCAACAACCACTTCAACACCTTCGGCAACTTCCTCCTGATGCCGCGGGCGGGCCTGCTGTTTGCCGATTTCGAAACCGGCGACCTGCTGACCCTCACAGGCACAGTGGAGCTGCTGGCCGGGGACGACCCGGCACTTGCACACTTCCGGGGCGCGGACCGCGGCTGGCGGTTCACCTTGTCGCACGGGCGGCGGCTGCCCGGGGTGTTGCCGTTCCGGGCCGTGCGCGGGGCATTTTCGCCCAACACGCTGATGACCGGCACTTGGGCCGAGGCTGCGGCGCAGGCCGATTTGGAAACCCGGCGTGCGGCCTGGCAGAGCTTCCGGGTCGCGAAGGTTGAGCAGGAAACCCCGCTGATCCGCTCGTTTTACCTGGAGCCTGTCGGCGGCGCGCCGCTCTGGCCGTTCGAGGCGGGGCAGTTCCTGACACTCAAGGTGACGCCCGGGGACGCGTCAAAGCCGCTGGTGCGGACATACACGGTGTCCTCCGCGCCCGGCGATCCGCACTACCGGATCTCGGTCAAGCGGGAGGCTGGCGGGGCTGTCTCCGGGTTTTTGCACGACGGGGTGCAGCCGGGTGACACGGTTGCGGTGAAGGCCCCGCGCGGGGCCTTCCACGTCGATGCCGCCGCCACCCGGCCCGCGGTTCTGCTTGCAGGCGGGGTTGGCGTGACCCCGATGATCGCAATGGCGCGGCATCTGGCGCAGGAGGCGGCACGCACCCGGCACCTGCGGCCGCTGACCGTGCTGCATGCGGCGCGCACCGGGGACGAGCGAGCTTTCCTGCGCGAGTTCCAGGCGCTGGAAACTGCCACCGCCGGGCGCATCCGCTATGTCTCGGTTCTGAGCAGGTCCGGCGCGGGGCAGGGGGGCGGACAGCTGACGGGACGGCTCGACGCGAAGCTGCTGCGCGGGCTCTTGGCGCTGGACGACTACGAGTTCTTCCTCTGCGGTCCGGCCGGGTTCATGCAGACGGCCTACGACAGCCTGCGCGAGTTGGGCGTGCGCGACAGCGCCATCCGCGCCGAGGCATTTGGCCCGGCTGCGCTGAACCGGACGCCGGACACCAACTCTGTATCCGAAACCCAGCCAGCCGGGGCAGCGGAGGCAATGGTGCATTTCGCCAAAGACGGCGCGGAAGGGCGCTGGAGCCCGGAAGAGGGCACGCTCCTGGAATTTGCCGAATCCCATGGGCTGACACCGGAGTCCGGCTGCCGCAGCGGCAATTGCGGCAGCTGCGCGGTGAAAGTGCTCGCAGGCAAGGTTGCCTACCGCAACCCGCCCGCCGCACAGCCGGACGCGGGTGAAGCGCTCCTGTGCTGTGCGGTGCCCGCTGCAGGGACCGCGCGGCTGGAGCTGGATCTCTAGCCAGCAGTCCCCACAGCGGCCTGTCGGCACCTACATCTCCGGCAGGCCCTCCAGCACCTTGTCGAGCGTCGCAGGATAGTCCCGCACCCGCACCCCGGTTGCATTGAAGATCGCGTTGGTGACCGCCGCCCCGGCGCCGGAAATACCCAGCTCGCCAACGCCTTTGGCCTGCAACGGATTGGCATGGGGGTCGCGCTCTTCCAGAAACTCAACTTCAAGTTGCGGGACGTCCAGGTTTACCGGCACGTGGTATTCGGCCAGGTTGTGGTTCACGATGTGGCCGTCGCGGTGGTCATGCACCAGCTCCTCGGTCAGGGCCGCGCCGATGCCGAAGATCATGCCGCCGCTGCATTGCGAGCGCGCGGTCTGCGCGTTCAGGATACGGCCCGCGGCGAACACTCCCAGCATACGCCGCACCCGGGTTTCTCCGGTCACGGCACTAACGGCGACTTCGGCAAAATGCGCGCCGAACCCGGCCTGCTGCACCGCGTCGCTGGTCTCGCCCGGCTCGATATGCCCGGTGGCCTCCAGATCCGCGGTGAGGATCTCGCTGATCTTCTTCTGCGTGTTGCCGGCGGTCGCCAATCCGTCCTTCAGGGTAAGGCTGTCTGCATCGGCCCCCATCACGGCGGCCAGTTCCTCGCGCAGCTTGCGGCAGGCAAGAAACACAGAGGAGCCGGAGGAGCCCGCCCCCCAGGACCCGCCGGAGCCCGCGGAGGGCGGCAGGCTGCTGTCGCCCAGCTTCACCGTCACCGCCTTCAGCGGCAGGCCCAGCATCTCAGCCGCGATCTGGCCAAGGACGGTGTAGGTGCCGGTGCCTATGTCGGTCATGTCGGTCTCGACCGTGGCGGTCGCATTCCGGTGCAGCACCACGCGGGCTTTCGACTCTCCCAGGATGTTGCCGCGGGCCGCCACGGACATGCCATGGCCGATCAGCCATTCGCCCTCGCGCGTCTGTCCGGGCTCCGGGTTGCGCTGATCCCAGCCGAAGCGCGCAGCCCCTTCGCGCAGGCACTCGGCAAGGCGGCGGGTGGAAAAGGGGATGTCTTCCTCCGGGTGGCGGTCCGGGATGTTGCGCAGGCGCAGCTCCAGCGGGTCGAGCCCCGCGGCATGGGCCAGCTCGTCCATCGCGCTTTCCAGCGCCAGCATGCCCACCGCCTCTCCCGGTGCCCGCATCGAGCCTGCGCAGGTCAGATTGCGGCGGCGCAGCATGTAGCTGTAGCTGCGGTTTTCCCCGGCATAAAGGAAATGGGTGGCCATATCGGTCGGCTCGCTGAAGCTTTCGCCCGGCAGGTTGGAGACCCAGGAATCATGCCCCACTGCGGCGAGCCGCCCCTCACTGTCGGCCGCCAGGCGGATGCGCTGGCGGGTTTCGCTGCGCCGCATCGTCGCCTCGAAGACCTGCGGCCGGGACATCACCACCAGAACCGGCCGGTCCAGCTCCTTCGCGGCCAGCGCCGCTGCCACCGCCTCGGGCGCGAGGCCCAGCTTGGAGCCGAAGCCGCCGCCGACATAAGGCGACAGGATGCGTACATCTTTCGGGCCGATCCCCAGCGCGTCGGCCAGTTCGTTGCGGTTGTATTTCAGCATCTGGTAGGCGCCGTGCAGCGTCAGCTTGCCGCCGTCCCAGCGGGCCAGCGAGGCATGCGGCTCCATCGCGGCGCTGTTTTGGGCGGGCGTCGTGTAGGTGGCATCGACGCTGAAAGCGGCCTGCTGCATCGCCTGCTCAAGGTCGCCCTGGCGCATCTGCTTGTCCTCAGGGCGGTCCTCCGGCGCTGATTCCGCGTCGATTGCGGCTTCTTCGGCCTCGTAGGAGACGGAGAGGACCTGTGCGGCATGGCGGGCCTGCTCGAAGGTGTCGGCCACCACCAGCGCAATCGGCTGGCCGAAATAGACCACCTCGTCCGGGCCTTGGGCCGGGGCCTCGTTGGCGGTGCCCTGGGCCGGGTTGCGCAACAGCTGCGCCCCGTCGATCACGGTGAGCACGCCGGGCAATTGCAAGACGGCCTGCTTGTCCATCGCGGTGACGCGGCCTTTGGCGATGGTGGCACGAACCAGGACGCCGGTGGCCTCGGTGCCGTCGCCGGATTCGGCTGCGTAAGGCGCCTGGCCGCAGACCTTCAGCGGACCTTCGCGCCGCGCCGTGGCGGTGCCCAGCGTGCCTTGCACCATGCTGTCGAGCAGATCTGGCTGCGCCTTGTCCATCTTGAGATGTTCAGTCATGACGGCACCTCCGTGAGGCTGCGCAGCACGGCGATCAGCGTGCGGCGGGTGAGGGGGATCTTGAAGTCGTTGGCGCCATAGCTCCGGGCGCCGGAGAGCAGCGTGTCCGCGGCCTTGTGGAACAGAGCGTCCGATGGGGCTTCGCCGGTGAGCAGGTCCTCCACCTGGCTGTTGCGCCAGGGCTTCGGGGCAAGGCCGCCGAAGGCGAGAGCGATCCGGGCGATGCGGCCATCCTCCATCGTGGCCACCCCCGCGACGGAGACCAGCGCAAAGGCGTAAGATGCCCGGTCGCGCACCTTGCGGTAGATATGGCGCCCGCCGGGCGGCGGCGGCAGCAGAACCGCGGTGATCAGGTCGCCCGGGTCCAGCACGGTTTCCACGTCCGGCGTGTCGCCGGGCAGGCAGTAGAAGCCGTCAAGCGGAACGGTCCGCCGTCCGCCGCCGGCCGCTTCCACCTCGACCTCCGCCCCCAGCGCCATCATCGCCACCGCCATGTCGGAGGGATGCGTGGCGATGCAATGCTCCGAGGTGCCGAGGATCGCGAGGATGCGATTGAAGCCGTCCTTTGCCTGGCAGCCGGTGCCGGGGCTGCGTTTGTTGCAGGGCATCGCGGTGTCGTAGAAATAGGGGCAGCGGGTACGCTGCAAGAGGTTGCCGCCGGTGGTCGCCTTGTTGCGCAGCTGTCCCGAGGCGCCGGCCAGAAGCGCCCGCGACAGCACCTCGTAGTCCCGCCGCACCACGGGGTGCGCGGCGAGGTCGCTGTTGGTGACCAGCGCACCGATGCGCATCCCGCCGTCGCTGGTTTCCTCGACGCCGCCGAGGCCGAGCCGGGTGATATCGACCAGTGTATCGGGCGTCATCACTTCCAGCTTCATCAGGTCCAGGAGGTTTGTGCCGCCTGCAATCACCGTGGCGCCTTTGCTCGCGCGCTCTGCCGCCTCCGCCGGGGACGCGGCGCGGGTGTAGCCGAAGAGTTTCATGGCGTCTCTCCCCCCGAAGTCTTCTCAGCGGCTTCCAGGATGGCGCTGACGATACCGGGATAGGCCGAGCAGCGGCAGAGGTTGCCGCTCATCCGTTCCGAGACCTCCTCCGGCCCCAGCGCCACATCGCCGTCCAGGCTGTCCGACACATGCGAGGGCCAGCCCTCCGCCGCCTCCTGCAGCATCGCAGTTGCCGAGCAGATCTGCCCGGCGGTGCAATAGCCGCATTGGAAGCCGTCGTGGCGCAGGAAGGCCTCTTGCAGCGCCGACATCTGCTCGGGCGTGCCCAGCCCCTCGATCGTGGTGATCTCGTCGCCGTCATGCATGCAGGCCAGCGTCAGGCAGGAATTGATCCGCCGCCCGTTCACGATCACCGTGCAGGCGCCGCATTGGCCGTGGTCGCAGCCCTTCTTGGTGCCGGTGAGCTTCAAATGATGGCGCAGCGCATCCAGCAGCGTGGTGCGCGGATCGGCGTCGAGCGTATGATCGGCGCCGTTGATCGTGAGGGTGGTGGTGAGGGTCATCGGACGGGCTTTCTCTCGGGAAAGAAGAAAGGCCCCGGACCAATGCGGTCCGGGGCCGGGATATGCGTTGGCTCAGCGGTGCAGGCTGTCGCGCTGATGCTCGCCTTCGCGGACCTCTTCGATGATCTTGCTGCAGAAAGCCTCCAGGTCGTCGGGGTTGCGCGAGGTGATGATGCCGTTGTCGATCGCCACTTCCTTGTCGACCACCTCGGCGCCCGCGTTCTTCAGGTCGGTGCGGATCGAGTGGTAGGAGGTCATCTCCCGCCCCTTGACCACGCCGGCCTCGATCAGGAGCCATGGCGCGTGGCAGATCGCCGCCACGATCTTGCCGCCGGTCACGAACTTGCGGATGGTCTCCACCGCGTCCTTGTCGGTGCGCAGGATATCGGGGTTGATCTGGCCGCCGGGCAGCACCAGCGCGATGTAATCGTCCGCGTTCACGTCCGAAATCTTCAGGTCGGCGTCGATGGACTTGCCCCAGTCATCCTGGTCCCAGCCCTTGATCGCATCGCCGTCCGGGGTTGCGACATGGACCGTGGCGCCGGCGTCCTTCAGCTTTTCCAGCGGTGTGAAAAGCTCGGACTGCTCGAAACCGTTGGTGGCCATGATCAGGATGTTCGCGTTGCTCATGTCAGGCATGTGTCGTCCTTTTCTACTGCGGGTTTCGGATACCGCCCCGTGGTTCGGGGCGCTCTTGGCGCGCACCGCATCTGAACGAACGGCGGAGCGCGCCCGGGGAGGGGAGAGGGCGTTTCCCGGTCCCTCAGAAGGCCTGCCGCTTCCAGAAGCGCAGCGCGCGGCAGCTTTTTAGGAAGCCGTCCACATCGCCGCCATCAAGCGCGGCCATGCCGCCGTCCATGCTGTCCCCGACCCCTGCCGCTTCCAGCAGCGGCTTGGCGGCTTCGGTCCAGCCGATGAACTTGAAGTGGGCAAAGGCATCGTTCACGAAGTCGATCGAGGGCTTGTTCTCCGCCAGTTCCTTGCCCTGGTCCTCGCCAAAGACCAGCGCCACCGCGTCGAAGACCACGGAGGGGCCGCCGTCGATCTTCTCATCGCCTGCGCGGGTGCTGCCGTCCGAGAGTGTCACGCCGAAGATGTGGGGCGAGACCACCGCGACCATCGCGCCTTCCCTGGTGAAAGCGTCCTCGATCTTCTTGACCAGCCCGGCGTCAGCCCCGTCACTCAGGTAAAGCCCCAGCTTGCGGCCCTTGAAGCTGTCCGGCCCGTTCTTGAGGATGCTGAGCGCATCTGACGGCGGCAGATCGGTGACCGGCTCGCGCGCGGGATCGGCGGGTTCCGGCATTTCGGAGACGCCCAGCCCCTCGGCGACCTTGGAGGCCAGATCCTCATGCACGTTCATCAGGTGGCTCAGCATGCGCAGGCGGATGTCCTCGCGTTCGCATTTGGACAGCTCGAAGGTGAAGGCGGCGGCAATGTGGTCCTGCTCCACCGCGGTCTGGCTGATCCAGAACTGCCGGGCCTGGCTGTAATGGTCGGCAAAGGTCTCCGAGCGCACCCGCTGTTTCGGGCCTTCGATCTGCTCGGGATAGCTGGTGAAGCCCATCTCCGGGTTCTCCCGCGCGCCGCCTGCGTCGCCCCAGCTGTTGGGTTCGTAATTGGCCCGGCCGTGGGGGTTCTGCATCGCCATGTGCCCATCCTGCTGGAAGTGATGCACCGGACAGCGCGGGGCGTTGATCGGCAGATGGGTGAAGTTCGGCCCGCCCAGCCGCTTGGTCTGAGTGTCGAGATAGGAGAAGTTGCGCCCCTGCAAGAGCGGGTCGTTGGTGAAGTCGATGCCCGGCACGATGTTCTGGGTGCAGAAGGCGACCTGCTCGGTCTCGGCAAAGAAGTTGTGGACGTTGTTGTTCAGCGTCATCGTGCCGATGATGCGCACCGGCACCTGCTCTTCTGGGATCAGCTTGGTCGCGTCGAGGATGTCGAACTCGAACTTGTCGGCGAAGTCGTCGTCGAAGACCTGGACGCCGAGGTCCCACTGCGGGTAATCGCCCGCGTCGATCGCGTCCCACATGTCGCGGCGGTGGAAATCCGGGTCGGCGCCATTGATCTTCAGCGCCTCGTTCCAGACCACCGACTGCAGCCCCTGTTTCGGCTTCCAGTGGAACTTCACGTAGTGCGATTTGCCCTCGGCGTTGACCAGCCGGAAAGTGTGGACGCCAAAGCCCTCCATGAAGCGCAGCGAGCGCGGGATGGCGCGGTCGGACATGGTCCAGAGGCTCATGTGCACTGCTTCCGGGGTCAGCGAGATGAAATCCCAGAAGTTGTCATGCGCGCTTTGCGCCTGCGGGAAGCCGCGGTCGGGGGCGGGTTTCACCGAGTGGATCAGGTCGGGGAACTTGATCGCGTCCTGGATGAAGAAGACGGGGATGTTGTTGCCGACCAGGTCCCAGTTGCCTTCCTGGGTGTAGAACTTCACCGCAAAGCCGCGCACGTCCCGCGCCACGTCCGGCGAGCCCTTGCTGCCCGCGACGGTGGAGAAGCGGGTGAAGACCGGCGTCACTTCGCCCTTGCGCTGGAAGATGTCGGCGCAGCTCAGCTCGGGGATCGGGTCGGTCAGCTCGAACTGGCCATGCACGCCGTAGCCGCGCGCATGCACCACCCGCTCGGGGATGCGCTCGTGGTCGAAGTGGAAGATCTTCTCGCGCATCGCCTGATCTTCGAGCAGCACCGGGCCGCGCGGCCCGGCCTTCAGCGAGTTCTGGTCGTCCGCCATCGGCGCCCCCTGCGCCGTTGTCAGGGTCCGCTGCTTGGAGCTCATCTGCTGGTGCGGCTCGCCGCCCTTGCCGGTTTCTGGGTCTGTCATCGGAGTTTCCCTTTGCTGCCGAGTGCCGGATGCCCGCAGTCAAAGTGCCCGGGCGGGGCCGGGCTGGCTGGCGGGCCGGAATGTCATGCGTCCAGAAGCCGACCGGTCCGGCATTCAGAGAAGCGGCGGGCCGACGCGTTGCGAGGCGTTGCTGGCCCAACGCGGCAGATCAGGATTGGTTCCGCGTGCGTCGAAGAACGCCCAAATCCGCGCGCCACCGGCCGCCAAGGGCAGGCTGCCGCGCGGCTGGGATGCTGCCGCGCGGCAGCGCAGGGGGCTGCGCTGGAACGGCCGCTGCAGGCCCGTGCGGCGAAGGGCAGGGGCGGGGCAGGGGGAACTGGCGGCGCGGGGCGGCTCAGCCTTTGAGTGCGGCCGCCGCCAGGGCTCGCAGGACTGCGTCCTTGCCATAGGGCTTGCTGACGCGCGGCACCTGTGCAAGCGGGCCGGGCGTGTCCAGCCGGTCGCTGTAGCCGCTGGCAAAGGCGAACTTGCGGCCGCTGTCGTGCAGATCCTGGGCCAGGGCAAGCGTCGTCGTGTCGCCAAGGTTGACGTCGAGAAACACGAAGTCGTAAAGCTTGGCCGCGAGCGCCTCCTCGGCCTCGGAAAGGCTGGAGACAAGGTCGATATCCTGGGCGCCGATGGCCTCGAAAATCGCTTCCGCCCCCATGCCGATCACCAGGTTGTCTTCCACGATCAGCACAGAATTCGGACACCAGCCGGCCTCCGCTTGCTCCTTGGAGGACACGGAGGCCGCCGGGGCTTCCTGCGGGGCCGGTTGCACGTAGCTGGCGGGCAGCTGGAATTCCGCTTCCAGCCCGCCCAAGCGGTAGCGCACGTCGGCGGTGCCGCGCAGCTCATGCGGGATCAGGCGTTCTACGATGGTGGTGCCGAAGCCGCGGCGGCTGGGGGACTGCACCGGCGGGCCGCCGCGCTCCTGCCAGGTGAGCGACAGGCTGCCGTCCGGCAGTCCCCGCGCCGTCAGGGTGATCCGCCCGCCCGCGGCCGACAGCGCGCCGTATTTGGCCGCGTTGGTCGCCAGCTCATGCACAACCAGCGCCACCGCGGAATAGGCGGCAGGCTCCAGGAGGCAGTCGTCCCCTTCGAAGACCACCCTGCCGGGCTGGCCGCCCGCATAGCTTTCCAGCTCGGTCCGCACCATGTCGAACAGCGGAGCCGCGGTCCAGTTCTGCCGGGTGATCTGGTCATGCGCGCGGGCCAGCGCCTGCACCCGGCTGTCCAGCACCGCGACGAAATCCGCGGCGGAATGGGATTTCGACTTGGTCTGCGATATCAGCCCCGAGACCAGCCCAAGGATGTTGCGCACCCGGTGGTTCAGCTCGGCAATCAGCAGCTCCTGCCGCTCTTCCGAGGCGGCCCGGTGCTTTTCGGCCTCGCCGGTCAGCCGCAGCACGATTTCCAGCAGCGTCATGCGCAGCTGGGCGGCAGTGGCGAGGTCCGCGCTGCTCCAGTATTCGCACTCGCCTTCCACCATCGTGCGCCAGGCCTCGAAACTCTTGCGCGGCGACAGGCGGAGGGTGCCGTTCCGGGAGGCCACGGGCTTTTCCGGGTTGCCGGCCCAAGCGACGGATTTCACCACCTCGCGGCGGAAGAACACGATGTAGTCGCGCGGCGAGCGCGAGATCGGGATTGCGAGGATGCCGGCGGCAACTCCGGCAAAATCGGCCGCGCCCGGCATTGCATCGCCCAGCTTGTGGGTGGAATAGACCTTATTGGCGGCAGTCCGGTTGAGAAATTTCACCATTTGCGCGAATTCCGCCCGGCCCGGCCCCGATCCTTCAAGGTGCGTGCTGCCGTTCAGCACCACACCGAAGCCGTCCGCGGCGAGGAACTGGCGCACCTCGCGCAGCATCGGCAGCAGTTCCTGCAGCGGCGTGTTCTGCATGTTCATCGAAGCGGTGAAGGCATCGGTCAGCTTGCGCACCTCGTTTGAGGTGCTGGCTTCCTCCTCCGTCAGCTTGGCGCTGAGCAGCAGCGAGAACATCTGCCCGAACAGCTCGGCAGCTCCCTTTTTGGAGGCCGACAGGCGGATGGTTTCACCGTGATGGCAGGCAAACAGGCCCCACAGCGCGCCATTGACGATGATCGAGATCGACATCGACCCGGCGACACCCATGTTGGCGAGGTATTCCAGATGCACCGGCGAGACGCTGCGCAGCACACTCTGCGACAGGTCCAGCGGTCCGCCGCCGGGACAATGCTCCGGGTAGATCTCGACGCCGCGCTCGGAGGAATCCGCGATAATGCGGATCGGGTTGCGCAGGTAGAGCGCCCGGGCCTGCTGGGGAATGTCGGAAGCCGGGTAGCGCAGGTTCAGGAAGGGCTCCAGCGCCGGTTTCCTGGCCTCGGCAAAGACCTCGCCCGAGCCATCCGGCAGGAAACGGTAAACCATGACCCGGTCCAGCCCGGTGAGAAATTGCAGAAACTTGGCCGAATCCCTGCAGAACTTTGCCACATCGTCGCTGTCGGAGAGCCGCGACAGGATCGAGCGCACGGTGGAGATGTCGTCTTCGTATTCGCTGGCGGCGACGGAGGGCTCGAACTCCAGCACGATGTACTGGCCGGACATATGCACCGTGGCGCCGTAGCTAGCATCGCTGTGGCGGAAGACTATGTTGCGCACCCTCGCGCTGCCCTCGCCGCCGCGCAGGAATTGCAGCCGGTTGCGGATATCGTGCAGCGAACGGTCCTCAAGCAGCGCATTGAGCGGCTCGCCGACAGCCTCCGCAGCGCTGATACCGGCAAAATGTTCAAGGTTTTTAGAGACTTGAGAGACGTTCCAGTCCTGCGTCACCGCGATCAGGCAGCCAAAGCGCTGCACCCGGTTCAACTGGTGGATCGGCTCCCGGTCGCAGGAGGTCAGGTCCAGCTCCTGCGCGGTGCTGTGTTCGGCGGCGGCGGAGGCCGAGGGCAGGTCGGTCATATCGTCGGCTCCTTGAGCAGGGACGCGGCTTGGGCCTGATAAAGGCCGAACACACCGCGTGCCGCAGAGATGGCTGCCCGGTGCTCTTCGCTGGGGAGGTTCTGCGCCTTCAGCCAGCTGAGGAAACCTTGCCACAAGGGCTGGCCGTTTCCGTGCTCGAGAAACGACTGTGGCATCTTTCCCGCCCCGGCTTCAACCTGACGGTGCAGCAGCCGCCCGCCAAGGCGCGAGCCTTCCAGCACGTAAAGCACCCCGGCCACCGCGGCGCGGCAGGGTGCAATTGCTACTTCGGCAGGGCGCGGCACCGGCAGCGCCAGCGCGGCGAGATCGGCGCGCAGGGCCTGCGACCGCCGCCGCTGCGGCCAGTCCGGCGGCAGCGCTTCGGCGCCGCGGTCTTCCAGCCAGGCCTCCAGCGGCAGCAGCGCCGCCGCCTGCATGTGCAGAAAATCGCGGTAGCCGCCCGGACTGCCCAGATCCCAGCGCGAGACCAGCCGGTCCAGCGCCTCGTGCCGGTCTCGGGTGCCGCTGCGCAGCGCCATTCGCAGTTCCATCAAGAAGCTACCTTTCGGGAAGTGTTCGCGTGCAGAAAGAAAATTACCCCAACAGGTTCAAAGTCTGCTGTTTTTGCTGCGTCCGCAACCGGTTTTTGCCCTTTCCGCCGTGTGCGGCCCTCTGCTGCGCGGCAGGTGACCGGCGGCGTATCCCCGCCGATCGCCTGCCTTGGCGGCAGCGGCTCTGGACCTTGCCGCGATTAGGCTCTAGTGAGGAGAAAAGCGCGGGAAACGCCGCGGCCATACGACGAGCAGGAGCATCTGGCCTCTATGCCGGACCAGGATAGTACAAACGGCGCCGTGGCCACGGCCGCCAGGTTCCAGATCCGCGGACGGTTTCTGACGGCAATCGCGCTGCGTTTGGCGGACGGCCCGCAGGACGATGCGTTTTTTGCCTCGCTCGACCAGCAGCTGCAGAAGCTGCCGCATTTCTACGCAAATGCGCCTATGGTACTGGATCTCGAACACACCGCCGGGCTGACCGGCGAAGCGGACCTGGCCAAACTCGCAGGTCACCTGCGCGAACGCAACTTGTCGGTCTTCGGGGTGCAGAACCCCAGCACCGGACAGGCCGAAGCCGCCCGCGCGGCGGGGCTGATCACTGTCTCCGGCGGCAAGGACAGCACGCTGCCCTCCGGGCGCGAGAAGCCGCAGGTGCCGAAGAAATTGCAGCCGCCGCAGAACAAGGTGATCACCGCACCGGTGCGCTCGGGCCAGACGGTGATCGCCGAGGGCGGCGATCTCACCGTGATCGGCCCGGTCAGCTCCGGCGCGGAGTTGATTGCGCGCGGCAGCATCCATGTGTATGGCCGCCTGAGCGGCCGGGCGATGGCAGGCGCGCACGGCGACGAGTCGGCGCGCATCTTCTGCCAGAAACTTGATGCCGAATTGCTGGCGGTTGCCGGCCTCTACCGGACCAGCGAGCATCTGGGCGCGGAAATCCGCGGCCGCTATGTGCAGGCATATCTGGAAGACGGCCGGCTGTGTGTGGAGACACTGGGATGACGGGGCAGATGAAACAGGAGCGGCCATTGGGCAAGATTATCGTTGTAACCTCGGGCAAGGGCGGCGTCGGCAAGACGACCTCGGCCGCGGCGATCAGCGCCGGACTTGCCAAACGCGGCCACAAGACGGTTGTGATCGACTTCGACGTCGGCCTGCGCAACCTCGACATGATCATGGGCTGCGAACGCCGCGTGGTCTTCGACTTCATCAATGTGATCCAGGGCGACGCCAAGCTGAAGCAGGCGCTGATCAAGGACCGGCGTCTTGACAACCTGTCGGTGCTGCCGACCTCGCAGACCCGCGACAAGGACGCGCTGACCAAGGACGGCGTGAAGCGGGTGCTGGACGAGCTGCGCGAGGAGTTCGACTACATCGTCTGCGACAGCCCCGCCGGCATCGAGCGCGGCGCGCATCTGGCGATGTATTACGCCGACGAGGCGGTGGTGGTCACCAACCCCGAGGTGTCCTCGGTGCGTGACAGCGACCGGGTGCTGGGGCTCCTGAACAGCAAGACCCAGCGCGCCGAGAGCGAGGGCCAGGCCCCGGTCAAGGCGCAGGTGCTGCTGACCCGCCACGACCAGACCCGCATCGAGCGCGGCGAGATGATGACGGTCGAGGACGTGCTGGAGATCCTGGCGGTGCCGCTTCTCGGCATCATTCCCGAAAGCACTGCGATCCTGCGCGCCTCCAACATGGGCGTGCCGGTGGTGCTGGACGATCAGCCCTCGGACGCGTCCGCGGCCTATGAGGACGCGGTGGCACGGCTCACCGGCGAGGAAATCGAGATCCGCGTCGGTGCCCACCGGCGGCCGGGCTTGCTGCAGCGCCTGTTCCGGCGGACGGCATGAAGATGTTCGGGTTTTCGCTGAAGCCGCGCAAGGCCAGGTCGGCAAACACTGCCAAGGAGCGGCTGCAGATCCTGCTGGCGCATGAACGCAACGGCAGCGCGCGGCCGGATTGCCTGCCGCAACTGCAACGCGACATTCTCGAGGTGATCCGCCGGCACATGGAAATCGACAAGGACGCCGTCGACATCCGCATGGAGCGGCACGAGGATTTGTCGAGCCTGGAAATCAACATCGAGCTGCCGGGCGCGCGCTGAGGCGCCCCGCAGCCCGCTTTCCGGTCCCGATCTGCGGCGGCGGACTGCCGCCGTTTGGGCCCCGGCCATGCCCCCGTTGACCCGAGGGCAGGGCGGGCGCTACCTTTGGAGCATGAGTCCCCCGCGGGCTCAGCAGTTCCGGAGGCACAACCATGCATCCCTATCTACGCAAACGCCGCACCATGCTGGTCCGCGCGAGCGCCATCTACCAGGAAGCCGATTCCGAGTGGCGCGCCGGGCTCAGGGCGGCAGAAGTGCTTGTCCCTGGCATCCGCGGCCGCGGCTATTGGAGCATCGGTAACCCCGGCTCCCGCATCCGCAGCCTCTATGACCGGCGCGAGCGGGCACTGCAGCGGCTGGCTGTGGCGATGCTCAAGATGAAGGTCGCGCGCGAACGGCTGCGCAGGCGCAAGGCCGAGGAAACCCGCGTCCGCCTGCGCATCATGCTGGAGGGGCCCGGCGCGGACCGTTAGCCGCCCGCCGCTTGCACGGTACGGTCTCGGCGCGAGCGTGGTCTCCGCGCAGGCCCCCTTGCGTGCAACTTTTTACTGGATCACCGGCAGCTCCGGCGGCGCGCGGCGGCTCAGCAGCTCCGCGCCGCCCGCCCGGATCACGATGTTTTCCTCCTGCACCATCACATGCCCGCCGCCGAATCCCAGCGACGGCTCCAGCGTCAGCACCATGCTTTCCTGCAGAATCGTTTCGTCGAAAGGGGCGAGCGAGGGCTGCTCGGTAAGCTGCATGCCCAGGCCATGCCCCAGCCGTCCGATGCCGCCTCCATCGCTTTGACCTTCGGAAATCACTGCCTGCATGGCCTGATAAAGCCCGCGGCAGCTCTGCCCCGGCCGCGCCGCGGCCAGCCCCGCTTCGGTCGCGCTCCACAGCAGGTCATAGGCGCGGCGCGCGGCGTCATCCGCGCGGCCGATAGCGAAGTTGCGGTCGAAATCGCAGAAATAGCCGTCCCAGGCGGCGCCGGTGTCGAGCATCAGGATGTCGCCCCGCTGCAACGGGCGGCGTGAGGGCGGCGCGATCACGTCGCCATAGCCGCCCGGCCCGGCGCCGCCCACCAGGTAGGGCACGTCGTCGGCGCCCAGGGCCAGCGCCGCGCGGCGGAAGGCGCGGAAGGTCTCTTCCAGCGGCTGGCCTTCGGCGATAATCTCCGGCACCTGCGCGAAAGTCTGCGACCCGATCCGGCAGATATGGGAGAGCTTTTCGATCTCGGCGGGCGATTTCACCGTCCTGAGCCCCTGCACCAGCCGAGTGGCATCCGCCAGTTGCAGCCCAGGCAGGCGGGCCAGCAGCCGCTCCCAGTCGCCCAGCGGCATCCGCAAGGCGGTCTCGTGCCCCTTCAGGATGCCAAGCCGCGCGCCCGCGCGCGCCAGCGGTGCCAGAAGGTCGGTCAGCAGGCTCAGGCCGTCATCCTCCGGCGCGGGCGCGCTCCAGGTGCGGATGTCCTCCACCCAGGTCTGCCGCATCAGGGCGGCGCCGATCTCCGGGATCACCGCGACGGGCTTGCCCTCGGGCGGCAGGAAGACGAACCACGGCCGGGTCGGGCTTTGCCAGAATAGCGTATGAAAGCCGGTGAAATAGCGCACCTCCGGCTCGCTCATCAGGAGGAGGCCCGCGAGCCCCTGTTCCGCCATCGCCGCTTGCGCCTTGCGGGTGCGGGCGGCGTATTCGCTTTCGGCAAAGCCGCGGGCAGGGGGCTCAGGCGGCATCCTTGCCCTCCATGATGCGGGCGAAGATTTCCGGGTCGGTCACCCCTTCGGAGCCGATCAGCAGCACCCGCGCGCTGGCGTCGAGGCCCAGTTCCGCCGAAAGATCCGCGTGCTGCCGCGCCGCCAGCAGCCCGGCGAGCCCGGCAATTGCGCTTTCGCCCGCCTCCACCGCCGGATCATCTCCCTGCGGCCGCGCCATCAGGCGCACGGCGGGGGCGACCAGGGTGTCGGGTATGGTGAGAAAGTCCGCGGCCTCCTCGGCCAGTATTTCCCACGCCAGCCCCGACGGCTCCCCGCAGGAGAGCCCGGCCATCACGGTTTCCTCGGCAATCTCCACCGCCGTGGCGGCGCCCTGGCGTGCGCTCTCAAACAGGCAGGCGGCGCGGTCGGGCTCCACTATGACGACACGGGGGGCGTGCTCCTGCCAGTGCTGGCGCAGCGCCGCGGCCGCCCCGGCGGCGAGCCCGCCGACGCCGCCCTGCAGCAACACATGGGTCGGCGGCTGATCCAGCGCCGCGCAGACTTCCCGCACCATCACGCCGTAGCCCGCCATCACGTCGCGCGGCGGTTCGCTGTAGCCGGGCCAGGAGGTATCGGAGACCACGAACCGGCCGTTTTTCTCCGCTTCCTCCTTGGCTAGCCGCACCGATGCGTCATAGTCGCCGTCAATGCGGATCACCTCGGCGCCAAGCTCGCGCATCGCCTGGGCCCGGCCTTCGCTCACCTCGGCGTGGATGTAGATCCGGCAGGGTGCGCCGAAGCGCTGGCAGCCCCAGGCGAGCGAGCGGCCATGGTTGCCATCGGTGGCAGAGACCAGCGTGACCTGCGCGCAATCGGCGCGGCACCGGCCGCTGCGGATGTCCTCCAGCGTCACCTGCGTGCCGCGCCGCTTCGATATCTCGCGCTGGAGAACGCGCAGGGCGGCATAGGCGCCGCCGAGCGCCTTGAAGCTGCCAAGGCCAAATCGCGGGCCCTCGTCTTTGTAAAAGACCGCGCCCACACCGGCGGCCTGCGCCAAGGCGGGCAAGGACAAAAGCGGCGTCGGCGCGTAGCCCTCCCAGCTCGTGATCTCCGCCCAGGCAGCCGCGAAATCCCCGGGACTCAGCACCCGGAAGGCGGCATCCCCCTGGCGGCGGGCGGCGGTAAAATATTCTGGTCGGGCGGCGGGAAGCAGGCTGGGCATCGTCTCTCCTGTTTGAAGCGTCTGAGGCGCAGGCCGGTGGCGGTCCGTGCGCTGTTGCGTTCAGGTTAGGCAATTGCAGGGAGTGGCGGCGTCGAAAACTTCGGGCGTTCCGGGGAAAATCCTCTCCCTGCGCTGCAGGAGGTCCGAAATCGGACCGCGGTCAGCCGCCGGGCGCTGCATAAAGCAGGCCTGCCAGCTGTGAAAAGCGCGAGTCCTCCCGGGTGAAGCCCAGCACCGCCTCGCGGATCTGTGCCGCGCGGTGCTCTCCTGCAACGGGGGCGGCGAAGGCCATGAATTTGGTGGTGACCTCATCGCGGCGCATCGGCGCTTCCGGTCCGCCGCGCGCATGCACAACGCCCGAGCGCAGCACCGCGCCGCTGGTCAGCGTGACCTCCACATCCGCAACACGGGCCGCCGGGAAGCGGGCGGAGTGGCGGGCGTTCTCGGCCACGGTGATACGGTCGTGCAATGCTGCCACCTGGGGATCGCCAAGCCCCCTACCGGTGATGTGCTCCACTCCGATGCGGCCATGCACACCCATCACCGCGACCGCAAAGCCGAGTGAATACTGCGCCTGGCTGGTAGTCTCGGGCAGGCCCGCAAACAGGCAGGCGCTTTCGCGGAAGGTGTTGATATGGATCTGCGTAATCTCCTCCGGGCCGAAGCGGTGCTTCCGCATCAGTGCGCGCAGCGCGTCGATCGGCGCATGGGCCCAGCGGCAGATCGGATAGGGCTTCACGTATTGATGTTGCATCTGCCAGAATTTCCCGAGATCCGCCCAATGCGCCGCCGCTTGGGGTGCTTCGACGGTGATGGCGGGGGCGCCGGTAAAGCCGCCCTCGGCCAGCACCGCCGCCGACATGCCCGCCAAGGCACCCCAGCCGGAGCCGTCGTGCAGCATGGTGGGATTTGCGATCTCGCGCATCATCTGGCTGCGCGGCCCGTGGTATTCGGCAATCCCCAGCGCCTCGCGCAGCTGGGCACGGGACAGCCCGCGCATCCGCGCCGCAACCGCTGCCACGCCAAGCGCGTTCCAGGCGCCGGAGGTGTGGTAGTCGCTGACGCTTGCATGCAGCGCCAGCGCGGCGCGGCCGGCGATCTCGTAGCCGATGGTGGTGAGGGTGAGCGCCTCGGGGCCGGAGAAATCCGCGACCGTTTCCGCCAGCGCCGCGATGGCGGGGATGATCACGACACCGATGTGGCCCTTGCTGGGCGCATAGCCGTCATGGGCGTCCAGATTGTCGGTTGCGGTGGCGGCGGCAAAGGCGGCGCCCGCCAGGCTCACCCGCCGCCCGTCCAGCAGCATCCGCGCGCTGTAGTTTGAGCTGCTGCTGCCGTAAAGCGCGGCGGCTGTGTCCCGGGCGATCCGTCCGGCTTGCATTGGCGCGGCGCCGATCGCGACGCCCAGCGTGTCGAGAAACATCAGCGCCGCCGCTTCCCGCGTGGCGGCAGGCAGGTCGCCGGGTGTGAGTGCGAAAGTGAAATCGGCGACACGGTCGAAGGTCTCGGTCATGGCGGGCCTCGGCAGGGCAGGGGATGGCGGAATGAGTTTCATTCTAGCGGCGGGAACGGCGGCCTGGGCATGAATTCACCGGGGGCTGAGAGGCGGGAAATTTCGCGCATACCTCCTGGCGCCGGCCCTGCCGCAACGGCCGCTTTGCAATTGCGCCCCTGCGCCGGCCGTGGAAGACTGCTGCCAGAGCCTGACCGGACAAGCCCATGAAAAACCTGCCCCATCTCACATTCCTGCGCTCCTTCGAGGCGGCGGCGCGGCATTTGAGCTTCACCACCGCGGCGGACGAGCTGAATTGCACCCAGTCGGCGGTCTCCAACCACGTGCGCAGCCTGGAGGAGTTCATCGGCCGACCCCTGTTCGTGCGGCATCCGCGCTCGCTGTCGCTGACGGATGTGGGCGAGGCCTACCTGCCCTCGGTTCGCCATGCGTTGCAGGAAATCGATGCCGCCACACGGCTGCTGGTGGCCCAGACCCACAAGCGCGAGGTGGTGATCTCCTGCCCGGTCAGCCTGGCTGAGAAATGGCTGATCGGGGTGATCGACGGCTTCACCCAGGCGCATCCCGATATCGAGTTGACCCTGCACAGCACGATCTGGACCGATGTGGACACCAATGTTTCGGATGTATCCATCACCATCGGCCACCAGAACGATGTGGACGGCAGCGCGGTCAAGCTGTGGGAAGAAAAGCTGGCGCTGGTCTGCGCGCCGGATTTTCGGGTCGACGGCGCGCCGCTCACCGCGCCCGAGCAACTGTTTCAGGCCAGGCTGATCCATATCCTGGGGCGGCCGGTCTATTGGGAGAAGATCGCGGCGTACTTTGGGCTGGAGAGGCTGAACCTTCAGGGCGGGATGCGCACCAATTCCTCCAACATGGCGCTGGAACTGGCAGTCAATGGGCTGGGCTGCGTGGTGGTGCCGAAGTCGCTGGTCCAGTCCTTCCTGCAACAGGGCCGGCTGGTGGAGCCTTTCGCCTTTGACCTCGACTGCCCCTGGGCTTATTTCGCCTCCTTCCGGGACAAGCCGGTGTCGCCTTCGGTGAAGCACTTCAAGGCGTGGCTGCTCGCTGCGGCGGCGGATATGCAGCTCTAGATTGCGGATTGAAACCGGATAACACCCTGGCGGGCGCGCGGCGGATCTCGTAATCGTATCGCGTAACATCGGCCACGGGCGGAGTTCTCAAAAGGCGCGCGGGAACGCCAGTTCCGCCGTATGCAGCACGTGCGGCTCTCCCCTCACGTCGAGGACGGGTTCCAGCCGGCCGATGGGGGCAGGCCCTTCGGAAACGGGTGACAGTGGCGCGGCCGCACGGGTGCCGGTATCGCTCCGCTCCGTCTGCAGGTCGAGCACAAGGCGGCCGCCGCCCGGATCGTAGACGCGAAACTGCTCCGTCAGCGGGTCCGCAGACCCTGTACATCAGCCAGCGGCGTACCCTGCGTTTCGATCCGTTCCCGGTTCGGCAAGGGCAACCGCCTCCGCCAGGGCGGCATCGCTGATGGCTGACACGTTGAGGCCAAACTCACGGGCCTTTGTCAGGTTCGCCGCGTTCAAGGTCACGTTTGTGCGTTTTTTATCTGGAGCTTGCTGGGGCATGGGGTCCCCTTTCGGCACCGCACAATTGCGGCACACTCAAAATGTGTGCATTTGTGCGGTGCCGTGAGGTTTTAGCAGGAACCAGCCCGCGGCGCCGGCACGCGCTGGCCAGAAAGCTGCCGCCTTGCTTCACCCCCGCAGGCAGGCGCCCGAGGGGTCGAACGCCGCTGCTTCCAGGATCCGCGCCTTGTGCGGCTTGCCCAGAATGAAGACTTCGACCGCGCCGCCCGGGCCTGCCACTGCCGGGTTGGCATATCCCAGCGCCAGCGACTTGCCTACGGAGTAGCCATAGGCGCCCGAGGTGACGCGGCCCACCGGTTTGCCTTCCGGCGTGAAGATCGGCTCGCCGCCGCTTGCGTCGGCATCATGCGCGGCCTCGATCTCGAAGACCGACAGCACTTCGCGCGGGGTGTTGTCCTTCACTTTCAGGTAGGCGTCTTTGTTGAGGAACTCCTTGTCGAGCTTGATGAGTCCTGCGAGCCCCACCTCCTGCGGCCAGTATTCCTGGCTGTATTCGCGGCCCCAGGAGCCGTAGCCCTTCTCGATCCGCAAGCTTCCAAGCGCGCGCCCGCCGACCGGGCCGCCGCCGCATTCTTTCGCCGCTTCCAGAAGAGCTGCGTAGAGCGTGACCTGATCGCCTTCGGCGCAGTGCAGCTCCCAGCCGAGATCGCCGGTGAAGGAGACGCGGATCGCCAGGCACTTCACGCCAGCAACCTCGATGCTGCGCGAGCGCATGAAGCGGAAGGCGTCATTGGAGAGATCAGCATCGGTGAGCCGCTGCAGCGCCTCGCGCGATTTGGGACCGGCGATGTTGAAGCCGGCGATGCGGTTGGTGGCGACCTGCAGAGAGGTGCCTTCCGGCAACTCCACCATGTTGAAGAAGCGCTGGTGATAGCGCTCGGCCAGGCCGGAGCCGATCATCATGTATTCGTCGTCCGCTACCTTGGTGATGGTGAAATCACCCGCCACCCCGCCGCGCACCGAGATCAGCGGTGTCAGGCAGGAGCGGCCCGCTTCGGTGGGCACCCGGTTGGCGACAAGCTTGTCCAGCCAGTCAAAGGCCCTCGGCCCCTTCACCACGTAATTGGCGAAATTCGAGATGTCGATCACGCCCACGCTCTCGCGCAGCATCGTGGCTTCGCGGCCCGCCGGCTCCCACCAGTTCTGCCGGGTGAAGCTGTTGGTGTCCTGCACGCCGGGCTTGTCCGCGAACCACAAGGGATGCTCCCAGCCGCAGTTGAGGCCAAAGACCGCGCCCATTTCCTTTTGCAGCTCATAAGCGGGCCGCAGACGGGCGGGGCGGCCGGCGCTGCGTTCTTCGTTCGGGAAGTGGATGGCAAAGCGGTGGGCGTACTGGTCCTCGACCCGGGCTTTGGTGAACTTCTTGTCCGCCCAGTCTCCGAAACGGGCGAGGTCCCAGGCGAACATGTCGTATTGCGGCTCGCCCTCGACCATCCATTGCGCCGCGAGCAGTCCCAGCCCGCCGGACTGCGAGAAACCGGGTATGATGCCGGTGCAACAGAAGTAGTTTTTCAGCTCCGGCACCGGGCCCCAGATCGCGTTGGAATCCGGCGACCAGATCATCGGGCCGTTGATCACCCGCTTCACGCCAGCGGTCTCGGCGCAAGGAACCCGTTCGGTGGCGCGGATCACGTTTTCCATGATCCGGTCCAGGTCGTCCGGGAACAGGTCGTGGGCAAAGTCCAGCGGCGTGCCTTCTTCGGCCCAGAAACGCATGTCCTTCTCGTAGGCGCCGATCAGGAAGCCGTTGCCCTCCTGCCGGAAGTAATACTCGCCGTCGCGGTCGGCGATCGAGGGCAGGCGGCGGCCCAGGTTGGCGACCTCGTCGATGCTCTCGGTCACGAAATACTGGTGCTCGGTCGGCTGCAAGGGCAGCGTAAGACCCGCCAGCGCCGCCACTTCGCGGCCCCAGAGACCGCCTGCGTTCACCACCCATTGGGAATGGATATCGCCCTTCGCGGTGCGCACGATCCAGCTGCCGTCGGGCTGCTGCTCGGTGCCGGTGACAGGGCAGAAGCGTTCGATATCGGCCCCGAGCGCGCGGGCCCCCGCGGCATAGGCCATGGTCACGCCGGAGGGATCGACATTGCCGCCTTCGGGTTCGAACATGATGCAGCGCACGTCGTCGAACTGGGCCAGCGGGTGCAGCTCCTTGGCCTGCGCGCGGCTCACCTCGTAGAAGTTCAGGCCATAGTATCTGGCCTTGGATTCCTGCAGGCGCAGCTGGTGTTCGCGTTCTTCGGTCTTGGCCAGATACAGCGAGCCGGGCTGGAACACGCCGCAGCCCTGGCCGGTCTCCTGTTCCAGCTGCTTGTAAAGGTTCATCGTGTAGTGCTGGATGCGCGTGATGTTGTTGTTGTCGTGCAGCCCGTGGATGTTGGCCGCCGCGTGCCAGGTGGAGCCGGAGGTCAGCTCGTCGCGTTCCAAGAGCACCACGTCGCGCCAGCCGAGCTTGGCGAGGTGGTACAGGATGGAGCAGCCAACCAGGCCGCCGCCGATCACTACTGCCTGAGCGTGGGTCTTCATGGGTCGTCTTCCTTGCCTGCGCCGGGGACGCGGGCGCCCGCCACTTGCGGGCACCGCGCTTATCACGGCGACCCTAGGGTCGTGGGCGCGGGGTGACCCGTGAAGAAATCGCACCCTTTGGCCCCGGTTTTGTTGGGGCTGGGGGCGGTGGACGGCGGGAAGCCAGCATGTTCCGGAAAGACCGCAGCCTTGGCAAATGACACGGGAGGGCAGCGCGCGGCCTTCTTCAGCAAGGGAGTTACAGACCCAACTAAAGGCCGTCTCCGGCTTTACTCGCAGATCTCCTGCATCACGCCCAGGAACTTCGCCACCTCGCCGACGCTGTTGTAATGGCACATCGAGACCCGCACGCAGGTGTCCAGCCCGAGCGGCGTCAGGATGTTGCCAGAGTAGTGATCCGCCTTGCGCAGGTGGGTTCGGATGCCTGCCGCGTTCAGCCGCTCCACCACATCGGCAGAGGCGGCGCCCTCCACTGTCATCGCCACCAGCCCCTCGCGGGCCGGGTTGTCTGCGCCGCCGATGATCGTCACGGCCTCCATGTCCGCGAGCCCCGGCAGGTTGCCAGTGCCAAAGATCATCGCGTCGGTCAGCGCCTTCTCCTGCGCATGGATCGCCGCGCCCGCAGCCTGAAACCGGGCGCGCCGGTCCGTGGCACCGCTCACCTCACCGCCCAGCCACTCCAGGTAGGCGGCCACATCCGACAGCGTCGCATAGCTGCCAGTATCCCGCGTGCCCATTTCCCAGTTCTCCGCCGGGCCGCCGTCCAGGCTGTTGTGCGCAACTTGGGCCAGCCGGTCCGAGATCCAGGCCAGCCCGTAGCCGTGGCGCGAGAACATCTTGTAAGGCGAGATCACATAGCCGTCGGCACCATAGGCGGCAAGGTCGATGCTGCCATGCGCGGCATGCTGGATGCCGTCGACGATGATGAAACACTCCGGCGCCACGGCGCGGATTGCGGCCGAACAGGCGGCGGCATCCACCGCCATGCCTGTCACCGGAGAGGTATGCACGATGGTGGCAACCACCGTGTCGGGCGTGACGGCGGCAGCATAGGCTTCGGCTGTGACTGTGCCGGTGGCATCGTCATGCGGCATCAGCACGTGTCGCTGCCCGGCAATGCCAGCCCAGCGGTTGCAGGCCGAGCGGCTCGCCGGATGCTCAAGCGTCGAGCCGAGCACCTGCCCGCCGCGGGCGCCGGCAAGACAGGCGTTCATGATCAACCGGAACAGCAGTTCGGTGCCGCTTTCGCCAACGAAGAATTGCCCGCCGGGCGCGTTCATCATCACCGCCATGTCGTCCTTCGCCTTGCGGATCACATCCTCCAGCGCGCGGCTGCCGGGGTTTGCGCGGCCTTGGTTGTCGGGGATGCCGGCGTAGCGGGCCGAGGTCTCCGCGACCGATTTCAGCGTCAGTGCACCGCCTGCGTTCTCAAAGAAAATGCGCGGCCCTTGCTCGGGGCAGTGGCTGACATGGGCGAACTTCTCCCGGATCGTGTCCAGTAGCGGGGCGTTGATCTTTGGCATGGCGGTCCCTTGCGTCGTCAGTTGGCATTTCAGGGCGCAGGTTAGGGCGGGCGGGGGCGGAACGCATGAGGAAAATGGACCAGTAGCGCGGCAATCCGCGCGTCATGCGCACGATGGCCGGAGAGGTAGTGCCAAAACGCAGCTTTCGCCCGCATGCAGGAGCGCCGGGAGAATTCCCTGCCGCCCGGGCATCTGCTATGGGCTTTGCACAAGTGGGATATTCAGAAGAGGCTCCGTCTCATGCAAGACAGTTCCAAGTACCGGCCCGGCGCCATGCTGCATCTGCGCGGCAATGCGCTTGCTAAGGGCGACCCGGTGGCGCTGCCGGTCACCCAAAGCAGCATGTACCATCTGCCCGGCGACCCTGACGGAGGCCCCGGCTACGGCCGCGTCAGCAATGCCACCTGGGAACATCTTGAGCATGTGCTGGGCAATCTGGAGCAGGCCCCGGCGCTGGCCTTTCCCTCCGGCATGGCGGCAATCTCGGCGTCGCTGTTTGCCACCGTCAAGGCCGGGTCGCGGGTGCTGATCCCCTCGGATGGCTATTACGTCACCCGGCGGCTGTGCGAGCGTTTCCTGCAAAACCTCGGCGTCGTAGTCGACCAGCGCCCGACGCTGGAATTTGCCGCGGGCGGGCTGGAGGAATACGACGTGGTCTTTGCCGAAACCCCTTCGAACCCCGGTCTGGATCTTTGCCCGCTGGCGGAGATCGCGGACGCGGTGCATGCGGGTGGCGGCTTGCTGATCGTCGACAACACAACGATGACGCCGCTGGGCCAGCGCCCGCTGGAACTGGGCGCCGATGTGGTGGTTGCGTCGGATACCAAGGCGCCGGGCGGGCATTCCGACGCGCTGATGGGCCATCTGGCAACGCGCAACGCCAAAGTGCTGGAGACCGCGCGCGAATGGCGGATCTTTGCAGGCGGCATCCCCGGCCCGCAGGAGGCCTGGCTGCTGCACCGCGGTCTGGAAACCCTGGAGGTGCGTTTCGACCGGATGTGCTCTTCCGCCGAAGTGCTGGCGGAGCGCCTCTCCGGCCACTCGGCGCTTACCGCGCTGCGCTATCCGGGGCTGCCGCAGGATCCCTCTCACGCGCTTGCCAAGGCGCAGATGGAGCGTTTCGGCTTCCTGATCGGCCTGACGCTCGACAGCAAGGAGCGGGCCGAGGCCTTCATCAACGGCTGCCCGCTGCTGCGCCCCGCGACCTCCTTTGGCGGCGTGCACAGCTCGGCCGAACGGCGGGCGCGCTGGGGCGACGGCGTGGTGCCGGGCTTCGTGCGCCTCTCGGTCGGGATCGAACCGGTGGAGGAACTCTGGGCGGCGCTTTCCGCCGCGCTGGACGCCGCGGCCGGATGAGCCGCATGCAGGCCCGCCGGTGACGGTCCGGGCTTGCCTCAGCTCTCTTCGACGCGGCTGGCGAAATCCAGGGCCGCCTGGTTGCGGCGTTCGTGCAGTACCGCGATCACCTCGATCCGGTCCGCCTCGGGGATGTAGAAAATCACGTAGCCGCGATATCGGATCGAGCGCAGCCCCGGAAAGAATGCAGGCCGCGCCCGGCCAAGGTGCGGGAATTCCAGCAACCGTTCGATGGCCTCGATCAGCCCTTCCAGGAACTCGCGGCTGCGCTGCGGGCCCCAGGTGTCCTCGCCCCAGGCCCGGATGGCCAGAAGATCGGCCCGGGCGCGGGGCTTCAGGTGGAGTTTCATGAAGCCGTCAGCGCTCCGGCCCCAGGAGCAACCCGCGCAGGTCGGTCTCCTCTCCCGGCTCTTCTGCCGCCTTGGCGAGATCGCGGCGCAAGAGGTAGAAGGCGGTGGCGCCTTCCTCCTCCATCAGCTTGCGCAACCCCGCGCGCACCACTTCCGAGAGGTTGGCATAGACACCCGCCTCGACCTGGCGTTCGGCAAAGTCCTGCATGGCGTCGGGAAGGGAGATATTGGGCATCGGGTGCCTCATCAGAAACATAAGATGGCGTGTCTGGACATTATATGGCCGGATCGGCTCCGAAAACAAGGTTTCCCGCTCAGGCGCGCACCTGTCCGGCAGTCATCCGCGTGAAGCTCATCGCGATGTGGGCCTTCTGGATCGCCGCGGCGGCGGCCATGTCGCCGATCTCCAGCGCGGCGAGGACGTCTTCGGTTTCGCGGTGGAAGATTCGGGTCTCTTCCGCCAGGTCGATGACCGAGGAGAACACCGATTGCAGGCAGATGCGGGCGGTCTGGAAGTAAAGCCGCTCGCAGGTCTCGCGCAGGGGCACGTTGGCTGTCAGCTGCAGGAGCGCGAGGAAGAACTCCATGTTGAGCCGGGCATAACCGCGCGGGTCGGGATCAACAGCCAGCGCGGCGGCGGCATCGGTGAAGGCGCGGAATTCCTCCAGCAGCACGGCATCCGGCGGGGCAGGGGAGAGGCGCCCGGTCAGTTCCGCCAGTTCCAGCCGCAGGCTGTAGGTCTGGGCAAGGGCGGCCACGTCCACGTCTGTGACAAAAGTGCCGACGCCCTGCACGGAGCGCAATAGCCCCTCGCACTCCAGCCGCACCAGCACCCGGCGCAGGGGCGTGCGCGAGATGCCGAATTCCGCCGCCAGTTCACTTTCCGACAGCCGCGCGCCGGGGGCGTAGTCCAGCAGGCAGATGCGGCTGCGGATCTCGTCATGCATCCGCTCGAAACGGTCGCGGGCGGTAAGGTCGGCGGTATCCGGAGCGGTGTGGGTCGCAGTCTCCTGGGCAGATCGGCTCATGCAGTGTTCCTGTGGCGGGTAGTGCGGGTATATCGCATCACGCCAGCTTGGGCACCAGCCGTTCCAGCATGGCCAAACACTGCTCGAGCTGGCTGATGCTGATGTATTCGTCGGGTTTATGCGCCTGCGCGATGGAGCCCGGCCCGCAGACAACGGTGCTGATGCCCAGTTCCTGGAAGATTCCCGCCTCGGTGCCGAAGGGCACGACATCTGCCGCATTGGCGCCGGTGAGCTCCATCACCAGGCTGCGGGCGGCGTTGCCGGCCATCGGCTCCAGCCCTGCGACCTCTCCGATCACTTCGGTTTCGATACTGGCGCCGGGGTGGACGGCTTGCATGGCAGGCAGCAGTTCGGCGGCGCAGAAGCTCTCCAGGCGGTCCTTCACGTAGCCCGCGTCCGAGGGCTGAACCGGGCGCATCTCCCATTCCACCCGTGCCTTGCCGGGGATCACGTTGTGGACGGTGCCGCCATTGAGGGATCCGGTGTTGATCGTGGTCCAGGGCGGATCAAAGCGGCTGCCCTCGGGCGCCCGGGGTTTCAGCGCCTCTTTCAGCTCCAGCAGTTTCACAACATAGCGCGCGGCATATTCCACCGCGTTCACGCCGCGGTGGGGCGCGCTGCCGTGGCCCTCCAGCCCGGTGAAGCGGGTGGTGTATTCGCAGCAGCCCTTGTGGCCCTCGATGATCTGCATCGAGGTTGGCTCCCCGATAATAGCCACCGCGGGCTTCAGACCTTTGCGCTTCAGCGCCCCTGCCAATGCCAGCGCGCCGAGGCAGCCGGTTTCCTCGTCGTAGGTGAAGGCATAATGCAAGGGCCGCTGCGGGTTCGCGGCGGCAAAGCGCGGCGCCATTGCCACCGCAGCGGCAATGAAGCCTTTCATGTCGCAGGCGCCGCGGCCGTAGAGCCGGCCGTCGCGTTCTGCCATCGCGAAGGGATCGGTGGCCCAGTCCTGATCCGCAACCGGCACCACGTCGGTATGGCCCGACAGCACGATGCCGCCGTCCCGCATCGGGCCGATGGTGGCAAAGAGATTGGCCTTGGCGCCGGTTGCATCCTGCCAGATCTCCACCTCCGCGCCCGCCGCGGCGAGCTTATCGGCCAGATGCCGGATCAGGTCCAGGTTGCCGTCCGCGGAGACAGTCGGGAAGGCGATCAGTTCGCCCAGTAGGGTCTTGGTCTCTGTCAGCAAGGTCATCGCCTACCTCTTCACCAAGAGGCCGCGGTCCACATCGCAAAGCGCCTCGGCCGGGCCGGTTTCGGTGATCAGGATGGTTTCCGTCGTCTCCAGCCCCCAGTTGTCGCGCCACAGGCCGGGCATGAAGTGGAAAGTCATGCCGGGCTGCAGCACGGTTTCGTCGGTGGAGCGCAGCGAGATCGTCCGCTCGCCCCAGTCCGGCGGGTAGCTGAGGCCGACGGGGTAGCCGCAGCGGCCCTTGCGCTCGATCCCGGCCTTCTCCAGCTCGGCGTTGAGCGCATTGGCGATGTCGCAGGCGCGGTTGCCTGCGCGGGCGGCCTCCAGACCGGCCGCGAGCCCTGCGTTCAGCGCCGCACTGGCGTCCAGCATGGATTGCGGCGGCTGACCGAGGAAGACCGAGCGGCAGAGCGGCGCATGGTAGCGGCGGTAGCAGCCCGAGAGCTCGAAACAGGTGACCTCGCCCGCCTTCATCCGATCGCCGTTCCAGGTCAGATGCGGCGCGGAGGCATCCAGCCCCGAAGGCGTGAGCGGCACGATCGCCGGATAATCGCCCCAGTCGTCATCAATGCCTGTCACGCCCGCATGGCTGATGTCGGCCACCAGCTCGTTCTTGCGCACACCCGGCTCCGCCTTGTCCAGCGCAAGCTGCACGATCTTTTCCGAGATCCGCGCCGCCTTGCGGATGAAACAGAGCTCCTCGGGCGATTTCACCGCGCGCTGCCAGTTCACCAGGGCGGTGGCGTCGGCCATAACCGCGTTCGGCAGATGTGCGCAAAGCACCGCATGGGCCTTGGCCGAATAATAGTAATTGTCCAGTTCGACGCCAATGCGGGCGCTGCCATGGCCCATCTCCTCGAGCCTGCGCGCCAGATCCTGCATCGGGTGGCGGCTGGTCGACTGCACAAAGTGATCGGCATAGGCGAGCACCTGGTCATCGTCCATCCAGACCGTGCGCAGTGCGCCATTGGCGTCCATTTGGCGGCCCCACCACATCGGTGCGCCCTCCATTCCCAGGATCACGCCCTGGTGCACATAGAAGGACCAGCCGTCATAGCCAGTCAGCCAGGCCTGGTTCGACGGGTCGGTGACAAACAGGATCTCGATCCCGGCGGCCTGCATGGCTTGGCGGGTCCTGGCGATGCGGCGGTCGTATTCCGCCTGGCTGAAGGGCGCGTGTTCGATGGGCATGGGAACCTCAAGGGGCCGGCAAATGGCCCGGAATTGTATACAAGCGGCCCGATGCGGGGCCTGATTCTATCATGCCGCGGAATGGACACGCCTGTATTGTGCAATTCCGACCCCGGAATGCCGGTTTTTGGCCGGAACTGGCTGCGTCGGCTTTTTCCTTGTGCACAAGTGGCCTGATCGCGCGGTTGCGCGGGTGGTTGACGCCGCCCTGGATAGCGCCGACTGTGCGCCCATGCGGCTGGACGACCGGGATATCGAGATACTGCGGGTGCTGTCCCGCGAAGGGCGGATCACCAAATCCGCCCTGGCCGAGCGCATCGGCCTGTCGCCGACGCCCTGCTGGGACCGGCTGAAGAAGCTGGAGCAGGCCGGGCTGATCGAGGGCTACGGTGCGCGTATCAACCTGCGCAAGCTGGCGCCGCATGTCACCGTCTTTGTCGCCGCCGAGCTGGCCGATCACACCGCCGCCAGCTTCCGCGCCTTCGAGGCCGCGATGCAGCGCTACGACGAGGTAGTGGCCTGCTGGGCGCTTGGCGGCGGCTTTGACTACCTGCTGCAGATCGTCACCCGCGACATCGACGCCTACCAGCGGCTGATCGACGAGATGCTGGACGCCCGCATCGGCCTGTCGCGCTACTTCACTTACGTGGTGACGAAGCCCGTGAAGGGCCAGGCGCCGCCGCCCTTGGACCTCTTGCTGCAAGGGTAGCGCAGGCCGTTCCTGCTGCCGCCGCCGCGGCTGGCAGAGGATTCCTCTGCCGCGGGCGGGTCACTTCAGTCACACCCTCTGGCCCGGGGCTGCCACACTCGAAGGGACAAGCTGGAGGAGGCGGCACATGCTGGACACTGCGATACTTTCAAGCACGGAAATCCGCGACAAGGCGCTGTTGCGCAGCTTTTCCTACATCAACGGCAAATGGTGCGGCGCGCCGGGCGGCGAGAGCTTTGCGGTCACCAACCCCGCAAGCGGCGCCGAGCTGGGCCATGTCGCGAGCCTGCCAGCCGAAGCCGCCGGTGCGGCAGTGGACGCTGCAGAGGCCGCCTTTGCCAGCTGGTCCGCGCTGCTGCCGCAGGAGCGCGCCGCGCGCCTCTCGCGCTGGTATGAACTGCAGATGCAGCATCAGGAGGACCTTGCCCGGATCATGGTGCTGGAGCAAGGCAAGCCCCTGTCCGAAGCGCGCGGCGAAATCGCCTATGGCGCCAGCTTTGCCGAGTTCTACGCCGAAGAAGCCAAGCGCCCCAACATTGAGGGCATCACCAGCCATCTGCCCGGCGCCGAGGTCGAGCTGTGGCGCGAACCGGCCGGGGTGGCGGCGCTGATCACGCCCTGGAACTTCCCCAGCGCCATGCTCACCCGCAAGGCCGCGGCAGCGCTGGCGGCGGGCTGCACCGTGGTGGCGCATCCTTCGGCGCACACGCCTTACAGCGCGCTTGCCCTGGCCGAACTGGCCGAGCGTGCGGGCATTCCCGCAGGCGTATTCAACGTGGTGACCGGCGCGGCCGAGACGGTGGTGGAGCCCTGGACACGCGATCCCCGGGTGCGGGTCCTGTCCTTCACCGGCTCGACCGAGGTGGGCCGACTGCTCTACCGGCAATGCGCCGCCACGGTGAAGACGCTGGTGCTGGAGCTGGGCGGCCACGCGCCCGTCCTGGTCTTCGCTGACGCTGACTTGCCGGCCGCGGTGGAAGAAGCGCTGAAGGCGAAATTTGCAACCTCCGGCCAGGATTGCCTGGCGGCGAACCGGATCTTTGTCGAGCGCTCCATTTACGAGGAGTTCTGCGCCCGCTTCACCCGCGCGGTGGAGGCACTGACCGTGGGCGACGGCATGCAGGATCCGGACATCGGCCCGCTGATGCATGAGGGCGTGGTGCAGAAGCAGGAAGGCCATGTCGCCGATGCGCTCTCGCGCGGTGCGCGGCTGGCCTGCGGCGGGGCGCGCCATGCCTGCGGGCCGCTGTTCTACCAGCCGACGGTGCTGGTGGATGTGACCGAAGATGCCCGCATCCTGCGCGAGGAGAGCTTCGGGCCGGTTGCCGCCATTGCGCCGTTCGACAGCGAGGCAGAGGTGCTCTCGCGTGCAAACGACAGCGAATACGGGCTGATCGCCTATGTGCACAGCCGCGACCCCAAGCGCCTCTACCGGCTGAGCCGGGGCTTGCAATACGGCATGGTTGCGGTGAACCGCACCAAGGTGACCGGCGCGCCGGTGCCCTTTGGCGGCATCAAACAGTCGGGGCTTGGCCGCGAGGGCGCCCGGCTCGGCATGGAGGCCTTCACCGAAGTGAAATACGTCTGCCGCGACTGGGCTTGAGCCAGACGAAATCCGGCGCGGATTTCGTCCCGGATTTGGGCGCCAAATCCAGGACGCCCCGGGACAGCGGGAGACGCCTCAGGAGAGCGGGCGAATTCCGCGCCGGAATTCGCTCCGGAATTCTCGCAGAATTCCGCCCCCCAACAGATGACGAAAGGACAACCGATGCTGAAAAACGACCAGCTTGACCAATGGGACCGGGAGAACTTCTTTCACCCGTCCACCCACCTCGCCCAGCACGCCCGCGGCGAGAGCGCAAACCGCATCATCAGGACCGCCAGCGGCGTCCATATCGAAGACCGTGACGGCACCCGGCTGCTCGATGCCTTTGCCGGGCTCTACTGCGTGAACGTGGGCTACGGCCGGCCGGAGATCGCCGAGGCCATTGCCGACCAGGCGCGGGAGCTGGCTTATTACCATTCCTACGTCGGCCACGGCACCGAGGCCTCGATCACGCTGGCGAAAATGATCCTGGACCGCGCGCCCGCCAATATGTCCAAGGTCTATTTCGGCCTCGGCGGCTCGGACGCCAATGAAACCAACGTGAAGCTGATCTGGTACTACAACAATATCCTGGGCCGGCCTGAGAAGAAGAAAATCATCTCGCGCTGGCGCGGCTATCACGGCTCGGGGCTGGTCACCGGCTCGCTTACCGGGCTGGAGATCTTTCACAAGAAGTTCGACCTGCCGCTCACCCAGGTGCTGCACACCGACGCGCCCTATTACTACCGCCGCCGGGATGCGGAGCAGAGCGAAGCGGAGTTCTCGGCCCACTGCGCGGCCGAGCTGGAGGCGCTGATCGAGCGGGAGGGCGCGGACACCATCGCCGCCTTCATCGGCGAGCCGGTGCTGGGCACCGGCGGCATCGTGCCGCCGCCGGAGGGCTATTGGGACGCCATCCAGGCGGTGCTGAAGAAGCATGACATCCTGCTGGTGGCGGATGAGGTCGTGACCGGTTTCGGCCGTCTCGGCTCCATGTTCGGCTCCGATCACTACGGGATCGAGGCCGATATCATCACCATCGCCAAGGGGCTGACCTCGGCCTACGCACCGCTGTCGGGGTCCATCGTGTCGGACAAGGTGTGGAAGGTCCTGGAGCGGGGCACGGATGAGAACGGTCCGATTGGCCACGGCTGGACCTATTCTGCGCATCCGATCGGCGCGGCAGCGGGGGTTGCCAACCTCAAGTTGATCGACTCGCTTGGGCTGGTGGAGAATGCCCGTGATACCGGCGCCTTCCTCAATCAGGCGATGGCGGAGGCCTTCGCCGGCCATCCCAATCTGGGCGAGGTGCGGGGCGAGGGGATGCTCTGCGCGGTGGAGTTTGCCGAGGATCCGGGCCGCCGGAAGCTCTTCGATCCCAGCGCCAAGGCCGGCCCGCAGATTGCCGCGAAGCTCTTGGAGCAGGAGAAGGTGATTGCCCGCGCCATGCCGCAGGGGGATATCCTGGGTTTTGCGCCGCCCCTGAGCCTGACCCGCGAGCAGGCGGGCGAGATTGCCGCCGCGGCCCGACGTGCGGCGGATGCGGTGCTGGGCTAGCATGCGGAGCGCCGCGCCGCCTGTCCCGACGGCGCCGCAGGCCTCCAAGATCGCGCGAAAGGCCATGAGCGGATGCCGGCCGATACGAGAGAATTCCGGGCCGGGGCCCGGAACATCCCCCTCCACCAGACGTTGAATACCTGCACGGCAAGCGCCGTGCCGCAGCAATGAAACCGGCAATACACAGAAGGAGGAAAACGTGATGGAACATGGCCAAACGCAAAGCGCAGCCAGTCTGGTGTCCTCGCGGGACGTGGACGGCACCAAGGTCTATGACAGGAACCGCGAACATATCGGCTCTATCGACCACCTGATGATCGACAAGAGCACCGGCAAGGTGACCTATGCGGTGATGAGCTTCGGCGGCTTTCTGGGGCTTGGCGAGGAAGAGCACACCATCCCATGGAATGCACTGAACTACGATGTGCAACTGGGTGGTTTCTTGACAGACATCACCCCCGAAACGCTGAAAGGCGCGCCGGAACGTCCGCGTAACTGGCATGAAGACCGCCAGTACGAGAAGCGCGCTCATGATCATTTCGGCGTGCCATACTACTGGCTTTAAGACCACGTCCGGGGCCTTTTGGGCCCCGGACTCTTCACCGTGGCTCTAGCCGGCCGCAGGCAATTCGTTGTGAGTTCCAGAGGTAGCAAGATGAAAACGCTGCAAGACGTCTTCCTGCACACGCTGCAGGACATTTACTACGCCGAACAGAAACTGGTGAAATCCCTGCCCGAAGTGCAGGAAGCGGCCAACGGAAGAAGCTGAAACAAGCGATCGGCGATCACTTGGAAGAGACCAAGGAGCAGGTGAGGACCCTGGAAAAAGTCTTCAGCTCGATTGGCGAAAAGGCGTCGGGCGAAAAATGCGAGGCCATAGAAGGCCTCATCAAGGAAGCGCAGGAAGTCATCGGGGAAGCCACCGGCGACGCCAAGAACGCCGCCCTGGTGGCGGCCTGCCAGGCGGTCGAGCATTGCGAGATCGCGCGCTACGGCACCCTGCGCGAATGGGCCAGGGTGCTGGGTCACTCCGAAGCGCATGACTTGCTGACCGATATTCTGGATCAGGAGAAGGCAGCCAACAGCAAACTGATAAATCTGGCAGTGTCGGAGATTAACTGAGCGGCGCCTGCCGGGGCCGCCTGCGGCACGCGGGCGGCCTTCCAATGCTGCCGTCCGCCGGGCGGTCAGGCTGGCGGCGGGCTGTCCCCGGTACCGCCCAGCACCTCGACTGTTCCTCCTTCGCTGATACCGCGCAGTTCGGCCAGGACCGAGTCTTGCTCGCTGCCGATCCGGTCTGTCACTGCCTGCAGCATGCCCTCAGCAGCGGCGCGCAGGGCGGGGTCGAGATCGTCGCGCCAGACGGCCCAGACCGGATAGGGGAAGCGCGGCGCGTCCGGGACCAGGTGCAGGCGGCCCTCGTCCAGATGCCGTTTGATGGAGCGTGCCGGCAGGTAGGCTGCCGCGGGCCGCCCGATCACGTATTCCGCCGCCATCGCCCCCAGCGACAAGGTCAGCCCCGTGCTGGCCAGTTCCGGCAGCTCAAGCGCGTGGGCATGGATGAATTCCGGCCCCCAGTCGACAAAGACATAGTGCTCCGCGGCCTCACGCAGCGTCGCGTCCCAGGAGGCGGCCAGCACCAGCTCCTCCTCGATCAGCTTCTGCGCGGTGAGCCCAGGCCGCAGCTGCGGCGTGTAGAGCAGCCCCACCTGCACCAGCCCTTCGACCAAAAAACGGGTGATGCGGTCCGCCATCCCCAGCTCGGCGCGCACGTTCAGATCCGGCATTGCCTCCCGCAGGCTGTCGATCCAGCGGAAGCCGAGCCGCGGCCAGAGCGAATACTGCGCTGCGATGGTGAGCGACTGCGTGTAGCCCTCGGGCAGGCCCACCTGCTGGCGCGCCTCCTCCCAGATCTTCAGGAGCGACAGCGCGTAACGCTCGAACTCGCGCCCGGCGGGCGTCGGCGCAGCGCCGGCTTTCGAGCGGGTGAACAGCTGCTTGCCAAGCGAGTCCTCCAGCCGCTGGATGCGCAGGCTGACCGCGGACTGGGTGACAAACAGCCGGTCGCTGGCGCTGACGAAGGAGCCGGTGGCGGCAACTTCCAGGAAGGTGCGGATGAGGGCGATGTCCATCGGGCTTTCCATGAGAAAACTTGGCTTCAACCATATTTCTTATTCGTTTTTCTGCGTTGAAGGAAGCCGGTATCCACACCGCATGGCGGCGGATCGAACCGGAAGCGGGTCTGCCAGCAGGCGCAGAGGAGGGGAGACCCGGCTCAGGACGCCGCCCAAAGCTTTCGCGCCAGACTTCCCCAGCGTTGGGGGAAAGGAGACCGAGATGACCATTTTTGCCGCCCGCAAGATCACCGTTGCCGCGCTGATCTCCGCCGCATTTGCCCTGTCGGCCTGTTCCACCGATCAAGCCATCGACAACAGCGTCGGCGTGGCTTCGGGCACCGCCAAGGTGGTGGCCAAAGGCGCGGTTGGCGCGGGCAAGCTGGCCTACAAGGGCGGCCAGGCGGTTCTGGGCTCCGGCAGCTGAACCAGCGGCCCGCACAGGAAAAGGCAAAGCGCCCGCCGGGAGGAACCGGCGGGCGCTTTCAGATTTTGTTCCGTGGAGCGCCGCGGCTCAGCGCAGCGCGGCGGCCATCTGGCCGGACAGTTCCGCCAGCGCCTGCGTCATCGCCTGGGCCGTAGCTGAGGGCCCCTCGCCGCTCGCGGGGACGGTGATCTCGAAGCGGCGCAGAAACTCCCGCAGCGTGTCTTCGGGCGAGGACACGGCGTATTGCCCCGTCAGCACGAAAATCCCGCCGGCCTGCTGGTGCGCCTGATCGATGCGCACGTCGATGCGCGCGTCCGGCCCCTCGTTCAGCGGCCAGGGCTCGACCGCGACCTCGGCGGTGCTGCGTTCGGCAAGCCCGCGGGCCAGTGCGGCAGTGATGCCGCGTGCCGGGTCATCGGCCCAGACCGCGTCCGTAAGGGTGAACAGCGCGCCGCCTTCGCCCTCGGCGACGATCTCCACCGCGGCGGCATAGGCGGGCAGGGAGACCAGCCGCATCTCGACCGTCTGCGCGCGTACACGCTGCTTCTCCGCGCCCGGAGCGGCCGTGATCAGATAGCGGGCGTCGTTGGAGGTGCCGCAGGCGGCCAGCAGGGTTGCGCAAAGCAGCGCCAGCAGGCTGTGTTTCATCATCATCTCCCAAAGAGCAAGGAATTCGGGTCGCGTTCGAGCTTGCGGGCGAGCTGCGATACCGCGCGGGCCGCGGCCCTCACCTCCCGCAGCGCGTCGCGGGTTTCACTGTTGAAGCTGGAGCGTGCGCCATAGGCAGAGACCACGCTTTCGGCCTGAGCGACCAGTTGGTTCAGCCGGGCGGAGAGGGCGGGCAAGCCTTCGGTGGCGGCAGCGACCGAATCCGCGGCTTCCCGGGCCGAGGCCATGGTGGCATTGGCGTTCTCCACCGCGCCGCCCTCGCGCAGCTCCGCCAGCGCGGCACGCACCTGGTCGAGCGCGCCGTTCACCGACGCGGGCAGCGCGCGGGCCGCCTCAGTGCCGATCAGCGCATCGGCGCTGTCCAGGAGCTGGCGGGCCGATGCCACCAGTTCCTCCGCCTCCAGCCCATTGGCCTTGGCGGTGAGCGCGCGCAGGTCCGTGATCAGCGCGGGCACCTCGTCCGATGCCTCGGTTACACCCGCGGCGGCGCGGCGGGCTTCCTCGAATGCGGCGGAGAGATTGGCGATGGCGCCGCTCTCCTGCACCGCCGCGAGCGTGCCGCGCAGATCCGCCACTGCGGCGCGCAATTCGCCGGGCAGCGCCTTGGTCTCCGGGTCGGCCACAAGAGCGCGGGTTTCCTCCAAGAGGGCAACGGCAGCGGCGGGCGTTTCGCGCAGGCTGTCCGAGGCTGCCAGCGCCTCGACGCTTTCCAGCGTGCGGATCGCCTGCGCTATCAGTTCTTCCACCGGCAGCTCCTTGATGCGCTCCAGCACGCCTTCGGCGGTGGCGGTGAAATCCGGCAGGTCGGAGGTCACGGTGGGCAGCGCCGGAAACGGCTCGGCTTCGCGGTCAAACACCGCAGGCTGAGCGTCCTCCAGCGTGGCAAGCTCGACGATCAGTTCCGAGGTGAAAAGGCCGGCCGCCGCCAGCCGGGCGCGCAACCCGCCCCCCACCGCCTGGTCGAGGTAGTCCAGCACCTCGGCCTCGCCCGCGCCGGGCGGCAGCCCCATCAGCGCCGGCTCCAGCTGCAGGCTGGCGATCAGCTGCAGCCCCGCGTCCCCGTTCTCGTTCTGGACCACGGCGTTCAGGCTTTCGACCTCGCCCACGCGCACGCCGCCCAATTGCACCGCGGCGCCGGGTGCGAGACCCGCCACCGACTCGCCAAAGGCGGCCGAGACCGTGACCCCGCCGGTCAGGGTGCGCGCAAAGGCGGTGCGCCGTGCCGAGGCCTCGTCCGCGTGGATGTCGAAGACAGTGCTGTCGCCCACCGGCTTGCCGCCGTCGAAAACAGTGTCGAACTCGATGCCGCCCGCCACCAGCGAGGCGATGCTGTCGACGTCCAGCGACAGCCCGCTGGCGCCGATCGAGACCGAGAAGCCGGAAGTGTCCCAGAACCGGGTGGCGGAGTTGATACGGCGGTCGTGCGGCGCTTCGATGAAGGCGTCGACCACGATGTTCTTGCCGCTCACCGTGAGGCGCGGCTGCTCCAGCCGGCCAACTTCGATGCCGCGGAACAGGACCGGCGCGCCTTCGGAGATCATCTGCCCGTCCTCGGTGCGCAGGGTGATGCGGCGGCCCTGCTTGCCGGGCTGCGCCAGCGGCGGCCGGTCGGTGCCTTCGAAACGGGTCTGCGCCACGCCGGGCTGATCGTCCCACCCGCCTTCGATGTAGACGCCGGAGAGAACGGTGCTGAGGCCCGAGATGCCGCGGGTGCTGACCTCGGGGCGGACTATCCAGAAGGTGGCGCTGGAATCCAGGTAGGGGGCAACGTCCTGGTTGATGCGGGCGAGCACAACCACCGTGTTGAGATTGTCGCCAAAGCCCACTTTCTCGACCCGGCCAACCACCACGTCGCGGAAGCGCACCGTGGTTTCGCCCGCGGCGATGCCCTCGGCGCTGGGGAAGGTGATGCTGATCAGCACGCCGCGCTCGGAATAGGCCTTCCAGGCCACGCCCAGCGAGACCGCCAGTGCCAGCACCGGCACCAGCCACACCAGCGACAGATTGCGCCAGATGGAGGGCTTGGGGCCGGAGGTCTGCATTCTGGCGGGCTCAGGTGTGCTCATGCATAGTCTTTCTCTTCGGCATTCCAGATCAGCCGCGGGTCGAAACTCTGCGCTGACAGCATGGTAAAGGCAACCGAAAGCGCAAAGCTGACGGCAGCCGGGCCCGGGTTCACGGTGGCGGCAAAATCGAGCTGCACGAGTGCTGCCAGAATGGCAACCACAAACACGTCGATCATCGACCAGCGGCCGATGAACTCCACCGCCTCATAGAGCCTCATCCGCCCGTGGCGGTTCAGCGTGCCGGGACGGCGCACCGAGATCGCGAGATAGGCGATGGCGATGAACTTGGCGATGGGGATCAGGATACTCGCGGTAAAAACCACCATCCCGACCCCGTAGGAGCCTTGATCGAACAGCTCCACCACGCCGCCGATCAGCGTGTTCTCGCTGCTGCGGCCCAGGGTCGAGGTGCGCAGCATCGGATAGATGTTGGCAGGAATATAGGCGATCAGCCCGGCCGCCATCCAGGCCCAGACCCTCTGCAGGCTGGTGCCCAGATCGGCTTCCAGGCGGCTGCCGCAGCGCAGGCAGGCCTTGCTGCCCGCCGGGCTCACCCCGCCGCAGGCGCGGCAGCCGAAATAGCCGGCCTGGCGCGCGGTCAGGACCGGCGGCGTTTGTTCAGGGTTTTCCATACCGTAAGCCTGCAAATGGAACTGTCGGTGAGCACTGTGACGCCGAGAAGCGCCGCGAAGGCCCAGAAGGCCGGGCCCAGCTGCACGGAGGCAAGACCTGAGATTTTCACCAGCGCCACCGCCACCCCGGCAATGAAGATTTCGGCCATTGCCCAGGGCTTGATCCGCTCGGCCCAGCGGTAGGCGGCGGCGGCATGGCGCGCAGGATGCCAGCCAAGCGCCATCGGCGCCAGCACGTAGATGATCGCGAGGTAGCGCGCCGCGGGCAGCAAAACGATCAGCAGCGTCACCGCCAGCGACAGCGGCGCCATGAAGCCGCCGGAAAAAGCCATCACCGTGTCCAGCACCGAGGCCTCCTGCGACATCCCTTGCGCGCGCAGGCCGAGAAAGGGAAACAGCACCGCGGCACCGATCAGGATCAGCGCGGTGAGGCTCAGCATGGTGATCCGCGTCATCGCGCCCGATTTTGGCGCCGCCAGAACCGTGTGGCAGCGGGCGCAGCGGGCGATCTGGTGCGGGGGCACGTGTTCTTCCAGATGCAGCGCGTCGCAGACCGGGCAGGCGGTCAGCTCATCTGGGTTCCAATCCGGCAGATCCGGCATCCGCTCCTGTCCTTTCCGCGCCGCGCGCCGCTCCGCATTCGGAGCGGGCGCAGGGCTGCTGTGAAAGCTTTGGCAAAGATTTGCGGCGGGAACAATGCCTTGGTGAGGCGCAGACGGCCGGCGCGGTGCTGCCGGGTCAGGTGCAGCACCGTCTCGCCCTGTCCGCCGGGCACAAAGGGCAGGAAGGCCTCCGGCAGCGGCGCGATGGCGGCGGCCCAGATGGCTGGGATGAAGACGGCACCGGCCGCAGCCAGTGGAGCAGCCCGGCCCCCAGGGCGGCGATGCAAATAGAATTATGACGGCGGCGCAGCTTCATCCCGCCAGCTTTTACCGAGACAGAAAAATGGAAGGCCGCAGCCTTCCATCCCTGGTCTCAGTCCGCATCGGCGGCGCCTTCGGCGCGCAGCCGGGCGCGGCGGGCGCGGTAGCTTGGCAGCACCACCAGGATCACCGCCAGCGCCAAGAGCCCCATCGTCATCGGGCGCTCCAGGACGAAGCCAATCCCGTCATAAAGCTGCATGGAGCGCGCGAAGTTGTCCTCCAGCATCCGGCCGAGGATGAAGCCGATCAGCAAGGGCGCCAGCGGGTAGTCGGCAAAGCGCAGCACGGTGGCGCAGATGCCGAGGCCCACCAGGATAAGCAGCTCGGTCGCGTTGTTCTGGCCGATGTAGGCCCCCATCAAGGTGAAGAACAGGATGAAGGGGATGAGGTAAGTGCGCGGCACCGCCAGCACCTTGGCGATATAGGGGATCAGCGGCAGGTTCAGCACCAGCAGGATCACATTGCCGAGATACATCGAGATGATCACCGCCCAGAAGATCTGCGGCTCGTCCACCATCAGCCGCGGACCGGGCGAGACGTTCAGCGCGATCAGCGCGCCCAGCAGGATTGCGGTTGTGCCGGAGCCGGGAATGCCCAGCGTCAGGAGCGGCACGAAAGATCCGGTGCAGGCGGCGTTGTTGGCGCTTTCCGGAGCGGCCAGGCCTTTGACCGAGCCCTTGCCGAACTGTTCCTGCTCCGCTTTCGGGGCGATGTTGCGCTCCACCGCGTAGCCCAGAAACGACGCGATGGTGGCGCCCGCACCCGGCAGCACGCCGATCAGGAAGCCCTGGATGGACTGCCGCCCGATCACCGGAGCGATCGCCTTGGCCTCTTCCCGGGTGATGCGCAGGTCCTTGATCTCGCTGCTGCCGCCGCCCGATTGCGAGCGCGCGGGGTCGAGCACCAGATACATCGCTTCGGGCAGGGCGAACATCGCCATCGCGAGCGTGATGAAGCCGAAGCCCGACTGCAGGTCCATGATACCCATGGTGAAGCGCGGCATGTTGAACAGCGCGCCCTCGCCCACCGTTGCCATGACCAGGCCGAGCAGCGTCATCAGAAGCGCCTTGCCGACTTGGCCGGAGCCCGCAAAGGCGGCAATCGCCGACAGGCCCACCACCATCAGCGCGAAGTATTCGGCCGAGTGAAACAGGAGCGCCACCGTTGCCAGCGCGGGCGCGAAGATCATCAAGAGGATCGCGCCGATGGTGCCGCCCGCAAAGGAGGAGATCGCCGCCACCGTCAGCGCCTTGCCCGCCTTGCCCTGGCGGGTCAGCGGGTAGCCGTCAAAGGAGGTCGCCACGGTGGAGGCGACGCCCGGCGCGTTGATCAGGATCGAGGAGGTGGAGCCGCCGAAGATGGCGCCATAGTAAACGCCTGCGAGCAGGATCAGCGCGGCTGAAGGATCGCCGAGCGACACCGCGACGGGGATCATGATGGCGATGATCGACATCGGCCCCAGCCCCGGCAGCATGCCGATGAAGGTGCCGATCAGGCAGCCGCCGATGACCATCAGGAGGTTGGTGAGGGAAAAGGCCGTGCCGAGGCCGATCAGGATGCCTTCGATCATGTCAGCCTCCGTTTGTGATGAATGCGGGCCAGGGGCTGAGGAAGATGCCGAGCACCTCCTGCACCAGGTACCAGACCGCGCCCGCGGCGATGGCCGCGACCGGCAGCAGGACATGCAGCTTGCGCTCGCCCAGGATCATCGCGCCCGCCACCAGGAAGCCCAGCGTCGAGCCGACAAAGCCCAAGGGGCGCAGCAGCAGCGCGTAGGCCGCCATCAGCCCGAGCAGCAGAAGCGCCTGGCCCAGCTTGTACTCGGTGAGGCGGCGGTAGTTGATCTCCATCGGCTTGGGCTCGCCCGCGCCCTTTTCGAAGCCCAGGAGCACGAAGAGCGCGGTCAGCACCGTCAGCACCGACAGGATCTTGGGGAAGCTGCTGGGCCAGACCGGGTTGCGTTGCATGAACGGCGGCAGGCTCGCGTCCATGGTGAAAAAGGCGGCATAGCCGTAGGCGAGGCTGATCAGCAGCACGGCCAGCGCGATCCAGCGGTCAAGAGCCATCATGCCCTCCGGAAGATGTGGTTGCAGTGGGACGGGCAGGGGGCTCTGCCCCCGCCGCGCCGGGCGCGGCGTCCCCGGGATATTTTTAGCCAGAAGAAGGGACGGGGCACCAGGAACAACAGCCGCGCGGCTGACGGGCACCGCCCTGGCGTCTTCTTCTGGCCGGGAAATATCCCGGGGGTGCGGGGGCAGAGCCCCCGCGTGCCGGCGCTGGCTCAGAGGAAGCCGAGCTTCTTCATCAGATCGCCGATCACCTGTTCCTGTTCTTCCAGGAAGGCGCGGAAATCCTCGCCCGAGTTGTGGATGTTGACCCAGCCATTGCGGGCGCGCACCTCTTCCCATTCGGGGGTGTCATACATCTTGGCGAGCGCGGTCTGGTAGGCCGCGAGCTGCTCTTCCGGAAGTCCGGGGGCGGCAAAGAAGCCGCGCCAGTTGACGAAGGTGGTGTCGAGCCCCTGCTCCTTCATGGTGGGGGCATCGGGGTAGCTGTCCACCCGCTCGTCCGCCGTCACGCCGATGATCTTCACCTCGCCCGCGTTGGCAAGGTCGATCGCCTCGGAGAAACCCGTCGACAGCGCCGCGATCTCGCCCGAGAGCAGCGCCGCCATTGCCTTGCCGCCGGCGTCATAGGGGATGTATTTCACCGCGGTCGGATCCTCGCCCGCCGCTTCCATCACCATTGCCGCCACAAGGTGGTCCATGCCGCCCGGAACCGAGCCGCCGCCGACCGCGGTGCCGCGCGGGTCGTCCTTGTAGGCGGCCAAGAGGTCCTCCATCGAGTTGATCGGGCTGTCCTTGCTGACCACCATCGCGGCGTAGTCGCCGATGGTGCCCGCCACCAGGGTGAGGTCGCGGAAGTTCTGCGGGAACACGTCGGTCAGGGAGCGGATCACGATGGGGGTGGAGTTCACCATCAGCGTGCCGTGGTTGCTTTCGGCGTTTTCGATCAGGTAGCCGATCGCCTTGCCGCCGCCGCCGCCGGACATGTTTTCATAGGATGCCTTGCCCACCAGCCCGGCCTCCGTCAGCGCCTCGCCGGTGCCGCGCGCGGTGCCGTCCCAGCCGCCACCGGCGCCGCCGGGGATCAGGAAGTGGATGCTGTCGGCCACCTGCTCTTCGGCCCACGCCGGGGTCGCAAACGCCAGCGCCGCCGCCGTGGCGGCCAGCGCCGCGCGGCGGGTCAGGGTCCATTTGGTCATTGTTGTCCTCCCATTTGACAAAACGCGGCAGGGCCGCGCATGACTGGTATGAAGCACGGCAAGCTGACACAAACCTGTCACGTGCGTCAGCAATGGGGGATCGGACATGCGTTTCCTGCTGGTCGAGGACAACGAAAGCCTCGCTGCTGCGGTTGTGGACCGGCTGCGGCTGGATGGCCATGTGGTCGATCACGCCCCCGATGTGGTGACCGCGGCGGCCTTTGACGGGGTTGCCGACTATGATCTGATCCTGTTGGACATCATGCTGCCGGACGGTGACGGGAGGGCTTTCCTGAAGAGCCACCGGGCACGCCGGAAAGAGACGCCGGTGATCGTGCTGACCGCGCGCTCCGAGGTGTCGGACCGGGTGGGTCTCCTGGATCTGGGCGCCGATGACTACCTTACCAAACCCTTCGACTTTTCCGAACTGGAGGCGCGCTGCCGGGCGGTGCTGCGGCGGCGCGGCGGCGGCAGCTCCAACCTGCGCCAGTTCGCAGACCTCACCTTCGATCCGATGGCGGGCACCATCGCCAGCGGCGGCAAGGTCATCGCGCTGCGCAACCGGGAACTAAGGCTGCTGGAGGTGCTGCTGAACGCGCCGGGGCAGATCTTTTCCAAGGCCAAGCTGGTGGACCGGCTGTTTTCCTACGAGGAAGACGTCTCGGAAAACGCGATCGAGGTCTATGTGGGCAGGCTGCGCAAGCATCTGGCGGGGTCCGGCGTGGAGATCACCACGGTGCGCGGGCTCGGCTACCGGCTGACGGTGGCATGAGCGCAGGCGTCAACGTCAGCGGCTCGATCCGCCGCCGCCTGCTTTTGCAGCTGGTCGGCAGCGCGGCGCTCCTGGCGGCGCTTCTGTTCTTCACCATGCTGGGCTTCGTGCGCACTCTGGCGGGCGAAAGCCACGACCGGATCCTGCTCGCGTCGGCCACCTCGATCCTCGACACTGTGGCGGTGCAGGCGGGGAAAATTACGGCGGATCTGCCTTATGCGGCGCTTTCGATGCTGGGCAACGTGAGCGATGACCGCGTGTTCTACCGGGTGACGGGGCCAGAGGGCGTGCTCACCGGCTATGCCGATCTGCCGGTGGGAGAGGCGTCGGCCCGGCCCGGCCAGCCGGTGTTCGAGACGGCGGAGTACAAGTCCGAGAGCATCCGCGCGGTGAGCGTGTCGCGGCGGCTGTCCTTGGAAGGCGCGCCTGCGCTGGTGCGGGTGTCGGTGGCGCAGACGCGGGCCGGGCAGCAGGCGCAGCTTGCGCGGCTGTCGCGCTCGGCGCTCATGCTCGGGGCGGGGTTCTTCGTGCTGGCCTCGGCGCTGGCGGTGTGGTCGGCGCGCTCCAGCATCACGCCGCTCAGGTCGCTGACCGAGGCGGTCTCCCGCCGCGGGCCGAAGGACCTGCGCCCGGTCTCCCGCCCGGTGCCGGCCGAGATGGCGCCGCTGGTCGCTTCGCTCAACAGTTTCATTGCGCGGCTGCAGACCTCGCTGGCCCGCTCGGAGGATTTCATCGCCGAGGCCGCGCACCGGGTGCGCACGCCGCTGGCCACGGTGCGTGCGCAGGCGGAGGTCACGCTCTTGCGGGTGGAACGGGAGGAGAACCGGGCCGCCCTGCGCGCGATGATCCGCGCCATCGACGAAAGCTCGCGCGCGGCGGGGCAGCTCCTGGACCACGCCATGGTTACCTTCCGCACCGACAGTCTGGAGCGCGAGGAGGTGGCGCTGGCGGCGCTGGCGCGGGAGCTGGCGGGCCGGCTGAGGCCGACCGCGGCGATGAAGGACATCGCTCTGCATTTCGAGGCCGCGGGCGATATCCGCGTGCCGGGCGATGCCATCCTGATCCAGAACGCGGTGCGCAACATCCTGGACAATGCGATCAAGTATTCCGGGCACGAGGCCGATATCTGGCTGCGGGTTGCGGCGCGGGACGGGCTGGCCTGTGTCACCGTGGAGGATGAGGCGGGCGGCTTCGGGGCTGCGGATACCGAGGCGCTGACCGGCCGGTTCGTGCGCGGGGCCAATGCGGGCGGCACTATCGGCTCCGGCCTTGGCCTCACCATCGCGCGCGAGGTGGCGGAGGCGCATGGCGGGCGGCTCACGATCGGAAACAGCGAAAGCGGAGCGGGCGCATGCGTTACCTTGTCCTTTCCCTCGTCCTGAGTGTCTTTCCCTGGCTTGGGGGCCAGGGCCAAGCCTTCGAGACCGAGGAGCGCCGCTGGATCGGTCCGGAGGACGGCCGTGTGCTGCGGGTGATTTCCACCACCGACACCGCGATCCTCGCGCCGCTGATCGAAAGCTTCCTAGCGCGCCAGCCGGGGGTGGCCGTCGACTATGTGGTCGCGAACAGCAGCGAGGTGATGAAGGCGGTGTTGGAAGGGGAGGAGCGGTTCGATGTGGCGCTGTCCTCGGCGATGGATCTGCAAACCAAGCTTGCCAATGACGGCTACACCCTGCGGCACCAGTCCGCCGCGACCGCGCGGGTGCCGGACTGGGGCGAGTGGCGCGGGCATGTCTTTGCCTTCTCGCTGGAGCCTGCCTCCTTCGTGGTGAATGCGGGTGCTGTCGAAGGCCGGGAGATGCCGCGCAGCCGCCGCGACCTCATCGCGCTTCTGCGCGCCGCGCCGGAACGGTTCCGCGGCAAGGTCGCCACTTACGATGTGACACTCAGCGGTCTGGGCTATCTGTTTGCGACCCAGGACGCGCGCACCTCGGAAAGCTACTGGCGGCTGATGGAGGTGATCGGCGGGCTGCAGCCGCAGCTCTCCTGCTGTTCCGGCCGGATGATCGAGCGGGTTGCGGCGGGGGAAGCGCTGGTGGCCTACAACGTGCTCGGCAGCTACGCCCGGGCGCGGCGCGACCTGGCGGAGAAGATCGTGGTGATCGACCCGCAGGACCACACCCATCTGATGATGCGCTCGGCTGTGCTGTTGAAAGGCGCGGCTGAGCCCGCGCTGGCGCGCGCCTTTGCCGATCACCTGATCAATGCCGCCTGGGTCTATCCGCCGCCGCCGGAATACCCGTTCCGCCCGCCCGCCGCTGCGCTGGCTGCCGCGCCGAGCTCGCATAGGCCGATCCAGCTGGGGCCGGGACTGCTGGTGTATCTCGACGAGCAGAAACGGCAGCGGTTCCTGGCGGAATGGCTCAGCGCGGTGAGGCAGCGCTAGGCCGCGCTGCCGTCGCGGGCTGGAGGGCGCGAAGCGCTGCCCGCGCCTAGGAGGCTCAGGCTTTTGCGCCGGTGAACTGCGCCAGCTCCACGCCGTCTGTCTCCAATGCGCGGCGGACCGCGGCGGCGATCTGGACCGCTTCGGCGGTATCGCCATGCAGGCAGATGGTGTCGATCCGCGCCGGGATGCGCTTGCCGCTTTCGGTGATGATCGCGCCTTCGCGCACCATCCCGGCCATGCGCTTGCCCGCAAGCTCCGCATCGTGGATCACCGCGCCGGGCAGGGAGCGGTCGACCAGGGTGGCGTCGTCGTTATAGGCTCGGTCGGCGAAGATTTCGCAGGCCATGGCGCAGCCCAGCTCCTCGGCCGCGGCCTGCTGGGCGGTGCCCGCGAGCACCATGATGATGATGTCCGGGTCGACCGAGAGCGCCGCCTCGTAGCAGGCCCGCGCCATGGCCTTGTCCTCCGCCGCCATGTTGGCCAGCGCCCCGTGCAGTTTCAGGTGCCGCACCGCGCCGCCCGCCGCGCGGGCCATCGCCTGCGCTGCGCCCAGCTGGTAGCGCACCAGATTCTGCAGCGAGCCGTGCGGCAGGCTCATCCGGCGGCGGCCGAAGCCGTGCAGGTCGGGAAAGCCCGGATGCGCGCCGATGCCGACGCCTTTCTCCAGTGCCCGGCGCATAGTGTCCGCCATCACGTCCCAGTCGCCCGCGTGAAAGCCGCAGGCCACGTTGGCGGAGGTGACGATCTCCAGCAGCGCCTTGTCGTCGCCCAGTTGCCAGGCGCCATAGCCTTCGCCCATGTCGGCGTTCAGATCGACCTTCCGGACCATCATGTTCTCCCTTCTCAGTCTTCGTAGCCGGCGGTGACGCCGCTGATCAGTTGATAGGACAGCAGATCCGGGATAGTGCGCGGATCGCGGATCAGGGGGCGGGCGGCGCTTGGCAGCCCGGCCCGCATCTTGGCATCGGCGCGCTCCAGCTCCACCGCTTCCTCCAGTGAGACAAAGGCAAAGCGCAGCGCCGCACCCGGAGCGGCCTGCGCGAGCCGTGGCAGGTCGCAGGGCAGCACCGTTCCGATGCGGGGGTAGCCGCCGGTGGTCTGGCATTCGCTCAGCAGCACGAAAGGCGTGCCGTCGCCGGTGATCTGGATGTCGCCGGGCACGATGACCTCGGACAGCACGGTGCGGCCGCCTTCGGCCGGGAACTCCTCGCCACCGGACTCCAGCCGCACTCCCATCCGGTTGCCGCGGGCATCGCGGCGGAACCCGGCGGCCTGGAAGCGGTCGCGGGTCTCCTGCGGGAACAGGTGGGTCTGAAAGCTTGCGACTATGCGGATGGTGCCGCCGCCGAAGCGGTCACTTGGCGTGAGGCAGAGGCTCGTGGGATCGCCCGCGTCGGCGCCGATCGGCAGCGTGCCGCCCGCCTGCAGCGCCCGGCCCACGCCCGCCGAGATATGCGCCGACTGTGCGCCGAGCATCTCGGGCGCCTGCAGCCCGCCGCCGAAGGAAAGATATCCATAGGTCCCGGTCAGGGCGGCGCCGATGGTCAGCCGCGCGCCTGCGGGCATCAGGTGGCTGGCGTTCCAGGCCAGTTTCACCCCGTCCAGTGCCGCCTGCATCGGCGCGCCGGTAAGGGCGATCCTGGTGTCCTGGCTTACCTCGAACTCGCCGCCCATGCCGGCCATTTCAATGGCGGCCGGACCCGCGTTGCGGCCCAGAAGTGCTGCGGCCTCTGCCAGCGCCAGCCGGTCGGCAGCGCCGCCGCGCGACAGGCCGGAGTCGAGCCAGCCGCTGCGGCCCTGGTCCTGCACGCTCACTCCCGGCCCGGCGCGGTGGATCTTCAGATGATTGCTCATGTGACCACCTCGCATTCCGCGCCGCCGCGAGGGTCGCTTTTCATCGCCTCCAGCTTGGCAGGCTCGGTGGGCACGAATTGCACCTCATCACCCGGACGCAGCAGGAAGGGATCGTCCGCTTCCGGGCGGAACAGCTTCATCGCAGTCTGGCCGACGTGCTGCCAGCCGGTGGGGGTGGAGACCGAAAACAGAACCAGCTGCCGGATCGCCACTGCCAGCGCGCCTTCGGGGATGCGGCGGGTGAGCTGGCTCTGGCGCGGGATGTCCCAGGCTTCGGGCAGCTCGCCCAGGTAAGGCTGGCCGGGGGCAAAGCCGATGGTCTGCACCCGCATCCGGGCGCCGGAGAGCGAGGCAATGGCCTCCTCGGCGGTCATGCCCGCGGCCTCGGCGGCCTGTTCCAGCTGCGGCGCAAGATCGGTGCCGAAGACTGCCGGTATCCGCCAGAACCGCCGCCCATCGGGCAGGCCGGCGTGGTACCAGTCCTGCTCCTTCAGGAGCGCCTCGAGCCTCGATCGCAGCTCCGCGTGGGCAAGGTGCAGCGGATCGAACCGCAGGTAGGCGGAGACCAGCGAGGAAGAGGTCTCCTCCACCCCGTCCCAGCCTGCCGCTTCCAGTGCCGCGCGGAAGGCGAGGGCCGCGCGGTTGGCCGGTTCCGACAGGGTGTCGGCGAAGCTGACGAGGAACCCGTCGGCGCCGGCAGTGCGGACCGCGGGCCATTGTGGTTTGGTGTCAGGTTGCATGGTCCCCCCTCACATCTGCGCGGGCAGGTAGGTCACGATCGCGGGGAAGGCCACGATGATCACCAGCGCCAGCAGCATCAGAAAGAAGAACGGCAGCGCCGCTTTGGCGACGGTCAGGATGTCGCGCCCGGTCAGCGATTGCAGCACGAAGAGGTTGAAGCCCACCGGCGGCGTGATCTGCGACATCTCCACCACGATCACCAGGAAGATGCCGAACCAAAGCGGGTCGATGCCCGCCTCCAGCACCATCGGCATGATCACCGAGGCGGTCAGCACTACTACCGAGATGCCATCGAGGAAACAGCCCATGATGACAAAGAAGATGGTAAGCGCCGCCAGCAGGGTGAAGGTCGACAGCCCCAGCGAGCCGATCCACTCCGCCAGGATGCGCGGAATGCCGGTGAAGCCCATCGCCACGGTCAGGAAGGAGGCGCCTGCCAGAATGAAGGCAATCATGCAGGAGGTGATGGTTGCGCCCATCAGCCCGTCGGCGAAGCTCTTGCGGGTGAGCGTGCCGGAGCTCCAGGACAAGAGCAGTGCCAGCACCACGCCAACGGCGGCGGCATCGGTGGGCGAGGCAAGCCCCGCGTAGATCGAGCCGATCACGCCGCCGATCAGCAGTGCCACCGGCAGCAGGCGGCGGGAATGGTGCAGCTTTTCGCGCAAGGTCGCCTTCATGTCCTCCCGCGGCAGGCGGGCGCGGTGGATCAGCGCCCAGATTACCACGTAGCCGACAAAGAGGCCGACCAGCAGGATGCCCGGAAGCACCCCGGCGACGAACAGCCGCGCGATGGATTGCTCGGTGGCGACGCCATAGACGATCAGGATGATCGACGGCGGAATGAGCAGCCCCAGCGTGGCAGAACCGGCCAGCGTGCCGATTACCAGCTGCTCCGGGTAGCCGCGGCGCGACAGTTCCGGGATCGACAGCTTGCCGACGGTGGCGGCCGTCGCGGCGGAGGAGCCGGAGACCGCAGCAAAGATGCCGCAGGCAAAGACGTTTACATGCAAGAGCTGGCCCGGCAGCCGGTTCATCCAGGGTGCCAGCCCGGTGAACATGTCGTCCGAAAGCCGCGAGCGGAACAGGATCTCGCCCATCCAGATGAACAGCGGCAAGGCGGCCAGCGCCCAGGAGTTGCTGTGGCCCCAAAAGGTGGTGGCCATTACCAGCCCCAGCGGCGCGTCGCTGAACAGCGCCATGGCGGCGATGCCGACGCCAAGCAGCGAGAAGGCCACCCAGAGCCCCGCGCCGAGGAACAGGAACAAAAGGACCAGCAGGATGATGGAAAGCGTTGCGATGGTCATAGCCGGTCCTTATTCGCTCAGGAGGTTGTCGCCCTTGCCCTCCCAGGAGGGCAGGGCACCGCGCATAAGGCCGATCAGCTCGTCCGCCAGCGCAAGGGTCAGGATGGCGAGGCCGAAGGCAACCGGCAGCTGGGGGATCCACAAGGGCACCGAGACCATGCCCGCGCTGCGGTCGCCGAACTCATGCGACTCCAGCACCAGGAGCGCCATGTACCAGGTGGCGTAGCCGCTCATCAGCAGCGCGATGAAGGTAACGGCCATGTCGGCAAATCGGCGCGGGCGGACCGGCAGCTTGCCGGTCAGCAGCGTGACCCGGATGTGGCCGCCCGCGCGCAGCGCATAGGCCAGCGCCAGGAAGGTGGACGCGGCGAGGAAGAAGCCGGTGAAATCTGAGTAGGAGGGGATGGTGAGCCCGGTGCCGCCGCCAATCAGCGCGGCGGAGACCTTGTCGGCCACATTCAGGCAGACCTGGGCAAAGACCAGCGCCACGATGGCCAGGATGAACAGCGCGGCCAGGCCGCCCGCTGCCCGATAGATGAAATCAAGACTGCGCCGCATCGGCTTTCCTCCCCTATGTGATGCGGCCGGGCGCGCCGAGGCGCCCCGCGCTTTCGGTTACTGCAGGTAGGCGTCCAGCAGGGTCTTGCCGGGCGCGCCCGCCTCGGCGGTCCAGTCTTCCAGCATCTTGAGGCCGATTTCGCGCAGGCCCTGCATCAGCTCCTCGGAGGGTTCGACGACGTTGATACCGTTTTCCTTCAGCACCGCGACCTTGGCGTCGGTTTCTTCCTTGCTCATCTGCCAGCCGCGGGCTTCGGCCTCTTTCGCGGCGTCCAGGATGGCGGTCTGGGTGGCTTCATCCAGACGGCGGAAGGCGCGCTTGTTCACCACCACGATGTTCTTGGGGATCCAGGCCTGGATGTTGGTGTAATGGGAAAGGAAGTCCCAGGCCTTGGAGTTGGCGCCGGTGGAGGGCGAGGTGATCATCGCTTCGACCCGGCCGGTGCTGAAGGCCTGCGGGATGTCCGGCACTTCGACCTGGGTCGGCGCGGCTCCGGCCAGGGCGGCGAATTTCTCCAGATTTGCATTATAGGTGCGGAACTTCAGCCCGGCGAGATCGTCGAGCGAGGTGATCTCCTTCTTGGTGAACAGGCCCTGCGGCGGCCACGGCACGGCGTAGAGCGCCATCAGGCCCTGCTGGTCCAGCAGCCCGTCGATCACGTCCTTCTGCGCGGCCCACAGGCGTTCGGCATCGTCATAGGTGGTGGCGAGGAACGGCAGCGAGTCGGCGCCGAAGACCGGGTTGTCATTGGCCAGCAGCGACAGGAAGAACTCGCCCGCCGGGACCTGGCCGCTGCGCACGGCCTTGCTGATCTCGGGGTGTTTGAACAGCGAGCCGGCCGAGTGCACCTTGATCTCCAGATCGCCGCCGGTGGCTTCGCTCACGCTCTTGGCGAACTCGTGGATGTTGGCGGTGTGGAAGGTGGCGTCCGGATAGGGCGTCGGCATGTCCCAGGTCGCGGCCTGGGCCTGAATTGCCAGGCCCGCAATAGCGGCAATGGCGCCGCCAAAGTAACGAATCATCTTCATGGTTTCCTCCCGTGGAATATTTGTCACTATTTGCTGCCATAACGTTTGCAAAATGTCAACGTTACGTCGGTTTTTCGTCTAATGGCGCGCGGCGGCCGCCGCAGTCTGCCCGATTGCACGCAAGGCGGGGGCCGGGCGGGAAGTCCGCCGGCATGACTGTCTATGTAGCACAATCTGCGCGCATTATCGCCCGCCGCTCGCAGGCTGCGGGCAGCGCCGGACGGCCGGGGCGTATCAGGTGGCGGGAATGCCCCACCACCGCAGCGTCTTGTCGAAGTGATGGCGGATCGCGGCGGCCGCGCGGTCTCCGTCGCGCGCCTCCAGAGCGGCGATGATCTCCAGATGCTCTTCCATCGCCGAAACGATACGGTCGGCCAGGAAGGGGCGCTGGTTCTGGATGATGGCCACCCGGTTGCGGTTCTCCGCGTAAAGCTTTGACGCGAGGCCAGATTCCAGCCCCTCGGCCAGCGCATCATGCAGAGACAGGTCGGTGGCGATCGCTTGCTGCTGCAACTCGGGCGAGACGCCGCGGGCCGCGGCATCGCGCAGCCGCTCATGTGCGTCGCGCAACTCCGCCAATGGCAAGTCGTGGCCCTTTGCGGCCAGTCGGCGCGCGCCCTCGCAGTCGAACATCGCGCGCAGGTCCAGGCATTCGCGCGTCACCTCGGGGCCCGCATCCATCACCATCACACCGCGCTTGGGCAGCACCGTCAGCAGCCCGCCCGCCTCGGCCCGTTTGACCGCATCGCGCACCGCGGCAAGCGGCATCTCCAGCTGCTCCACCAGCATCGGCATCGACAGGAACATGCCGGAGCCAAGCGTGCCATCGCGCAGCTGTTCCACCAGCGCCCGGAAGGCGCGCCCGGCCTGGAGCTCGGCCGTGGCGGAAGTGCGGAGCGGTTTGGTGGCAGTGAATCTGGTCATCTGGCGCGGTCCCTGAGCCCTGATAAAAGGCCGTTATTTTCAAGAATAAGCTAAAGGAGCTTTCGACTTTTGGCGAATGCCCGATGACTACAATAGCAGCTAACATATTACCTGCAATACCGGAGGAAGTCAGGTGCCCGGCCTCCTTGAGCGGGTCCGGGTAATGGGAGGAAGTAAGATGCAAACGATCACCGCCGAAGGCGTCCACGAGAACGAGGACGCGCTGCGTCCGGTCACGGCTGAAGAGAAATCCTGGGGCTGGTTCGCGATCTTCAATGTCTGGGCCAACGACATCCAGTCGCTGTTCGGCTATTCGCTGGTTGCCTCGCTGTTCATCTCTTATGGGGTCAGCGGCTGGACCGCCTTTGCCGCGCTGATCGTCGCGGGGCTGATGGTGATGTTCCTGGTGAACCTCTCGGGCGCGGCAGGAGAGCGCTACGGCATTCCCTACCCGGTCTTTGCCCGCGCCAGCATGGGCACCTCCGGCGCCAAGCTGCCCGCGGTGCTGCGTGCCACGGTGGCGGTGTTCTGGTACGGGGTGCAGGTCTACTTCGCCTCCACCGCACTGGCGCTGCTGATCCGGTCGCTCACCGGGATCACCGGCGGCGCCGAGGTTCTGGGGCTGACCGGCATCGACTGGCTGTCCTTCGTGCTGGTCTGGGCCTTCCACATCATGATCTTCTGGCGCGGCATGGGCTGGGTCGAGACCTTCCTGAACGTGGCCGGCCCCTTCGTCTACGCGGTGATGATCGGCCTGGTGATCGTGCTCTGGATCAAGTCCGACGGCCAGCTGCTGTCGCAGGCACAGACGATCTTTGCCAATCCGGACGCCACCTGGGGCACCGAGTTCTCCGGCTTCATCGCCATTATCGGCACCATGGTTGCCTATTTCGCCGCGGTGATGATCAACTTCAGCGACTTCTCGCGCTTTGCTAAGGACAAGAAGGCGATGGTGCGCGGCAATCTGGCCGGTCTGCCCTTCAACATGATCCTGTTCTCCGCCCTGGCGCTCCTGACCACGGCCGGTGCCGCGGTGGTCTACGGCGAGAAGATCATCAACCCGACCGAGATCGTCGGCCGCACCGACAGCGTGATCCTGGGCATCATCGCCGCCATTACCTTCTTTGCCGCCACCGTCGGCATCAACCTGGTGGCCAACTTCATCCCCGCGGTGAACGGCATCGCCAACCTGTCGCCCAGCCGGATCAGCTTCCGCACCGCGGGCATGATCACCTCGGCCTTCGCGCTGGTGATCGGCGGGTTGTGGACCAGTTTCATCAGCCAATTCGGCATCGGCGGCTTCGTCAATACCCTCGGCGCGACGCTGGCGCCGCTCTACGGGATCATGATCGTCGACTACTATATTCTGCGCAAACAGGAGCTGAAGCGCGACGATCTCTACAACATGCAGCGCGGCCTCTACCACTACGGCAACGGCTGGAACGAGCACGCGCTGGTGGCCTTCGGCATCGCCGCGGTGTTCTCGGTCGCCACCGTCTGGGTGCCGGTGCTGAGCCAGCTGGCCGGTTATGCCTGGATCATCGGCGCCATGCTGGGCGGCGCGATCTTCTACTTCCGCAGCGCCGCTGCTCTCCGTCAGGCCGCCTGAACCGGCAGCAAAAAATGAATAGCGGCCCGGATGCCCCGCGCATCCGGGCCGTTTTCTGTATGCCGGGCCGGCGGTGCCTACTCCGGCAGGCTTCGGTAGAAGCGGGCAAACAGCGCCTCCAGCGCCCGGTGAAGGCGACGCCGAGGCTGTCGCGGCGGGTGAAGTCGAAACGCGTTGGAGGCTCCGGCACACCCGATAGCGGCCGGGGCAGGCCGCCCGGGGGCACATGGGCCCCGATCTCCTGATAGATCCGCTGCCAGCTCCAGCTGCCGCTCAGTGCGAAATAGCGGCCCGAAGCGTTCGGATCGCGCCAGGCGGCCAGCGCCATCGCGGCGAGATCTTCCGGGCTGGTCAGGGACATCGCCCCGCGCGGCACAGTCTTGTGCCAGCCGGGCCGGCCCCCGCGCAGACCGGCCAGGAAGCTGAGGACATGGCCCTCCAAATGCGCGGTCAGCAGCGCAGGTGCGACCATCATGCTGGGCAACAGGACGCACAGCCGCTGCCCGGCTGTCTCCGCAAATTCCGTGGCTGCGGCCTCCATCGCGGTCTTCTGGGCTTGCGCGTATTTGCGCGCGCTGATTTGCCCGGCCAGCGAGGAGCGGTCGCGCAGCTCCTGCTTTACCGGCACGGGGGCGGGCGGTTCGGCGGAGGCGGTGCTGGAGCACAGGATCACTGTCCCGACCCGCTGCCGCGCGGCCGCGCGCAGAATGTCGAGGCAGCCCTCCTGGGCCGGGGCGATGAACTCTGCCCAGCCGCGCCTGGGTCCGAGTTCTGCCGCGGGGGTACCGTCCTGTGCCCGCCGCACGGCGGGGAAGCAGGCGATGAAGACCGCGTCCGCCCCGGCGAGCGGAGCGTCGAAGCTGGCGCTGTCGGCGGCATCGGCCGGGAACAGCTGCAGCCGCTCCGCCGCGCCGGGCAGGGCCATCAGCGCACCGGTTTTTGCCCCGGCGGTCAGGGTGCGGAGCGTTCCGTTCACCCGGCACCCCGCTGCCAATGCAGCGCGCACCGCGTAGGCGCCCGCCAGGCCGCTGGCGCCGGCGATGCAGATGGTCTTGCCGCTGAGGCCCGTCAAGTGATCCGTCACCGCATCCGTCATCGTGGCGCTTGCTCCCGCCTCTTGCATGGCAGGAGCATCCTGCCCTGAGGGGCCAAGCAATGCTTATCGAAAATCCTGAGCCCGGCCCTCAGCCCCGCTGCCTGTTCTGCGCCTCAAGAAACCTGAGGGGGGAGGTCCGAATAAACGATTGGAGCACAGCCCCGGTTTCGGGGTGATCTTGCAGGTGAACGGCTCAAGCACCGGATCTGGCAGGAGGAATACTCATCATGCAGCAGATGGAACCGCGTATCCTGAAAAGCTTTGTGGGGGGAACCTGGCAGGCGGGCTCCGCGCAGCAGGAAGTGCTGCTGCATGCGGCGCTTGGCCACCCCCACGCGGTGCTCGCGGGCGCCGCGGAGGACATCGCCGAGGCGGTGCAGTGGGCCCGGAAAAGCGGCGGCCCGGCGCTGCGGCGGCAAAGTTTCCACGCCCGCGCCCGGATGGTGAAGGCGCTTGCCAGGTTCTTGCAGCAGCACGGCGCCCGGCTTTACGGCGACAGCCTGGCGGCGGGGGCCACCGGGCGCGACGGCAGGCTGGATATCGAGGGCGGTATCCAGACAATGCAGGCGGTGGCCTCGGCCGCGGTGCGGGCGCTGCCCGATCAGCCGGTGCTGCAGCGGGAGGAGCGCGGCGGCGCGGTGCAGCGCATCCTCACCCCGCTGCCCGGGGTGGCGGTGCAGATCACATGCTACGATTCCCCGGTGCGCGACGCGCTGGACCGGATCACCCCGGCGCTGATCGCGGGGGTGGCTTGCATCCTGCGCCCGGCCCGCGACACCGCCTTCCTGGCCGAAGCTCTGGTGCGGCTGATCGAGCAGTCGCAGCTGCTGCCGCTGGGGGCGCTGCAACTGGTCCACGCTCCCGCCGAAGACGTGCTGGCGCAGCTGGGCCGCGGCGACACGGTGACCTTTTCGGGCCCGCGCGCAGTGGCACGGCGGCTGCGGAGCCACCAGGCGGTGGTCTCGGGCCGGGTCACGTTCCAGGCCTGCGCCAGCGGGCTGAGCGCTGCAATTCTTGGCGCGGACGCGCTGCCGGGCACCGCGGCGCAGACGCTGTTCCTGCGCGACGTGGTGGAGGAAATCACCGTGAACGCGGGCCAGCGCCGCGGCGCGGTGCGGCGCATTCTGGTGCCGCGGGGGCTGGAAGAGCAGATCACCGCGGCCCTGGCGGCGGAGCTGCACGCGCTGCCGGTCGGCCTGCCCGGCGATCCGCACAGCCGCATGGGCGCGCTGGTCTCCTTGCGCCAGCGCAATGAGGTGCGCAGCCGGATTTCCGCGCTGTCCGGCGAATGCGAAATCGCCGCAGGCGCGCCCGGGGACGTCCGGCTGCATTCCGGCGATGCGGAACGGGGGGCGTTTCTGAACCCGGTGCTGCTGCGCTGCCGCGACCCGCAGCAGGCCGAGGCCGTGCACCGCATCTGCGTGCGCGGCCCGGCCGCGACGATGATTGCCTACGACAGCCTGTGCGACGCATTTGCGCTGGCCGCGCGGGCGCCCTGCGCGCGCGGGGCGGCGATGTACAGCGATGATGCCGCCGCTGCGCGTGAGGCCGCAGTCTGCCTTGCCGCCGCGGGCGGGACGGTGCGCATCCGCGGCGGCACGCCGCCGGACGGGGAGCGGGACGCGGGCCTCCTGATGGCGGCCGGCGATCCCGGCGCGGCGCCGGACCTGGACGCGCTGCTTGACCCCTATCTGACTGCCACCGACCTGGACGGCCCGCCGCAGCTGCTGGCAGCGCTCACCGGCCAATGGATCGAGGGCGCGCCGGCGCAGGAGGGCACGCATCCGTTCCGCAAACCGCTGTCCGAGCTCTGCACCGGCGACCGTTTCGTGACGCCTGCGCGTGAAATTACGCGGGAGGACGTGGAGCAGTTCGCGCATCTGACTGGCGACATCTTCTATGCCCACATGGACGAGGAAGCCGCCCGCGCGCATCCCTTCTTTGGCCGCCGGGTGGCCCATGGGCAACTGGTGGTGGCCTTCGCCAACGGGCTCTACGTCGACCCCGGCCCGGGCCCGGTGCTGGCCAATACCGGCACCGACAACCTGCGCTTTCACGCGCCGGTCTACTTCGGCGACCGGCTGCATGTGCGGCTCACCTGCAAGAGGATCTCTCCGGCCTCCGGTGCCGGGCACGGCGAGGTGCGCTGGGACTGCCGCGTGCTGAACGGGGCCGGGCGCTGCGTGGCAAGCTTCGACCTGCTGACACTGGTGGCCGCGCACTGGCCGCCGCAACCCCCGGCCGACCCGCTTCCCGAAACCCCGAAGACCGACCATAAGGACCTTGTGACATGACCTCTGCCACCCCTGCGGGGAAACCCCGCATCCTGATTGGTGTTACCGGCTCGCTCGACAGCACGCTGCTGCCGCTCTACCTGCGCGAGATCAAGAACACGATCGATTGCTCGCTCACCGCTCTGTTCACGCCCACCGCCACCAAGTTTCTCAACATGGACAGCGCGGCGCTGTTCGTGGACCGGCTGATCTGTGGCGACAGCCCCAAGGACTGGGCCACCGACAAGCCGGGCAAGATCGCGGCCGAGCACGATATCCTGGCGGTGCTGCCCGCCACCGCCAATACGCTTTCCGCCGTAGCCTGCGGCTCCTCGCTGAACCGGCTGACCACGGTGGTGCTGGCAGCGGAGTTCCCGGTCCTGTTCTTCCCGGTGATGGGCGGGCCGATGTGGAGCAAGCCCTCCGTGAAGCGCAATGTCGCGCGCATCCGCGAAGACGGATATGAGGTTTTCGAACCGGTCTGGCGGGAGAATTTCGACCCGCTTCTGAACAAGATGCACGGCCACCAGTCGCTGCCCGAACCGGCTAAGGTGGCGGCGATCCTGAAAAGCCGCCTGCCGCAGCCGGGCTGACCTCCGCTTTCCGCTTCCCCCCGGTTCACTGCCTGCCGCGCGTGTCCCCCGCGGCAGGCTTTTGTGTTTCCGCTCAGAACGCCGCGGGCTGGCGCCGCAGCCGCACAAGCCGCGCTTGTGCCCAGGCGGCGAGGTAGAGACCCAGCCCGAAGGAGACATGCGACATCAGGCTTTTCAGCCGGGCGAAATCCGGGTCGGGCTTGTTGGACGCCATGAAGCCTGCGCCGGTGGCGGGCTGCATCACGAAGAAGGGGATCACCACGGTCACCACGCCGATGAGCAGCGCCGGCGCCAGCCTTGGGCGGCGCAGCTGCTCCTTGCCCGCCGCGGCCACGAAGAGTGCGGCAAACAGAACGCCGGTCAGGTAATGCGCACTCCAGCCGATCACGGCTTCACCTGCCACCGGCGCCGCCTTGCGCAGGCTTTCGTGCACGAAGGTGCCCTCCTGCATATGGCCGAGCCAACGGCCCACCATGGCGAAATTGCTTTGCGGAATACTGAACAGCCCCTCCGCTGCCACTGCCCAGACATCCATGAAAAGCGTGGCTCCCAGTCCCGTCAGCACGATCCGTGCCGCCAATTCCATCCGCTGTGTCAAGGTTTTGCTCCTTTGCTTGGGGATTGATCCGCGCGGGCGCAGCCCTGCGCGTGCGGGTTCAGCTTAGGGCAGGGCGGCCGGCGCTGGCCAATTCGATAAGTTGAGGAAAAACCAAGATTTTCCTGAGGGTTCAGAGCCCGTTGCGTGAGCCCGGCCCGGCAGGTGGAACGGTGATCGTCACGCTGCGCGAGAGGGCGCCGCGGCGTTGCGGACGGGCCAGCACGCGGTGGTCGCTGGCGCGCAGCGAAACCGTGAAACGGTGGGGGCCGGGCGCCAGGGGGCCCAGCGGGAAGAGCGGCTGATAGGCGGTTCCGATCTTCTCTGAGCCTTTGTAGACATGCGCATGCCCTGCGGGAGTCCCCTCCGGGAACAGGGCGCAAAGCCCGCTGAAGGTGAAGCCCGGAGCGGCGATCTCCAGATGCCAGCCGCCGCCCGCCGATTGCACCGCGGCCAGCGACAGTACCGGGCCGCCCTCCGGCAGCGTCACGAACAGCTGGCGCGGCAGCTCCCGCAGTGCCTGCGCTTGCGGCAGCCAGGCAGCGAGCGCGAGCAGCGGGCAACAGGCCGCCAGCGCGGCGGCTGCCGAGTGCCGCAGGGGACGGCGCGGCGGCATCCTCAGGCCCGCTCTGCCTGGCGCAGGCGGTTGCGCCGCCGGCCGGGGCTGCGGCCGCCATGCAGGACCAGAAACAGGCACAGCCCGTAGAGGTTGCCATGCAAGAGCGGCGACTCCTTCAAAACGATGGCAAAGAAGGTGAACGCGCCGATCAGGAACAGGGCGACGGGCCGCAGCAGCAGTCCCATCGCCAGCAGGACACCGGCCAGAAGCTCAATGCTCATCATGATCAGCGCTGCCCAGGGCTGCGGCAGGCCAAAGAAACTCAAAGCCCCGTGGTCAAGGATCGCGATCAGCAGGGTGGGCTGGAGGAACTTGACGCAAACCGCGATCAGTGCAAAGCCGAAGCCCGCAAGCACCTGTGCCGTGGTCCAGACGGCGTCCGACGCCGCCCCGCCGTGCACCTGTTCCGGCGCTGCAAACAGTGCATCCAGGCTAAGGCGGCCGCCGCCATAGTGCAAAAGCAGCAGCGCGGGTGCTGCGAAATGCGGCGCGTAGTACAGCAAAAAATCTGTCGGGAAGGCGCAGGCGCCCAGGAGCGCAAGCATAATCACCCCCAGGGCGGCGGCGCGCACCGCGAGGCCGGACAGCAGCAGGGCCGCGGCGATCACGGCGCAAGGCGCCAGCCATTCCCACCCGGGCGCGAGTGACAGCTGCATGTCCGGCACGAAGAGCGCCGGCTCGCTCCAGCGCCCGGTTCCGTGGCGCGGCAGACCGCCGAGCGCGTTGAGCCCGATGGTGAAGCCCAGCCCCAGCCGCAGGGCAAGCGGGCCGAAATCCAGGCTCGCGGCGCGCAGGCGGGCAAACACGCGCTCCGCCGCCGGCGGCTGGAAGCGCTCGGCCAATAACAGCGCTGCAAAGACTGCCAGCGCCGACGCCACCGCCACCAGCACCAGCGCCCGCCGGTCCAGAAACAGGGCAGGCACCGGGGCCAGGGATAACTGGTAGACCTCCTGGGGAGTCAGCAGCCAGGCCTCATGCGCGGCGGCTGGCGCGGCGCAGAAGAGGGCTGCGGCACATGTGAACAGGAAGGATCGGCAATCCGGTGTCACGGGGGTCACCCGGGGCTCAGGGAAAGTTGGCAAGCGCCAATCCATGCCGCCCGCTTTGTGCAGGCGGCATGGCACGCGCATCAGTAGGAGAGCTTGGAGGAAATTTCGCCCGGCTCACCCGGCGTGCACTCGGCGGTGCCGGCGCCGCTTTGCGGCTGCAGGGCGGTCTGCACGATATAGGTGCCGATCTGATGGCCCAGCATGTCGCCAACGGTGTTGGAACGGCGGTAGTGCACGCCGCCCAGGACCCGCGATTCTGCCTCCTCCTCGGCAAACTGGCGGAAGCTGGTGAAATCTTTCTCCAGTCCCTTGCCATTGGTGAAAGTGAAGCTGAAGCCGCCGTCTCCAAAAACCGACTCCATCACCTCCTGCGCGGCGCTGCCGCTGGTGCAGTGCTGGCAGGGATATTCGGGATGCATCGGCGCCGGGACGCGTGAGGACCAACGCGTGCCCGGGGCCAGATCGGGGTGGTCAAACCCCTTTCCAAGCGCCGCCATCGCGGTCTCCGGGCGCCAGAAGGCGTATTCATACTTGGCGTTGAAACCGGCCACCAGGGCGTCGGTCAGCGCCAGGTTCAGCAGCGCCAGCAGCCGGGCTTCTTCCAGGAGTTCGAGCCCGCAGCGCGCGCTGCCGCCGCGCGCGATCTGGTTCCAGGCGCCCGAGCCGGAGCCCGCGTGCAGCTTGGCAATGGTGATCACGTCGTCTGAGGCCTCCCGGGCGGCATCGCCGAGCTCGGCCACCTCGGCCAGATCGCGCTGGAACTGCATGCTGTCGAGGCCGGGCGGCGGCGGCACCGGGAAATGATCGGCGGAGGACAGTACAAAGGGCGTCATATGGCGGATCCGGGGCGCGGCCATCGCCCGTTCCGAGGTCGGCTGGTAGATACCGGGCGCAGCCTCAGCCGGGAAGAAATCGGCGGTGAAATCGGCGCCATCCTCCAGCCGCGCCTGAAGTACCGCTTCGGCGGCAGCGCTGCCAAGCGCGATGCCCTGTTCACGGAATTCCGGGCTGGGGGCGGCCTCCAGATGGCTGGCGGCGATTTTCTCCAGCGCCTCTGTGTGCTCCGGCATCAGGGTCTGCATCACGGTGAGCGCGGCCTGTGTCACCGCTGTCCCGCGCGCTTCGGCAGGACCGGGAGGGCCGTCATAGGCATAGGCCTTGTAGCTGCCGCCGGCCGCATTGGCTGCGTCGAACATCGCGGTGTGCAGGATCGCCAGCGCGCGCTGGCGCTGCGGCCCGGGCCATTTCGCCTGTGTGATCAGCTGCATCGCGGCGCCTTGCCACTCTGCCGCCAGTTCCGCCTTGGCGCCGCCCGCGCTCATCGCCAGGGCCAGCGCCGCGCTGCAGGCAATGCCCCGCAGCCAGGAAGTTTGTGCCGTCATCGTGTTACCTCGCAAGTCAGAAACACCTATAGGTAGAAACGCATCCCGGGTTCGCACAATTCGGAAGTGCCGAGGGCGCCCCTCAGGATTCCTTGCGCCCCGCCGGATCAGAGTACGCCGAGCACGTGCCACCACAGGAAATCCAGCGGCACCAGCACCAGAAGGCTTACTGCAAACAGCACCAGGCACAGCCGGATCACTGCCCGGGCCGGAATGCCGCCGGCCTGGATCGCGGCCACCAGGGGCGGCGCCTGGAACGGCAGGAAGACATTGGAGAAGGCGAGCACCTGGGTCATCAGCACGGTCTCAAGCGGCAGCCCGGTGGCCTGGGCCAGGTCGGCACCCAGCGGTGTCATCACCGCGGGCACACCAGGCAGGTTGGTGGCCATTGCGACCAGCGTCGACAGGCCGGTCAGCACCGCGAGGTTGCGGAGGGGCGCGTCCGGTGAGAAGCCGGCGTAGCCGCCCGCAGCCGCGACCAGCGCCTCCCCCAGCCCGGCCGAGGCAATCACCGCGCCCAGCCCCATGATGCCCGCGACAAACAGCAGCGCGCCATAGCTGAGGTCGGTGTTGATCGCCCCGCGCCCGGTCAGCCCGGCGCGCGGCCACAGGCAGGCCAGCGCCGCTGCCAGCCCGATCCAGGCGGGCGAGATGCCGTGCAGCTGGTCGCTCAGCCAGAGCGCCAGGCACAGGCCGAGGATCGCCATCAGGTGCCATTGCGGCAGGGTTACGGGCTCGGGCGCTTCGGGGCGCGCCACGCCCCTTTGCGGCAGGCGGTCGGGGAACATCACCAGCACCAGCCCGGCGATCAGCGCCGATTTCAGCAGGCCGAGTACCGGGAAATGCAGCTTCAGATATGTCCAATAGGAGATTTCCAGCCCGTAGAGCGTCTCGCTCATCCCGGCCAGGATCATGTTCGGCGCATTGGCGGGCAGGATGGTGAAGGCGGGCGCGAAGGTGGCAAAGGCCGCCGCCGTCAGCATTCCGGTGCGCCCCTTGGCACCGGGCGCAAACCCAAGCCGCCCGGCCAGGGCCGAGATCACCGGCATCAGGATCATGATGCGGCCGATCGAGGAGGGCACGAGGAAAGCCAGCGCCATGCTGCAGCCAGTGATGCCCGCGATCAGCATCGGGTAGGTCTTGAACGGCAGCCGCGTCAAAAGCACCGCGGCACGCTGGTCCAGGCCCGTGTGCTTGATTGCCGCGCCCAGAACCAGCCCGCTGAACAGCAGCCAGAAGGTGGAGGAATGAAAGCCCGAGAAAATCACTTCGGCCGGGGCCGCGGCGGTGGCAACGGCGGCGAGGAAGAAGGCCAGGGCAGTCCAGTACTCCGGTACCGCCGCGCTGGCCCAAAGCCCGAGGCAGCCAGCGGAAAGCGCTGCGGCCAGCGCCATGCCCGGCGGCAGGTAGGCGGCGGCCAGCGCTCCGGCGGCGGCGGCGGCGATGGCGGAGCCGGCCAGCCCCGCGAAGGTTCTGCTGCGCACGTATTTGCGCAGCGCGGCGGCGAAGGGGTTGAGCGGCGGCGGCGGGGCGCTGGTCTGGGTCTGGTCTGTCATGGCGGCCTGTACTTCCCGGCTGAGTGCAACTGTCTCAGGGTTTATGGGTGCGCAGGCGGCGCCAAATCCAATCGTTTTATCGGAGCCGGGGGCTCACGGTTTTTGAGGGGGGCCGCCAGCGGGCGGAAAAAGCCCCGCGGGCAAGGCCATTGAGCCTGCGCTGCCGGCGGCGCGCAGGTCTCCTGCCCAGTGCGGCATGCGCCGGGGGCTCAGGCCGGGAGCCCGGTTCCCGCGCGAACAGAGCGCACGCGGTCCGACAGCCAGTCGAGGTCGGGGTCGGCAATGCCAAGGCTGCGCAGATGCGCGGCGGTGTTCCAGAGGTAGTCGCAGTTCGGCCCCTTCTCGCCCTCGGCCGTGGCGATGATCCGGGCCTGTTCGTCCCGCTCGAAGCCGCAATACTGCGGGTGTTCGCGGTTTACCACATAGGTCATCGCTGCCACCTCCCGCCCGTCGCGCAAGGCGAGCCGGGTGGTGATCTCGCGGTAGGCCGGATTGAACAGCTCCCGCGCGCGCAGATCCTTCAGCACGGCATCCTCCTGACCCTGAGGGACCGCCAGTGCGACCCCGTGGCAGGCCTCCGCCGGCGCCTCGTCCAGCGCCAGCACCAGGCCCGGATGTTCGCTGGTGCCGCGGTAGCGCAGCGAGCACAGGCAGAAGCGGCGCTTCCAGCCGTCCAGCCGCGCGGGCACCTGTTCGGCAGGCTCGAAACCCGGGTTCCAGATCAGCGAGCCGTACCCGAAGACCCAAAGTTGTTCCGGCAGTTGTTCCGGCAGTTGGTCCGGCATGCAGAGGCTCCTTCCGATTGACAGAAAATGCAGGCCGCCGATGCGCGGGGGAGGGCGCTCCGGCGGCCTGCCGGGCAGGGATCAGGGCTCGATGGCCTGATAGGCCTGCACCAGGCTGGTGTAGGGCGGCAGGAACATTGCCTTCACATCGCCGTCCGCGCGCACCGTGTCCTTCACGTCGAAGTGCAGATGCACCGGCAGCTCCGACAGCCAGCTGTTGGAGACCTTGCCGATACGGCCGCCCTTGGAGACGCGGTCCATCGGTTCCACCTGCAGGCTCTCCATGTCGAGATGCACATAGCGGTAGAGCGTGCCCGCGGGCGACTGGATGGTGACGGCAAAGCGGCCGACCTGAGCCACCACGCCATCTTCCGCGGCGACGGCCCAATGCATTCCGGCCTCGCATGTTGCGGGACGGATGTCCTGGCCCTGGTGGCCGCCAGAGGCGCAGAGCGGCAGGTCGGCGCGGCGGAACTCGCAGAAATTGTCGCGCCAGGGGTAGGAGTAGTTTACCGGATCGCATTCGCTGCCGCCGCCGCCCTTGAAACCGCCGGGCGCATAGGCATGGGAATTGGCATAGGCCGGGCCGCTTTCCAGCGGGAAGCGCATGTCCGGGAAGAACACCCTGGTACTGGTCACGCCGGCGCCGGTGTTCGCGATCAGGTCGCCAGGCTCCAGGAACCTTGCGTGTTCGTCCGCCTGTGCCGCGTGCCCCAGAACCAGAGCCGCCGCCAAAACATATGTCCGGATCATTCTGCCGCTCCTTTTGCTGCGATCAGGCTGTCCGCCAGCGAGGTGAGATACGCGGGCTCGATGCAGCGGGGGTCCTTGGTGGGCTGGTCGCAGGTGATCCGCAGCGTGTAGAACGCGCCGAAACGGGCGAGGCTGTAGTCCGCGCCGTCGCCTGTCGACTCATAGGCGCCGGTTTCATGGTGCACTTTCAATTCGCCCGCGGCGTCCAGCACCGAATGCGCGCCCAGCACGCTGACCTGCGCGCCCTCCAGCGTGTAATAGGCCGCATAGGCGGTGCCCTGGCTGGCAAAAAGCGGCGCCGCGGCGCCGGCCTTGGCGCCAAGGATCAGCACCGGCAGCCGGGTCTCTGCCAGGCCCTGGGGCTTGGTGGCAGCAAAGGCTGCGAGGGTGGCTGCATCCTGCGCCTGGGCTTCCGCTGCGGCCTCGGCGGCGGCCGGCCAGTCGACGCGGGTGAACATCCGCTGGGGGCTGTCGACCGCGAGGCAGGGCGCGGCTGGCAGGAGCGCGAGCGCAAGACCCGCGAAAAGATGATTGCAGTTCATGTCCGGTACTCTCTGTTGAAGGAACAGCCGCGCGGGCAGGCGCCTGGCGCGGCTGTGTCAGCGCCCCGCGTTCAGGCGGTTTCCAGCGCCCGCTTGCGCAATCCCGGCGCGGGTTGGCGCTTGCTTCTGGCGTGCAGCCGGGTCATCTGGCCGATGATGTTGCGGCGGTGCATTTCCTCGGTGCCGCCGACGCTGCAGAAGGCCAGCGCGTCGCGCAGGAAGGTCGACACCTCGCCCTCGTGATAACCCCTGCTGCCATAGAGCTTGAGCAGGTCCACCGCGCCTTCGGTGATCGCCTCCGCCCCGGCCAGCTTGGCGATGGAGCAGGACATCGCCGCTTCGGGCGCGCCGGACAGCAGCTGGTGCAGCGCGCCATAGGCTGTCCATTTCGCGGTTTCCGCCGCGATCCGCAGGTCGGTGAGCTTCTTCTGCACGTATTGATGCTCGATCACCGGCACCCCGAAGGTCTGCCGCTCGCGCGCGTAGTCCATCGCCGCCGCCAGCATCGGCTCCACCAGCCAGGCCGCGGCCAGGCCATAGTACAGCCGGCCGAGAGAGACGAAGCTCACGAGGTTGCGCAAGCCCTCGCCGGGGGTGCCAAGCAGGTTACCGTAGTGCAGCGGCACATTGTCGAAATGCATCGGTCCGGTCGGAAGGTCGAGGTTGCCCAGCTTGCGGTCCGGCGGCCCGGTGTGCAGCCCCTCGCTGCCGGCGTCCAGCAGCACCAAGGAGGTGCCGTCGCGGTCATGCCCGGCCAGTTTGCAGACCACCAGCGTAAAGCTGGCCACCGGCGCATGGGCGATGTTGTATTTGGCACCGTTCAGCACGAAGGTCTCGTTCGGGCCGGGGCTCAGCACCGAGGAGGTCGCCCGCACGTCGGTGCCGGTGTCGGGGTCGGCGATGGCGGTGGCGCTCAGTTCGCCGCGCAGGATGCGGCCCAGGTAATCGTGCTTCTGCGCCGGGCTGCCGAACAGGTCCAGCGCCCGCACCATACCGGCCTGCGCGATCACCGACAGCAGCAGCCCCGGCGTGCGGATGCCCGAAGCCAGCCCCTCCAGCGCCGCGGTGAAATCCCACCAGCCGGTGCCGCGGCCGCCGTACTCCTCCGGCACGATCATCTGCCACAGCCCGGCGCTGGCCAGCTGGTCCCAGGTGCGCTGGTCGAAGGCCCGCCGCCCCAGGCGCAGCTCGTCTTGGTCGATGCGGCTCGCGATCGAGGCATACTCGGCCCGGATCGCCGCCTGCGGGCCGCTCCATTGCAGATCCATCATGCTGCTCCTTCTGCGGTGAATTGCATTCCGGGCACCTCAGGCACCTTCCTGGAAGGCGGCGACCGCGGCCTTGAAGGCGTCCGGCACCGGGTAGGTGGACTGTTTGCCGTAGTCGAACATCACATGCACCGAGCCGGCCTGCGCCACGATGCGCCCGCCGGCGTCGCCGAGCCGCATTTCATGCGACATCTCGAAGCTCTTGCCGCCGAACTTGGTGACCCGGCTCAGCACCACCAGCCTCTCGCCGTACATCGCCTGAGAGACGTAATCGCAGGAGGTCTTCACCATGATATGCGGCAGCTTCTGCGACTTTGGCAGCTCGAGCAGGCCGTGCATGTATTCGAGATAGGCCGACTGCATGTAGTCGTAATAGACCGGGCTGCTGACGTGGCCCATGGAGTCGGTGTCGCGGTAGCGGATGTCGATCGGCGTCTCAAAAGCGCGTTGGGTCATGGAATTCACTCCTGTTGGCTGGAAAGGTTATTGCGCGGGCTGCCGGGCGGGCGCGGCGCGGGCGGCGGCGGGCTGGCGGCAGGGGCCGTGGATGGTGAAGCCCATCGGCACCGGGCCAAAGCTGCGCAGAATAGCAAGGCCGTATCGCTTCGCCGCGCAGAGCGTGGTGATGCAGCCGTCGGCGCGGCCTTCGGCGCAGTCAGCCGCCGCCAGCACGTTGCTGGCGGCATAGATCCGCTGCATCGCCGGGGGCAGCAGCTTCTCCGGCGCGGGGTGGGTGGCGCAGAGCGCCGGCATCTCCCCGGTCGAGGACGCCAGCACCATGTTGTCGGTGTTCATGATGAAGACGTCGATCAGGCGGAGATTGCCGAGGTGCTCGTAGATGATCGAATGCAGCTGCGGGTAGGCGACCACGCTCAGCAGCACCGAGCGCGGCCGCCCCGCCACCGCGCTGGCCGCCTGTTCCATCGAACGGTGCAGGCAGATTCCGGCATTCGGGCATTTGCGCCCGGCCCAGGCCAAAGCGGCCTTTTCGCAATTCGTGCCGGACGGGCCCAGAGTGTGAATGCGCTCCACCCATTCATATTCTGCTCCGGATGGAATCTCGCCACTATAGGCAGGTGTTTCAATTTGAGCATTCATGGGGTTTTCGGCCCTCCAAGAGGCGTAAAGAGAGAAACGGTAATTCGGGAGCATGGAAACTGCCGGAGTGCCCCGCCGAATTGAAAGGCAGTGCCGGTTTGCGGACTATTTTGCGTTTTGATTTTTGGCCGGTCTCCGGTGATTTCGAATCCGGGTCTCGGGGATCATGGAAGCCGAGCGGGGGTTTATTAACAATTCAAAAAACCTGATGGCTGCCCTCGGGAACGGTGAAGGGGCCCATTGCAAATGCGGGCTGTCCGGCAGGTGCAACTGAAAAGGCACCGCAGCCATTGCGGTGCCTCCAGCGCGGTCTGGCCGCGGGAGCGGGCCGGGAGGCTCCGCTCAGGCCGCCCGGGCGCCGCGGCCGCGGCCGCCGAAGAGATCCAGGCAGCGCTCGAACCAATGCTGCACCGGGTCCGCCGCATCGAGCAGCGGCGCGGGGCAGCAGACATGGTACCATTGCAGGGTGCCGAACAGGATATAGTCTGCAAACAAGGGTTTATCACCGCCCAGCCACTCCTGCCCCGCCAGCAGATCGCGGACCGGCGCCAGTTGCCCGGGCACACTGTCCAGGGCGCGGCCGCGGCCTTCGTGCACTTCTTCCAGGGTCTTGCCGAAACGCTGCTCCCGGGCCTTTCGGAAATAGGCGCGGTCGGCCTCGCCCATCAGCCCGTGCATGTCCATCGCCGCTGCCGCTGACAGCGGCGGGTGCAGCATCGTCTTGCAGTAGCTTTCCACGAAGCGCGACAATCGAACAGCGCCGCCGCCTTCGAAAAGACTGGGGGCGGCGGAATACTGCCGCTCCAGATAACCGGCAATTTCGAAACTGTCCCCCAGCACTGTCCCATTGTCGTTCAGCACCGGAACGCTGGTGAAACGGCTGCCCTCGATTTCACGAATGGAGGCAAAGGAGATCGGCTCCAGCCTGTAATCAAGCTGCTTGTGCTCCAGCGCCATGATTATTTTCCAAACATGCGGCGAGTAATGTTCACCGCCCGCGCCGCAGAGGCTGTAGAGAATTCGGGTCATCCATTTCTCCATGACTAAAAATAACGTCAGGGTGCAATATTTACCGAATGTTGCAATAGGTGTATTGAAAGGAAAATGCTCATTTACGGCGGCTTTACGGAAAACGGCGGGGCGCGGCAGCGCCGCACCCCGTGCATCCGGCCTTCAGCCGCCCCGGACCGGGCCCGCTTCGGGCAGGCAATGAGGCTCAGGCGGCCTGTTCCGCGCCTGCCGCACCGGCGCCCGGGCGCGCGGCAAGAATGGCGCGGACCGCGGCAATCACCGGATCCTGCTGGCGGCAGGTGAGATGCGCAAACAGCACACGGGCTGACTGGCGCAGTTCGCGCAGCAGCACGAGGCCGCCGTCAGCGGTCTGGGCCGCGTCCCTGCCGCTGTGTACCAGGCCGACGCCGGCACCGCTGGCGATCAGCGTGCGGGTGACCATTTCATCATCGACATGGATGATGCGCCTGGGGTTCAGCCCGTGGCTCTCCAAGAGCTCCCGCGCCAGCCGCCCGCAGCAGGAGGAACTGGCGGGGAAGATCCAGGGCAGATCCTCCAGCGCGGCCCAGTCGGTCTCCTCCCCGGCGGGCAGCAGGCCTGCCGGCGCGGCCAGGTAGACGCAGAAGCTGGAGATTTCCAGCGTCGAGAAACCGCTCAGATCCTCGCCCGTTTCGGTGAAGAACCCGGCGTCGATTGTGCCCCGGCGAATCCCCTCCAGCACATCGGAGGAGCTTTGGTTCTGCAGCTCCACCTTCACGTCGGGAAATTGCCGCGACATCGCGGTCAGCAGGCTGCTCACCACTTCGGTGCCCGAATGCCGCCCGGCCCCCAGGCAAAGCTGCCCCGCCAGGCAGCCGCGCAAACGGGAGGCTTCCTCGAGAAACCGCTGGTGCTTGTCCAGCAGCTGGCGCGCCTCGCTCAGCAGGCGCTGGCCGTTTTCGGTCACTGTCATGCCGCGGGGGGTGCGCTGGAACAGGGTGAGGCCCAGGGTTTCTTCCATGCATTTGATATGGGCGCTGACGGCGGGCTGGCTGCGGAACAGAAGCTCCGAGGCCCGCGTGATGCTGCCTTCGCGCGCGACGGTCACGAATGTCTTGAGTTGCTGAATGTCCATCCTTACCCCTTCGAACATTCTGAAGCCTTGCCGGTCCGGCGGCAGTCCTCAGATTGAAAATCAAGCGTCCCGGCCGATGGCGAAGGCTGTGGCTGCGGGCGTTGCTGCGAGGGTCTCCCGCCCCTCATCTTAGGGTTGTATTTGGGAAGGTGCGGATTTCCAAGGGCTTATCCTTGTGCCGCGGGATTTTGGCACAGGTCCGCCGGCCAGTGGCTGTTCCCTGGGCGGTTCGCGCGGAAAACGGGCTGTGCGGTCCTAGCTGTCCTGCGAGGCGGGCGAGATGAAACCGCGCACCGGGTAGGTGCGGCCAAAGGCGCCGGGGTGGCTTTCCACCCGCACCGCGGACCAGTCGTTGCCTTTGGAGACGTCGATCACCGCCATCCCGAGCGACACCCGGTTGCGGTGCCAGTTGGCGTGGTCGATCAGGATCTTGCGCGGCTCCAGCACGCGCGAGACTACTGCGACATGGCCGAGCGGCAGCGACGGCGTGGCGCGGAAGGCCATCACCGCGCCGACCGTGGGCGCCTGCCGTTTGGCAAAGCCGTCATGGGCCTGCTGCCACCAGGTCTTGGCGTTGCCGTAGATGCTTATGCCGCTGGCGTTGCGGGCAAAGGGCACGCACCACACCCGGTGGCCGCGGGCGCGCAGGGTCTTGGCCTCGGCGACGGCAAAGGCCACCCGCTCCGGGTCAAGCTGGCGGCGGCTGACGCTGTCGGCCTGCGGGCTGCAAGCGGTGAGAAAAATCCCGCCCGCCGCCAGCAGCGGCAACAGGCGCAACGGCACGCGGACGGGCGCTTCAGGCATGTGGTCCCTCGGTCTGTTGGTAATTTTTTAACCAAGTGGATACTGAACACGGTCCGCTTTGGCGAGCCGCTTGGCGGAACCGGGTCGCCGCAGAGCTGCGGGCCGGCAAGAAACCGCCAGTTGCGCGGAAGATTTGCCTGTACTCTGCCGCAGGCCTTCGGGTTTTCCGGTTTCAACCACAGTTTCCGGGCTGTTCTGGCGATTTAAGTCATGTTTACGTCAGCGTTACGCCGGCATTTCGGCGTGGTTGCTCCGTGGTTTTCCTGATATCACCGGCCAGGAGGCCACCCCCGCAACAGACAGGACGGACGCCATGACCAAGACCCCCAAGGACGAGCGGCCCGCGCTTTCGGGCACACCGATTGTTTCCTCGGACCATCTCGCCGGAAGTGACACCGGCTGGCAGTTCAGCGAGCTCGAATATGCAATGACGATGACTTACAACGCATTTTCGCGCTGGATGATGCATTGCATGAAAGCGGTGGGATACAAGGACTTCAATCCGCTCGATATTCTGGTGCTGCACAACGTGAACCACCGCAGCAAGGAAAAACGGCTGAGTGACATCGCCTTCATGCTCAACATCGAAGACACTCACACGGTGAACTACTCGCTGAAGAAGCTGGCCAAGGCCGAACTGGTGGAAAGCCGCAAGGTCGGCAAGGAGATGTTCTATTCCACTTCGGAGCGCGGCAAGGAGGTGTGCGCTGCCTACCGCGATATCCGCAAGACTTGCCTCCTGGAATCGGCCGAGGCGACCGACCGCGATTATCACGAGATCCGCCACGTGGCGCGGGTGCTGCGCAGCATTTCTGGTCTGTACGATCAAGCGTCCCGCTCGGCGGCGTCGCTGTAGCGGCGGCGGGCCTTACCCGGCGCGAGGGTGCTGCTCCGGTTGCGGCGGGGACTTGGGCGGCCGGTGAGCCGCCCTGCGGGAGGCGTCAGCCGCGCAGGGCTTGAAACTCGTTCACACCGTCTTGCCCCATGCCGGGATTCGCACAATGAGCGCCGGGGTGCGTCTTCGCCGGATACTGCGGGATCGGGATGCGGTCACAGGTGCGGCGGCGCTCCAGTCGGCTTGGCACCAACGCGCCAGGGAGCGCGCTTCGCGACACAATCGGCGAGCGGCGGAGACTGCCGCGTGTTGCGGCGCGGTGAAGACCCGGCCGGTCTCTGCCTCCTCCACTCTTCGCGCCCAGGTGCATCACTGCCATCCGGCCGACGACATGCTCCACCACTGGGAGGTTGCGGCTGACAAAGACTATGGTCAGCAGACGCCCGCGCTTCAGCTCCAACAGCAGTTGGATGATCTGCGCTGGCACCGGCACATCCAGCGCCGAGGCGGGCTCGTTGCGGATCAGAACCCGTGGCTGCAGGATCAGCGCGATACCGATCATGGTGCGCTGGCGCTGGCCGCCGGAGAAGGCATACGGGTACCTCCCCAGCCGCGCCTCCGGATTGGATTGGCCGGCGCGGTCCAGCATGGTGATCGCCCGTCCTTCGGCCTCGGCCCGGTTCAAGGCTTCGCTGCGCATCACACCCTCGGTCCGCCGGCGGCTGACTGTGAGTGTGGGGTTGAGCGCGCTGGCGGCGATCAGCTGCAGCGGCGTGCCGCCTCTCGATCATGATGGAGCCGGAAGGATTCTGCCCCAGCTGCACCGCCGAGAGAGACACCTAGGGCAGCAATACCAAGGGCAGCAACGCGTGGCACTAAATCACCACCGCTTCGGCAGCCCTTTGGCGCGGGCGGCGGGGATGCAGCCGCCCGCGGGCACGCCGATCACGCCGGAGCGGGTGCTGCGCATCAGCCTGGGGATCGCGTAGCCGCTCAGCACGATCACCGGCAGGATGCAGCCCCGCCAGCTCTCGGCGCCGGAAGCCGGCACCCAGCCTTCCGAACAGCATACCGGCCCGTGGCGTCATCGAAGCCATGTTCAGAGGCCCGACACACGTCCGATCGAAGCCCTGCCGAAACATTGAAGATAACGCTTGCCCAACAGAGGGTATCCACACTCGTCATGGCCTTTAAGATGCCGTTGGTGGGGGTAAACGTAAACGCGATGCCGCCGAAAAAGCAACTTGATGTTGCGGCGGCCGTCAGCGATTTCCTGGAGTCGGATCAACCCCTGCATCAGGCCGGTGACTCTTGCGCCTCCAATCTGAAGAAATCCAGAAAACCCTGGGCGGCGGCGATGTCGCCCTCGGCGCGGACCACGCCTTGGGAGACCAGCTGCGGCAGAGGGGCGGCGCCGTAGACCGCTGCCGCCAGCGCGTTGCCGGTGCCTGACAGCCCGAACTGAGCCTTTGGCGAGGCGACCGCTGTGGTTTGCAGTCGGCCGTCTGACAGCCGTATCTCAAAGGTTTCGCTGCCGAAATCGAAGCCGGCCACTGCCTCGTGCCCGTCGGCCCGGTCCCGCACCAAGCCCACCCCCATCGAGATTAATAGTGCCGAGGGGCTGATGAAGCGGGAGGGATCATGGCCCGGCATCGTCAGGGCCCAGCGGCACAGCGCCTCCAGCACCGGCAGCAGCCCGCGGCCCGTGTCGGTCAGCGCGTAAATTCCAAGCCGTCCCTCATGAGCCACCACACGCGCCGCCGTCAGCTGCTCCAGCCGCCCCGAGAGCACGCTGGCAGTGATGCCCGGCAGCCCCTTGCGGATCATCTGAAACCGCTTTGGGGCGAACATCAGCTCGCGCACGACAAGCAGCGACCAGCGGTCGCCGATCAGGTTCAATGCATGCGCTGCCAGACAGCCTTCGTCATAGCGGATACGCGGGGATCTGCCCTGTTTAGTCATTAACTCATACTATCAGTTGTTTTTTGCTACTGCAATTGACACGATTGGCGCGGGAGCGGGATTCGCTCCTCAGTAGAAGGAAATTTAAAATGACCTACTACACCGGCTCGGTTGCAGCGGTCCCGACTGCGAACAAGAAGAGATATGCGGAACATGCGGCGGCCGCGTGGAAGCTGTTTGAAAGCTATGGCGCGACCCGCATGGTCGAGACCTGGGGTGTTGATGTGCCCAAGGGAAAGGTCACTGATTTCTACGGTGCCGTGAACGCGCAGGATGATGAAGCCATCGTGTTCTCGTGGATCGCCTGGCCTGACAGGGCCGCGGCGGATGCCGCGTGGAAGAAAATGGAAAGCGATTCCGCGATGAAGGCGCTGCCGGAAATGCCCTTTGACGGCAGCCGCATGATCTTTGGCGGTTTTTCACCGGTCTTCGAGCAGGGCGATCACACCGGCGGGCAATATTACCAGGGCTTCCTGCTGGCGGTGCCGGAGAAGGCCAAGGCGGCCTATATGGAGATGGCGGACGAGGGCTGGAAGATGTTCGAAAAGGGCGGTGCGCTCGGGCTGATTGAGACTTGGGGCGAGGACGTGCCGCACGGCAAAAAGACCGATTTCTACCGCGCAGCCAAGGCCGAAGAGGGCGAAGTGCCCGTGTTCAGCTGGTCTGCCTGGCCTGACCGCGCCACCTGCGACGCCGCGGCCAAGGCGATGGAGGCGGAGATGGGCAATATGGACATGTCCGCAATGCCCTTTGACGGCATGCGGATGATGTGGGCGGGCTTCGAGCCGCTGTTCGATTCGGGGGCGGCATCAGGGTCCTGATACGCGTCACCCTCGGCTGACTGCCCGAATTGTCCGCGGTCTCGCACGCGGCATGCGCGTGCGGCGGCTGCCGGAGGACGAAGGTGCCCTGGAAGGCTGCCCGGCCCTCACTTCCTGTGTGGAGCGGACTACCGGCCGGCCCGCGTTCGGAAAGGCGATGGCGGACCATATGGTTCATTGGCAGGCGGCCGTTGCCGCGCGCCGCTGCGGACCAGGCCTGACGCCCGGCCTGACGGAACCGGGCACAGTCAGGTTTATCGGTCCAGCCGGATTCGGGACATTCACCAATCCGGGCCTCGGCAGTCTCCGGCCCCCGGCACTCCGGAAATTGTTCTCAGGGAGGATAAAGAATGACCATGGTTAAGAATACGGTCTGCCTCTGGTACGGGAGCGATGCCGAGGATGCCGCCCGCTTCTATGCCGGGACCTTTCCCGAAACCGCGGTAACAGCCGTGCATCACGCACCCAGTGATTTCCCGTCCGGCAAGGCGGGGGACGTGCTTATGGTCGAATTTACGGTTCTGGGCATCCCTTGTCTGGGCTTGAACGGCGGGCCTGCGTTCACGCATAGCGAAGCCTTCTCGTTCCAGGTCTTGACCGAGGATCAGGAAGAGACCGACCGTTACTGGGACGCCATTGTCGGCAACGGCGGGGCGGAAAGCGCCTGCGGATGGTGCAGGGACAAATGGGGCATCTCCTGGCAAATTACGCCGCGGGTCCTGATGGAGGCGCATGCCGCAGGCGGCGGCGAAGCGAAGCGCGCGTTCGAAGCGATGATGGAAATGAAGAAGATCGACGTTGCCGCGATCGAGGCGGCCCGCCGTGGCTGACCCGCCGAAGGGACAGCCGCCACGGCCGCACCGTTTCAGGAGCTTCAAGCGGTGAAGAGCCCTCTGCCTTGGGCGCGGCAGCTTTGCTGCTGCTGGCACCCTTGGTGCAGGCCGGAGCTGCCCGCGCGTATGGCCATGAGGTCTATTGCGAGGTGCATTGTGATCTGGGCTCGGGTGAGGTGCCGATTCTGATGCTGCATGGCGGCATGATGAGCCTCGAGCAGAGCTTTGGCATAGTGGTCCGCGAGCTGGTTCAGGACCGGGCGGCAATCGCGCCGGAGACCACTCAAAATCTGACCGCTTCCCTCACCTCGGATTGGGCTGGCCGGAAGAGCCGGCCACGGAAATCGCTGTGCCTGTGCTGGTCGTGAACGGGGACGAGAACTTCATTCTGCCGGAGTACGCCCTGTATATGGCAAGGACCAATCCGGACGCGCGGCTGGCAGTTCCGCCCGGCACTGCGCATATGACCATTCTGAATCAGCCCCAACTGCCGTCGATGATCTGGCGATGGCTTTGATGATGTGACCGCTCTCCCGCGGCATCGGTGTGCCAAGGCGGGTCTGCAACGATCCGCATAGGAGAACGGTCACATCACCAGTGCCCGTATCGTGAAGGAGCAAGGCAAGCCGGTCAGCACTTGTACGGGTTTTCCTTGCAATAAATGACATTGGCCGCCGCACCAACCGCTGCACCAGTCACGACGTTGCCGTCCAGCAACGCTGATCCTGCGGCGCCGGCGCCTGCGCCGTAAATGACCTGCTCGCCCGTGGTCTTGCCGCATGCCGCAAGGCCGCCGCTGGCTACAAGGACAATAATCAAGGTCTTACCTGACATATTTTTGCTCCTTTTGGTTTCCCTTTCGATATCAACAGTAAATTAAAATCAACATTTTTCAATGTGTTACACATTCACTTTAGTGAGAGACGGACCGCACAGCGAAAGACTGCAAGACCCCGCGCCGCGTGAATTCATGACCAGCGCAACGATGGCCAGACTATCGTGGACTGGCCGGTCTCGACGCATGTGGCAAAATCCCGGTTCGAGACCAATCTGCCCCATACTGTGCGCGCACCGAACTGGGTCACGTCCGTCAAGCTGGTGCAGTTTACCGAGTGCGGTGGTCCCCGGAAATCAGACACCCTGCTAAGCTTGTCGGCAAAGAAGACGAGGAAGAACATCGTGGCTGGAAAACGGATGAATTACAGTGCCGAGTTCAAGGCGGAGGTGGCCCTTGAGGGCATCCGGGGCGAGATGACAATTGCCGAGCTGGTGGCGAAACACGGCGTGCATTAAACGGTTACCAACACCTGGAAGAAACAGGCGCTCGGGGGCATGTCCGGAATCTTCTCGGGCAAGGCCGAGGCGAAGGCTGCCGGGAAGGACGGCGAGATCGAGAAGCTGCATGCGGAGATCGGACAGCTTGCGGCGGAACCCGATTTTCAGGGAAAGCCTCCGGTCGGTGAGCGTGGCCCGGCGGCGAAAGATGATCGACCCGCGGCACCCGGCGCTGTCGATTGCCCGGCAGTGCGCGCTGAACGGCATCAGCCGGCCTGCGTGGTATGGCCCGGCACCTGCGCAACCAAGGTTATTGTGCCGGGCGCAAGCGTCTCCGGCGCCTGATGGTCAGGATGGGATTGCGCGCTGTCTGCCAGCGTCCGCGTACCACGGTGCCTCACCCGGAGCATCGGAAGTATCCGTATCTGCTCAGGAACATGGTGATCGACCGCCCGACCCAAGTCTGGAGCGCAGACATTACCTGCATTCCGACGCGGCGCATTCGCCATTGGGCTTGAACCAATGACGCCCCAATGGCTCATTCCTCTATCTCGTGGCTATCATGGGCAGGGCCGCGCGCCGGGTTCTGTTCTGGCGCCTGTCGAACAGTTCGGCATGAGGCTGCCATCGGTCCGAGGACCATGCCGGACGGACGCCGGGTTCTGTATCGAAGCGCTGGAAGACGCCCTCCGGAACCAAGGACGGCCCGAGATATTCCACACCGGCCAAGGCAGCCAATTTACAAGCCCACGCTTCACGCAGATCCTGCTGGATGCAACGGTCAAGGGGTCGATGGATGGCCGAGGGCGCTGGATGGACAACCTTTTGATCGAACGGCTACGGCGGTCCTTGAAATACGAGTGCGTCTATCTGAATGCTTTCGAATCCGGGTCAGCAGCCCGCGCGGGGATCGGACGATGGTTCGGCTTTTACACCACCGGGCGGCCGCATTCGGCGCTCGGCGGCGGAACACCGGTCGAGGCCCATCAGGGCCCTGACCTCAAAGCGGCAGCATGATCAAAAGGCTAGCTTAGCTGCGCCGCAAATCTGTCTGGACAATGGGGGCCGCCTCAGCCGAAGGCCGGCAGCAATTCGCAGCCTGCGTCAGTGTCCGGTTTTCGGGAAGGCACTCAAACGTCCTGAAGTGACGCGCTCAACCCAAGCCTTCAATAATGGCGATGTCGGCATCGCAAGCTCCGGCCCGTTCGGCCCGGGCTGCGCGGTAGGCCGGGGAGTCATAGCACGCGCGGGCTTGCTCCAGGCTGTCGAATTCGATGATCACCCGGCGCTGCCAGGGGCGGCCTTCAAGAGTGTCCGCCTCCCCTCTTGCCAGGAAACGTGCACCGAATTCCGCAAATGCGGCAGGGGCTGCAGCCTGATACCCTTGGTAGCGGCTGGGATCGGTGACCGTTACGTTAGCGATCCAGTAGGCTTTAACCATTGCGGATCTCCGCGACTTCTTGCGTGAGGGCCCGCTCTGCAATTGCCGACGCTTCCGCCAGGTGGGATTCGACTGCTGCTCTTGCGGCTGCTTCGTCTGCCGAAACGATGGCCTGGCAAATGTCCTGCATGTGAGCGGGACCGGGTATCAGGCGTTTTTCGGTTGACAGGGTGACTGTGCGCAGGCGGCTGATACGGGCGTTGAGGCGCTGGGTGATTTCCCAGGCGACATTGTGGCCGGCGCCATCGAAGATGATCCGGTAAAACTCGGTGGTGGCGCGCAGCATCGGTCCTGGGACGCCTGCCGAAACGGCGTCCTGCAATGCCTGTAACGCGTCCCGCAGAGCGGCCGCCAGTTCCGGGGTCATATTCCGGGCGCAAGCGGTCGCAGCGGCGGTCTCCAGCATCCGGCGGATATCATAGATCTGCCGGGCATCCTCCCAGCTGAGCTGCGCCACGATCGGTCCCTTGCCGGGCAGGATCTCGACCAGCCCCTCGGCCTCAAGATAGCGGATGGTTTCGCGGATCACGGTGCGGCTGACGCCCAGCTGATCGCACAAGGTGCGCTCAACCAGCCGTTCGCCCGGCGCAAACTGACCCGAGAAGATCGCTTCGCGCATCCGGTCCTGAACGATACCGCGCAGGGTCTGCGGCGGCTGTTCGATTTTGTTCATCACGGGACGGTTCATAGTCTCTCCGATAACAGCCGGGGCGGGGCGGCACAAGTCGGCATTGACATACTGTATGATGGTATACCATATTATGGCAACTGGAATCAGATACGAAAGATGCGTTCATGCCCGCTGAAATCCGCAAGACGCTGCTGCATGTCGAAGAGACCCTGATCGAGGGGGGCAAGGCAGCTGAGAAAACGCTCAAGATGATTGCCGCGGTGGCGGTGATCAAAAACCCCTGGGCGGGGCAGGGGTTCGTCGAAGACCTGCGCCCGGCGATCCACGACTGCGCGCCGGGTCTGGGCGAGAAGCTGACGGCGATGATCCTGGAGGCGGCCGGCGGCGGCGGCAGGGTCGAGGGCTACGGCAAATCCGCCATCGTCGGGGTGAATGGCGAGGTCGAGCATGCCTCCGCCCTGATCCACACGCTGCGCTTCGGCAACCACTTCCGCGAGGCGGTGGGGGCGAAATCCTATCTGGCCTTCACCAACACCCGCGGACCGGCCAATGCGCCTTTGCAGATCCCGCTGATGGACAAGAACGACGGCGGCCGGCGCAGCCATTACCTGACCATCCAGCTGTCGGTGGCGGACGCGCCGGGCCCGGATGAGATCGTGGTGGCGCTCGGAGCCTCCATCGGCGGGCGCCCTCACCACCGCATCGGTGACCGTTATCAGGATCTGAAGGAACTGGGGCATGACGCCGGCAACCCTGCAGCTGTCTGAGCCCTATGGCCCGGTGTCCTGCCAAAGGGCAGGGCGGGGCGCCCCGGTGGTGCTGATCCACGGGGTGGGCATGCAATCGGCGGCCTGGGCGCCGCAGATCGAGGCGCTGTCCCCGGCCCATGCGGTGATCGCGGTGGATATGCCCGGCCACGGCGGCAGTGCGCCGCTGCCGGCAGGCGCCGAACTGCCGGATTACGTGGCCTGGCTGCATGAGGTTCTGCACGCGCTGGATCTGGGGCCGGTCTCGCTGGCCGGACATTCGATGGGGGCGCTGATTGCCGCCGGTTATGCGGTCAGTCACCCCGGGAACGTCTCCCGCGTGGCGCTGCTGAACGGGGTGTTCCAACGATCCGCCGGGGCGCGGCAGGCGGTTGAAGCCCGCGCCGCCGAAATCCGCGCAGGCAGCTTTGATCTGGAAACGCCGCTGGCCCGCTGGTTTGGCGGCAGCGCTGCCGACCAGCAGGCGCGGGCGCAGGTGGCCGAATGGCTCTCGGCGGCAAATCCGGCAGGCTACGCCGCCGCCTATACGGCCTTTGCCCGCGGCGACAGCACCTATGCGGAGGGGTTTGGCGGCATCCGCTGCCCGCTGCTGGCGCTGACCGGCGACGGCGACCCCAATTCGACGCCCGCCATGGCGCAGATGATGGCGGAGGCAGCGCCGCGAGGCCGGGCGGTTGTCATCGAAGGCCACCGGCATATGGTCAACCTGACTGCCCCCGCCGCGGTCAACGCCGCCCTGCGGGAGTGGCTGCACACGCCAGAGGAAACTCCAGCAGAAAAGGAGCCGTCATGACCGGGATCGACCCGCGCGCGCTGCGCAACGCCTTTGGCACCTTCATGACCGGCGTCACCGTGGTGACGGCGCATGACCCCGAGGGCAATCCAATTGGCTTTACCGCCAACTCCTTTACCTCGGTGTCGCTGGACCCGCCGCTGGTGCTGGTGTGCATCGCCAACTCCTCCAGCAATTACGCTGCATTCGAACAGTCGGGCGGGTTCGCGATCAACGTGCTGGCGGAGGACCAAAAGGACGTCTCCAACACCTTTGCCCGCCCTGTCGAGGACCGCTTTGCTGCAGTCAGATGGCAGAAGGGTCCGCAGGGCAGCCCGGTGTTCGAGGGTGTCTCCGCCTGGTTCGACTGCGCGATGCACAAGAGGGTAGAGGCGGGCGACCACCTGATCCTGATCGGCAGGGTAAAGGCGTTTGAGACCTCGCCCGCGCCGGGTCTGGGCTATGCCCGCGGCGCCTATGTGACCGCCGCTGCCGAAGCGGAAGCCCTCAGCCAGGGTGCCAAGCTGATCGTCTCGGCCCTGATCGAACACGAGGGCAAGGTGCTGCTGCTGGGCAACGATCAGGGCAAGCTGACCCTGCCGGAAACCCGGGTGGGCAAGGAGGGCGCCTCTGCCGCGCTGGCCCGGCTGATTTCTGAGACCGGAGTCGAGGCGGAGCCGGGGTTCATCTACTCGGTGTTCGAGGACGAAGCGCGCGAACATCAGCATATCTCGTTTCTATGCCAATCCGCCGGGGGCACGCCGGCCAAGGGCGCTTTTACCCAGCTCAGCCAGACCACGCTGATGGACATCGCCGACGCGGCGGTCTGCACCATGCTGGAACGGTTTGCCAGCGAAAGCCGGATCGGCAATTTCGGGGTGTATTATGGAAACCAGACCAGCGGCCAGGTCCGCCGGGTCGGGACAGGGAGCAAGAGCGCATGAAATTTTCTCTCTTTGCGCATATGGAGCGGATCTCGGCGGATCAGGATCAGAAGCAGCTTTATGACGAGTTCATTCAGCTGTGCAAAATCGCCGATGACGGCGGTATGCATGCGGTCTGGACGGGTGAGCATCACGGGATGAATTTCACCATCGCGCCGAACCCGTTCCTGAACCTCATTGACGTGGCGCGCCACACCAGGAACGTGCGTCTGGGCACGGGCACGGTGATTGCGCCCTTCTGGCATCCGATCCGTCTGGCGGGCGAGGCGGCGATGACCGATATCATCACCGATGGCCGCCTGGATCTGGGCATCGCGCGGGGCGCCTACAGTTACGAATACGAACGGCTGATGCCCGGCATGGATGCCTGGGAAGCCGGCCAGCGGATGCGCGAGCTGATCCCGGCGGTGCAGGGGCTGTGGCAGGGCGATTACGCGCAGGAGGGGGAATTCCATTCCTTCCCCAAAACCACCGCCTCGCCCAAGCCGCTGCAGGACGGCGGCCCGCCGATCTGGGTGGCGGCACGCGATCCCAACAGTCACGAATTTGCGGTGGCCCATGGCTGCAACGTGCAGGTCACGCCGCTGTGGAAAGGCGACGGCGAGATCGAGGAGCTGATGGGCAAGTTCAATGCCGCCTGCGAGAAGCACCCGGAGGTGCCGCGCCCCAGGATCATGCTGCTGCAGCACACCTATGTGGCGGACAGCGCCGCGGATGTGAAACGCGGGGCGGAGGAGCTGAACCGGTTCTACTGCTACTTCGGTGCCTGGTTCATGAACAAGCGGGAAGTTTCTCAGGGCCTGATCGAGCCGCTGAGCGACGAGGAAATCGCCGCGCATCCGTTCTACAGCCCTGAAGCCATGGAGCGCGATCTGGTGATCGGCGAACCGGCGGCGGTGATCGAGCGGCTGAAGAAATATGAGGCTCTGGGTTACGATGAATACGCGTTCTGGATCGATAGCAGCATGGGTTTTGAGCGCAAGAAAGCCTCGCTAGAGCGGTTCATCACTGAAGTCATGCCCGCGTTTCAGTAAGGGAGCCGAAACATGCAGACCTTCCAGCAGTATATCGGCGGCGCGTTTGAGGACGCGAGCGCTACGTTTGAGAGCCTCGATCCGGCCACCGGGAATCCTTGGGCGCAGATGCCCGCTGCCTCAGTTGCGGATGTGGACCGGGCGGTCACGGCGGCAGAGGCTGCGTTCTTCTCGCCTGAATGGGCCGGGATGAGTGCCACCCAGCGCGGCAAGCTGTTGATGCGGCTGGCCGACCTGGTGGCGGAGAACGCCCCGCGGCTGGCGGAGCTAGAGACCCGCGACACCGGCAAGATCATCCGCGAGACCTCGGCCCAGATCGCCTATGTGGCGGAATACTACCGCTATTACGCCGGGCTGGCCGACAAGATCGAAGGCGCGCATCTGCCGATCGACAAGCCGGACATGGAGGTCTGGCTGCGCCGCGAGCCGGTGGGCGTGGTCGCCGCCATCGTGCCGTGGAATTCACAGCTGTTCCTGTCCGCTGTGAAGATCGCCCCGGCTCTGGCAGCGGGCTGCACGGTGGTCTTGAAAGCGTCTGAGGAAGGCCCGGCGCCGATGCTGGAATTTGCCCGGATCTTCGATCAGGCGGGCTTGCCGCCCGGCGTGCTGAACGTGATCACCGGCGGGCCGGAGGCGGGGGCGGCGCTGACCAGACACGCCTCGGTCGCGCATGTCGCCTTCACTGGCGGGCCGGAGACCGCGCGCCACATCGTGCGCAACTCGGCGGAGAACCTCGCCTCGACCTCCCTGGAGCTGGGCGGCAAGTCGCCTTTCATCGTGTTTGACGACGCCGACCTGGAAAGCGCGGTTAATGCGCAGGTGTCGGGAATCTTTGCGGCGACCGGGCAAAGCTGCGTCGCGGGCTCCCGGCTGGTGATCCAGAAGGGGATCAAGGCGGACTTCCTCGCCCGGCTGAAGGAAAAGGCAGAAGCGGTGGTCATCGGCGCGCCGCAGGATATGGCCACCGAAGTGGGGCCTCTGTGCACGTTGAAACAGCGCGATCACGCGGTGCGGCTGATCGAAGCCTCGGTTCAAGCGGGCGCCAAGCTGGTCACCGGCGGCAAGGTGCCGGAAGGGGAGGGGTTCTACTTCCCGCCCACGGTGCTGGATTGCTCTGACGCGCCCGAGGCGCCGTGCCTGTCGAACGAATTCTTCGGCCCGGTCCTGTCGGTGGCGGAGTTCGAGACCGAAGCGCAGGCGATGGAGATCGCCAACTACACTGCCTTTGGGCTGGCGTCGGGAGTGTTCACGCAGAACCTCACCCGGGCGCACCGGATGATCCGGGGCATCCGGGCGGGCATTGTCTGGGTCAACACCTACCGCGCGGTCAGCCCCATCGCGCCTTTTGGCGGCCATGGGCTGTCCGGCCACGGCCGCGAGGGCGGGCTGCAGGCGGTGCTGGACTATACCAAGGTGAAGGCGGTCTGGCTGCGCACCAGCGACGAGCCGATCCCTGACCCGTTCGTGATGCGCTAAGCCGATCCTATCCGGAGTTCGTTTCACCCCCCCCGGCCGCGGGTTCCGCGGCCGGTTACCCCGATCGTTGCCACTGCCACAGGGAGGACATCATGGCGAGAGACTACAAGCCCGGAGGCGGGGACCATCTGGTCTCGGGCACCGGTCTATTCAAAGGGCTTCACAACGGCATGAGCATCGCCTCCAAGGCGATGGTTGCAGCGTTTGTGGTATTCACGGTCCTGAACGTGGAGTACGCAGGCAAGATCTTTGGCGGCATCCGCTCCTGGGTCGAAGGCGCGTTGAGCTGGTACTACATCAGCTCGGTGATCATCATCCTGTTTGCCTGCCTGTTCCTGATGTTCAGCCGGTTCGGATCGATCCGCCTGGGCGATGATGACAGCAGGCCGGAATTCAGCCGCTTTTCCTGGTTCGCCATGCTGTTCTCGGCATCGGTGTCGATCGGCATCATGTTCTTCGGTGTTGCCGAGCCTTTGTTCTACTTCGACAATTCGGCCGGCTGGGGCTATCCCAACAACCCGTTCGCCGACGCGGCGGGGCATACGGAAATGGACGGGCAGCGCGCCGTGGACGCGGTGCGGGTGACAAATTTCCACTGGGGGCTGCATGGCTGGGCGATCTATACGCTGACAGGCCTGGCGCTTGGCTATTTTGCCTTCCGCAAAAAGCTGCCGCTGACCTTCCGCTCGGCGCTGTACCCGATCCTGGGTGACCGGATTTACGGCCCGGCAGGCCATGCGGCCGATCTGCTTGCGGTGTTCGGCACCGTTTTCGGCATTGCCACGTCGATGGGGCTGGGAGTGAACCAGATGGCGCACGGCATGAACGTGCTGTTCGGGATCGACCCGGGCGCCGGCACTCAGGTTGCTCTGGTCATTGCCATCTCGATTGTCGCCACACTGTCGGCAGTCTCTGGCATAGGCCGCGGCGTCAAGATCCTTTCGGAATGGAACATCGTGCTGACCGTTGCGCTGATTGCGTTTTTTGTGTTTGCAGGGCCAACGCAATGGCTGGCGGGGTTTTTCCTGAACGCCACCGGCGACTACGTGACCCAGTTTCTGTCAATGGGCTTCTGGACCGCATCCGCGCAGGGCGACGTGGCCTGGCAGGGCGGCTGGACCATCTTCTACTGGGGCTGGTGGCTGAGCTGGGCCCCGTTTGTCGGCATGTTCATTGCCCGTATCTCCAAGGGCCGCACCATCCGCGAGTTCATGTTCGGCGCTATGCTGGTGCCCAGCACGATGGCCTTTATCTGGATCTCGGTCTTCGGCGGCAACGCGCTGTTCCTGGAACTGAACGCGGAGGGCGGCGTTGGCACCGCGGGCCTGATTGACATGGTCAACAGCTGGAATTTGGGCGGCACCCTGTTCGGCACCATTGACCGACTGGCAGATGGCGGCAGCCTGGCCTGGGTCATTTCGGCGCTGACCACCTTCCTGCTGGCCACCTGGTTCATCACCAGCTCGGACTCCGGCACCCTGGTGATAACGACGATCCTGTCCATGGGGAACGCGCATCCGCCCAGGGTGCACCGGGTGATTTGGGGCGCGGCACAGGGCCTTGTTGCAGCTGTGCTGCTGCTGGCCGGAGGGCTGCCGGCGCTGCAGACCGCGGCCATCGCGGCCGCCCTGCCGATCTCGGTTCTGGTCGTGCTGATGGCCTGGGGCGTGCTCAAGTCACTGATGGAGGATCCGGCGGCGGTCTCCAGCGCGGTTGCGCGCGCGCCGGACGGCACCGCACTGGATGGCGATCTGCACGCCTGATCCTGCCCCGGACAAACCCGAAACCGGGCGGGGGCAACCCCGCCCTTTTCCTGACTGAACAGGAGTTTAGCAAATGCTCTCTCTCTCCCGCCCCGATCTGTTGCTGAGCGAAGCCTATCTCAACGGCGAATGGCAGGGCCGCGCCGCCCGCTTTGCGGTATGCAACCCTTCCACCGGCGAGGTTCTGGCCCAGGTGTCCGATTGTTCGGCCGAAGATGCCAAGGCCGCGATTGCAGCGGCGCAAACCGCGCAGAAGGACTGGGCGAAGCGCACCGGCAAGGAACGCGCAGCGGTGCTGCGCAAGTGGTTCGACCTGACGGTGGCCCATGCCGATGATCTGGCGGCCATCCTTACAGCCGAAATGGGCAAGCCGCTGGCCGAGGCCAGGGGCGAGATCATCTATGGCGCCAGCTTCATCGAGTGGTTCGCGGAAGAAGCCAAGCGGGTCTACGGTGACACCATTCCCGGCCACCAGCGCGACAAGCGCATAATGGTCATGAAACAGCCGGTCGGCGTGGTTGGTGCGATCACGCCCTGGAACTTCCCCAACGCGATGATCACCCGCAAGGCAGGCCCGGCGCTGGCAGCTGGCTGCGCCATGGTGGTGCGGCCTGCAAGCGAGACGCCGCTGTCGGCGCTGGCCATCGCGAAACTGGGGGAAGAGGCGGGCGTTCCTGCGGGGGTTTTCTCGGTGCTGCCCTCGACCGACAGCCAGGGCATCGGGCGCGAGTTTTGCGAAAACCCTGCGATGCGCAAGATCAGCTTTACCGGCTCCACCCGGGTTGGCAGCATCCTGATGCGCCAGGGGGCCGAGCAGATCAAGAAACTGTCGCTGGAACTGGGCGGCAACGCGCCCTTCATCGTGTTTGACGATGCCGATCTGGATGCGGCGGTCGAGGGCGCGATGCTCTCGAAGTTCCGCAATGCCGGCCAGACCTGTGTCTGCACCAACCGGATCTATGTGCAGGATGCGGTCTATGACACTTTTGTCGGGAAGCTCTCGGCGGCGGTTGCGGCCTTGCCCGTGGGCGATGGCTTTGCCGAGGGTACCGCCATCGGCCCGCTGATCAGCGCAGCCGCGGTGGCGAAACTGCGCGATCACATCGCCGATGCGGAGGCCAAGGGCGGCAAAGTCGTTACCGGCGGCGCCGAGCATGAGCGCGGCGGCACCTTCTTCCAGCCCACGGTGATTGCCGGGGCCACCGGGGAAATGGCGGTGGCGCGCGAAGAGACATTTGGCCCGCTCGCGGCGGTGTTCCGCTTTTCGGAGGTGGAGGAGGTCCTGGCCGCCGCCAACGACACCGAGTTTGGACTGGCTTCGTATTTCTACAGCCGCGATCTGAGCCGGATTTACCAGGTGATGGAAGGGCTGGAGTACGGCATGGTCGGGGTCAATACCGGGCTCATCTCCACCGAAGCCGCACCGTTCGGCGGCATCAAGCAGTCCGGTCTCGGCCGGGAAGGCTCCAAATACGGGATAGAGGATTACCTGGAGCTGAAGTATTGCTGCCTGAGTGTTTGACGGCAGCGCAGGAACCCCTCCGGCCAGTTTTACGAGCTGGCCGGACCGGAACAGCGCTGTTCCCCGGCCTTGAGCTGCCGGTTTCCGGATAGTCCCGGGCCGCCTCTACCTGATTTCCGCGATCCGGCTGTTTGAATGCGTCAGATTGGCCTTGCGCTCCTGGGCGGGGGTGATGCCGAATTGTTTCCGGTAGTGCTGCGTCAGCGTGGAAGAGCTGGCATACCCAACCGCGTTGGCAATGCTGGAAATGGTATCCCAGGATAGCAGCACCATCTGGCGCGCCGCTTTCAGACGCTGCCTGCGGTAGTATTCCCCGGGGCTCGACCCTGTTGCCGCGCGGAAACTGCGTTCCAGCTGGCGCGGCGACACGCCGGACATCCGCGCCACATCGCGTATGCAGAGCGGCATCTCGATGTTGCTGGAGAATATCGACATCGCCCGGTTCACCGCGGGAGGCATCTGGTCGACGGTCCGGCCGCTGTGCAGCACGGGGACTTTCTGGCGGGCGCTGCCGCTGCGGATCAGCGGGTGCTGGAACAGGCAGGCGACTTCGTTCATGACAGGCTCGCCGAGGGTGCTGCCGATCAGCTCCAATGACAGGTCGAACATGGCAGCGGCGCCGGAGACCGTATGGATATTACCGTCCCGCACGATCAGCCGGTCCACGGCGGTGCACTCAGGAAAGGCAGCTTCAAAGGCGCTGCGGTAGCACCAATGCACAGCGCAGCGCCGCCCGGACAGAGCACCGCTGCGGGCCAGGGGAAAGATGCCTCCGGCGGCCGCGCCCAGGGCGACGCCGTGCCGGGCGAGGTACCGCAGGCGTCCGGGGGCCGAGACCGGGTTCTCAAATCCGGCGTCCGGCTCCGACAGCAGGAACAGGCAGTCGAGGCCTTCGGCGTCCGCCAGACTGCAATCTGCAGGGAAAAAGACCCCGGCAGAAGCCGCGGCGTCCGCGCCGGTTTCGGTCACCAGCGACCAGGAAAACACCTGGTGCCCGGCGATCTCATTGGCGGCACGCAGCGGCTCCATTGCCGAGGTCAGGCAGGCCATGGGAAAGCCTGGAAACAGCAGAAAGCCGATGCGGGTGATTGGGGCAGGGCCGAAGTCGTTTGAATGGATGGTCATGGTCTTACTCCAGCCCCAGCGCTTCTTTCTTGGCCCGCGCCCAGGTGATGACCAGATGGTCCACCATCAGACCCATGAAGGCAACGGCAAGACCCAGCACCAGCCCCTTGCCGACATCGGTGGAGGACAGCGCGCGCTGCATCTCCTGGCCCAGGTCCTGGGTGCCGATGAAGGCGGCGATGATCACCATGAACAGCGAGAACATCACCGATTGGTTCACTCCGACCATGATGGTGGGCAGCGCCATCGGCAGGCGGACCTTCCACAGGGTCTGCAGCCGGGTGGCGCCGGACATGTCCGCGGCCTCGATCAGGGTTTCGGGCACTTGGCGCAATCCTTCGATGGTGTAGCGCACCAGCGGCACGGCGGCGAAGAGGACAACAGCACCGATCACCGCCACGTCATTCACTCCGAACAGCATCACCACCGGGATCAGATAGATGAAGCTGGGAAAGGTTTGCAGTGTGTCGCAGATCAGCAGCGCCAAGGCGGCCCGTTTCTCCTGAAACGATCCCCAGATGCCCAGCGGAAAGCCCAGCACGGCAGCAATCGAGACGGCGACCACGACGGTATAGACAGTGATCATCGCGCGGTCCCACCAGCCGGACATGGCGATGAGGCCAAAGAAGGCGGGGCACACCAGTGCCGAACGTATCCCCCCGATGGCCCAGCCAGCGGCCGCCAGAAGCGCCAGCACCGCGGCATAGGGCATCCACAGGAAGGCATCGCGGATCGGGATCAGCACCCAGGTGATCAGGAACCAGCGCAGCCATTGGGTGACCGGGTCGATCAGCACAATGAACCAGTCGGCAACCGCGTCAATCGGCTTGGAGATGGTGAAGGCGTCGCGGCGGCCGATCTGGTCCATCAGCGGGAGGAACTGCGCCAGCAGCCAGCAGGCCGCGGACAGGCCGATGGCGAGCAGCAGGAACTTGTTGCGGACCGCAAAGCTGGTGCCCTTCTCATAATGCCCGGGCTGTTTCGTGGCCCAGGCTTTGGTGCAGCGGTCGAGCATGACCGCCAGCAGCACGATGGTGATGCCGATCTCGGCCGAGCGGCCGATCTTCAGCGCCTGCAGCAGCTGCAGCAGCTTCTGGCCGAGGCCGGGCATGCCGATGAAGCTGGCCAGAACCACCATGGCAAGGCATTGCATGATGACCTGGTTCACGCCGACCAGGATCTCGGTCCGGGCGGTGGGTATGCGCACATGGCGCAAAAGCTGCCAGCGGGTGGAGCCGCACATGTGGCCGCTTTCGATCACCTCGTGCGGGACCTTGCGCAGGCCCAGCAATGACATGCGGATCATCGGCGGCACCGAGAAGATGATGGTGACGATGGCGCCTGCCTTCGGGCCGACGCCGATGAAGACGACCACCGGAATCATATAGGCGAAATGCGGCAGGCTCTGCGCGATGTTGAGGATCGGGTTCAGGATCTTCTCAAAGGTCTTCGAGCGCCAGGCGAGGATGCCCATGACCAGGCCGAACAGGATCGAGAAGGGCGCGGCGACGACGATGACCGAAAGCGTCTCCATCGCCCATTTCCACTGCCCCATGACGGCGATCCAGACAAAGGTGCCGCCGGTCAGCAGCGACAGCCGCCAGCCTTGCAAGGCGTAGCCGGTGACAAATCCAATGCTGGCAATCACGGTCCACGGGATCGGGCCGACGCGGGGCCAGCGGTTCTTGCCATAAAGCAGGTTCGCGGTCACATCGAGCAGCCATTCCACCCCGCCGGCAAAGGCACGGGTCAGGTACAGAAGGCCCAGGTCATCGCGGACGAAGGCAAAAATCGCGTTGATCCAGTCGGCAAAGGGCAGGATCAGCCATTCCGGCGGGCGTACCAGCCCGGCTGGCAGCACGGAGTTGCCTGCGGCCAGCAGGCAGGCCGCGGCGAAGATCGCCCACCCGGTCTTGGCGCGTGTCCAGTTCCGGGATCTTCCGGCAAATGTCATTGTCTGGTCGGTCATGACGCCTCTCCCAGTAGCACATCGAGCGCTTCCTGCCGGTTCAAGGCGCCCGTGAGGGTGCCGGAGGCATTGGCGACCGGCAGGAATTCCCGGTTGTCATTAACCAGCAGGCGGGCCAGTTCCGAGATGGTCTGCTTCTCTCCGACCGGGCTGCCGGTCAGTGTGTGGCCGTTCACCCCGTGCGCCAGCACTCCGGCATGAACGACGCGGGACTTCTCGATTTCCTCGGTGAACTTGGCGACATATCCGGTGGCGGGGTTCAGCACGATCTGATCGGGGGTGTCGCATTGCTCGACCATGCCGTCCTTCATGATGGCGATGCGGTCGGCGAGGCGCAGCGCTTCGTCGAAGTCGTGGGTGATGAAGACGATGGTCTTGCCCAGCATCGCCTGCAGGCGCAGGAACTCATCCTGCATCTCGCGGCGGATCAATGGATCGAGCGCCGAGAAGGGCTCGTCCAGGAACCAGATGTCGGGCTCGATCGCCAGGCTGCGGGCGATACCGACGCGCTGCTGCTGGCCGCCCGAAAGTTCACGCGGGAAGTAGTCCTCGCGCCCGGACAGGCCAACCAGTTCGATCACTTCCAGCGCCCGGGCGCGGCGCGCGTGGCGGTCCTGGCCGCGCATCTCCAGCGGGAAGGCGACGTTGTCCAGCACGGTGCGGTGCGGCAGCAGGCCAAAGCTCTGGAAGACCATGCCCATCTTGTTGCGGCGCAGGGCGATCAGCTCCTTCTCGGACATGGCGCCAATGTCCTGGCCCTCGACCCGGACCTCGCCGCCGGTGATGTCGATGAGCCGCGACAGGCAGCGCACGAAGGTCGATTTGCCGGAGCCCGACAGCCCCATGATCACCAGCATTTCCCCCTTGGCGATGTCCAGGGAGACGTCGCGCACAGCGGCGATGTAGCCCGCCTGGCGGATTTCCTCGAAGCCCGGATTTCCGGTCAGCGACTTCAGGTACTGTTCCGGATGGGCTCCGAACAGTTTCCAGACGTTCTTGCACGAAATGACGGGGGCGCGGGCGGTCATGGGTCAACTTCCTTTGGCGGAAAAGCCCGGGGCAGCGTGCCGCCCCGGCAGTTTGGAGAACACGGGAGATTATTCGGTCCAGGGCTTCCAGACGTCCTCGTTGGCCTCCAGCCATTCGGCAGCGGCGTCTTCGGGCTCCATCTCGTCCACATCGACCAGCCGCGCCATCTCGGCGATCTGCGGGTTGGTGAAGCTGATTTCGGTGAGGGTTTCATAGGCGGCCGGCCATTTGTCCTTCATGCCGTCCCAGGCGGCTTTCTTGAGGTAGCCGTTGGAAGGGTTGCCGCAGTCATAGGTGGCATCCGGGTTGGGGCCGACGGCAGGGTCGGTGTCGCAGCCATCCACCCAGGCGGGAAACTCGACGAACTCGCCCGGCCAGACAGCTTCGGCAAAATTCGGGGTCCAGTTGAAGATCACCACCGGGCGTTTGGTCTTCTCTGCCGCCGCCACTTCGGCCCAGAGCGCGGAAGCAGAGCCTGCGTTCACCACCGTGAAGTTCATATCCAGCGCTTCAACCCGCTCGGCGTCATGTTTGAGCCAGTCGACCGGCCCGCCAAGGAAACGGCCCTTGTCCCCGGTTTCCGGAGTGGCAAAGGCGGCGGCGCAGTCATTCAAAGCCTCCCAGTCGGGCAAGCCGGGGCAGGCTTCCTTGGTCCAGGCGGGATACCACCAGTCTTCGCGGGTGATGGCGTCATGGCCGCCGGCATCATGCAGGCCGCCCTTGGCCACGGCTTCGTTGAAGGATTTGCCGAAGGCGCCTTCCCAGACTTCCAGTTCCAGCGTCACGTCCCCGAGGCGTACGGACTCGTACACCGCCTGGCTGTCGGTGGAGACATATTCGACGTTGTTGCCCATCGTCTCGAAGATCTGGCCGACGACGTGGCTCATCACGATCTGGCTGGACCAGTTGTGGACCGGGATTATGATGGGGTCCGGGGAATCTTCCGCCATCGCCATCGGGGTTGCCAATGTCATGGCCGCTGCACTGGCCAGTAGGTATTGCCGGTAGTCCATGTTTATCTCCCTGTTGCCGCAGCCCCGGTCCTGATGGCCTGAGCCCTTTTTTGCTCTGTGAAAGCGCCGCTTTCGGGAAAGAGGCTAGGAGGCGGATGTGAACAGGTCAGCCCGGCGGGATGAATGGGCTGGCCGGTTATGTTAAAATTTGTTAACCAGCAGGAAAATACCGCGAGAGGTTCCCTCATTCATGGCGCATATTCTGATTATCGAGGATGAGCCGGTCACCCGGGCGACACTCGCCAGCTACCTGAATGCGCAAGGCTACCGCGTCTCGGAGGCCGAGACTGCGGAAGAGGCGGAGAAAACCCTGGAGGAGCAGGAGGTCGATCTGCTTTTGGTCGACATCAACCTGCCGGGAAAGGACGGGCTGCAGATTACCCGTGAACAGCGGGCAAAGTCGGAAATGGGGATCATTCTGGTGACCGGCCGGGATGATCAGATCGACAGGATCGTCGGGCTGGAGCTTGGCGCGGATGACTATGTCTGCAAGCCCTTCAACCGGCGCGAACTGCTGGCGCGGCTCAAGAATCTGCTGCGGCGGACACAGGACATCCGGCGGCTGTCCCGCCGCATCCACAATTTCGGGAAGTTCCGGTTCGACGTGGCTGCGCGGCATCTGCAAACGGCGGAGGGCGAGACCGTTTCGCTCACCCGCGCGGAATTCGAAGTGCTGGAGGCGCTGGTCGGCCGGGCAGGCGAGGTAGTGTCGCGCGATGCGCTGATGAGCCGGGTAACCCACCGGCAGTACGGGGTGAATCCGCGCACCGTGGATGTTCTGATACGGCGGCTGCGCGGCAAGCTGGAGGAGGACTCCGGGCATCCGCGCATCATTACAACGGTGCATGGCGAGGGCTATGTCTTCACCGCGCCTTTGCGCTGACAGCCTCGAATTCGCGCATAACGTCCGTAATTTCGCTCAGAACCCGCGGTACCAGGTCTGCCAGGTCTTGAACCAGCTGCCCGGCGCGCCTGTGGTTGTTCCCGGCGGCGCAGTGTTCCAGTTCCGCAAGCAGCCCCGCGAGGTCGTTCTGGCCAAAAGTGCCTGCCGCTCCCTTGGCACGGTGCGCCGTTTTGGCCAGAACGCCCATATCCTGCGCCGCCAGAGCCGCCTCGATCCTGGAAACGCTCTGCGGCAGCTCCTTGAGAAACAGCCGGGCGATTTCGAACGCCTGGGCTTCCCCGAGATCCTGAATATTGCCGCGGAACAGGCGGCGCAGGCTAGCGGCACGCCCCGTTGTATCCGCGGCGGTTTGCGCATACGGGGCAGCTTGGCGCGCCGACAGATACACCTCGCCGTAGCGCCCCTCACAGACGCTCGCCAGGGCTTTGGCGAGCCGTTCCGGCGAGACCGGTTTGGCGACAAACCCGTTCATGCCAGCTTGCAGATGCGCTTCGATCTGATCCTCCTGCACATGCGCGGAAATGCCGATCACCGGCAGATTGGCCAGCTTCGGATCCGCATGCGCCCGAAGCCGGCGGGTTGCCTCGGTGCCGCTCATCCCCGGCAGGTTCACATCCATCAGAACAAGATCGAACTGGCTCTGCGGCAGCAGCTCGAGCGCGCGTTCGGCGCTGGAGACGCACACGCAGCCATGCCCCATGCGCTCAAGATACCCCTGGGCGACCATCTGGTTGATCTCGTTGTCTTCGACCACCAGGATGGACAGGCTGACATCCGCCGGGCCTAGTGCCGTTTCGCTTTCCCGGGGTGCCAGATCCTCCGGATCACCGGCTTTCAGTTCGGCAGAAAGTGAAAAGACCGAGCCCACGTTCTGCGTGCTTTCCAGCGACAGGCGCGCGCCGATTGCCTCGGCGAAACGCTTGCTGACCGCGAGTCCCAAACCTGTGCCGCCAAAACGGCGCGCGGTGTCGGAATCCTCCTGCTCGAACGCTTCGAAGACCCGGGATTTGGCCTCGTCGGAGACGCCTTTTCCGGTGTCGCTGACCTCGAATGTAACCAAATGGCGGCCCGCGCCTGCCTCAGCTGCCCGCACCCGCAGGATAACCTCTCCGTCCTCCGTGAACTTCAGCGCATTGGACAGAAGGTTGAACAGGATCTGGCGCAGTTTTGCGATGTCGCCGACCACTGCGTCAGGGAGGGTGTCAGGCGCGTCCAGCCACAGGTGGATGCCTTTTTCATCCGCACTTGGGCGCATGAGAAAGACAATGCCCGTGACCAGTTCGCGCAGGGAGAAGGTTTCGTTTTCGGGGGTCAGGCCGCCGCTTTCGATCTTGGAGTAGTCCAGGATATCATTCAGAATTTTCAACAGGTTCTGGCCGGAGGCGAGGGCGGTCTTCAGGCGCTCCATCTGCCGGGGCGCCAGGTCGTCTTCGCAAAGGCTGCGCAGCATCCCGAGCACGCCATTCATCGGCGTGCGGATTTCGTGGCTCATCATGGCCAGGAATTCGGATTTGGCGAGATCTGCGGCTTCGGCTTTCTGCCGTGCCTGTTCGTGGGCCTTTACCTCGTGGCGCAGCCGCTCGGTCTGTTCCTCGACCATGTTCTGCAGGTTGTTCCGGTGATCCCGCAATTCCCGCTCGTTCAGATCCCGCTGTCGTTCCAGTGTGCGTTTCTCGATGGCCTGCTGGCGGAAGACCTCCACAGCCTCCTCCATCCGGGCGATTTCGTCCCGGCCCCTCGGCCGCACCTCCCGGTCCAGCTGGCCGCGCATAAGCGCGGCCATGGTTCCGGCCAGCCGGTTCAGCCGCCGGGTCACGTGTCCGCGCACGAAGAACCAAACGACAGCAAGCGACAGAAGCAGGCCGGCCACCGCCGCGATGCCGTTTCTCAATTGCGCCCGGCGCATCTCGACCGCAGCCTGATTGCCCGCGCTGAGCGCCTTTGCCTGCGCCTGATCGGCCACCGCTGCGGCCTCCCGGCCGAGGCGGAGGGCCGTATTCTGAAGTTCCAGTTTCAGCGCGGTGATCCGGGCCGTGGTTGCCAGGATCCGGTTCCTGAGGGCGAACAGACCCGGGTCTCCGCCGGTAACGGACCGGAGCTGTGCGACATGGGCTTCCGCTTGCTGGCGCCGCCCCGGATCCCTTATCGCCTTCACCCTGCGCGACACGATCGCAAGACGGCTGGCCAGAGAAGCCTCGATTTCGCCCAGTGCGGTTTCGCCCTGTGCCTCGTCGATACGGTTGATCAGAAGGCCGATTTCACCGGATTGCGAGCGCAGCTCGAACATCAGGCCAAGCTGGAAGAGATCTACTTCGATCAGCTTGTCCAGCGTATCGGTGCGCGCCGTTTCCTCCAGGCGGGATTCCGGTGGCGCATAAAGGCTGGAGATGACCGCCGTCGTGCCCATTTCCGCATTTGCCACCAGCGTATCGGCCATGCCGAGAAGTTCATTGGCGGCCGCCAGATTGCGTTCGGCGAGCGCCTTGAAGGCGCCATGCAGCGCGATACGGGTTTCAACCAGCCCGTTCAATTCATCCAGCGCCCGGGCGGCATCCGACACCGTCGCCCGCAACTGCGCGGTTCCCGAGCTCGCTTCGAGGTTCAGCGTGTCGATCCGGCTTGTCAGCGCCCCGATCTGGTCCCGCAGGAAGACAGCACGGTTTTCCCGGGCGGCTTGCGTTTCCACCTCTGCGAGTTCCGGCGCGATTGCGATGATCCGGGTGCTCTCCTCTGCCATGCCGCGCACCTCGGCGATGGCGGGGATGGTCTGACTGATGACTTCGGCCTGGCGGCGGGCCAGCGCCCGCAGCTCGATCACCCCCAAAACCCCCGCAATGGTGGGCAGCCCGGCGATCACGATGAACGCCAGGCTCAGTTTTCCGCCTAGCCCGAAGTTTCTGAACATGTCCGACCTTCGCGCGGCGCGGCAGGTTTCGCAATTTTGAATTTCCCTGTTCGCCGCCGCAGGCCTATCGTCGGAAGCAGGAAAGGAAAGGCATGCGCTTCATCTGGTTCATTTTTCTGACGGTGTTTTGCTCCGGCGCCGCGGCGGAAACCTGGCGCTTGCAAGTGCCCCGGGTCCCGTTCGACTACGGCAGCGGGTATGAAACCGTCGAGTATCAGCCGCTGGACAGGGCAGCGCAGCCCTGGCGGCTGTGCATTTCCTACCCGCATCTGAAGGATGCCTATTGGCTGAGCGTCAATTACGGCATGCTGACGGAGGCGCGCCGGCTGGGCGTGTCGTTCAAGCTGGTCGAGGCCGGCGGCTATCCGAACTTGCAGCGCCAGATCCAGCAGGCCGAAAGCTGCGTTGCCGAAGGCGCTGATGCCTTTGTGGTCGGAACGGTGTCTTATGCCGGCCTCAGCAGCACGGTGGAGCGCATTGCAGCCTCCATCCCGGTCATCGCCGCGGTCAACGACATCGCCGACACGGGAATCACGGCCAAAGTCGGTGTCTCCTGGACGGAAATGGGAGCCTCGGCGGCCCGGATAATAGCCGGGCGGCATCCGGAAGGGTCTCCCCCGGTAAAGGTCGCCTGGTTTCCGGGCCCGGCCGAGGCTGGCTGGGTGCAGTTTGTCGAGCAGGGGTTTGAAGCCGCGCTGGCCGGCAGCTCCGCCGGGATCGCGGTGACGAAATACGGCGACACCGGCCGGGAAATCCAGGTCCGGCTGGTCGAGGAAGCGCTGGATGAAGTGGCGGACCTCGATTACATCGCCGGCTCCGCACCCGCGGCGGAAGCGGCGGTGTCGGTGCTGCGCGCCCGCGGCTTGCAGGATCGGGTTCAAATCGTGTCAGACTATATGACACACGCCGTCTACCGCGGTGTTCTCAGGGAACGGATCATCGCCACCCCCACGGATCTACCGGTGCTGCAGGGCCGCCTGGCGATAGAAATGGCCGTGCGCGCAATCGAAAAGCAGCTGCGGTTTTCACATGCAGGTCCAGAGATCCTGATCTTCGGCCAGCAGTCCAAAGATCCGGACATCCTTGAATCGTCTCTGGCCCCCGCTGCATTCACGCCTGTATTCGAGCTCCGGATGCCGCAGTAGGTTCCCTGTCTGTCGATTTGCAACGCCAGATCACCGCAAGGCCCCAATGGCGTCACTTCGGGTTGTCCCCGGCAGGGTTCCAGTGTCCGGATCGGGCCGGCCGCGCTTTGGGGGCCGTCAATGACGGGATCGCCAAAAGTACCCCCCCGATCCGGGCCGGAGTTTTCCGCAGCGGTTTTACCGCGGTGGTGAGGTGCCGCCCAAAGGATATGCTCTGAGCAGTCCGGGCATTGATACAGGGCGCAGCGAACGGCGGTCTCCACTGGAGGTGGCGCAGGTCCGCTCTGGGCCGAGGCTGTGTGGAAACTCCCTGGCTTGGCAACCTCCAGATGGGCAGCGGACAATTATCACGGCAGGCTCTATAGAGGGCGCGGACCGGGATCAGGCAACGCTGTTGCCGGAACGGCCTGAAGACTGGATCTGCGAGGATCCTCTGGTCCGGGCGGCCGGTCACTTTCAAAAACCGGTGCCCGGAACTTCACAAAGCCCAAGTTTGCAAGCCGGTTGGCCCATCTCGAGGCTGATCCGGCGCTGCTGGAGGGGAAACTGTGGAGGCTGCCCGGTCAAGCGCCGCTGCACGGCCGGCAAGGAACGAAGCGTCTCGCATTGGCTGCACGAACATCTGATAGGTCAGATGCGGCCTTGCCTCGGCGGCGGGGACGATCCAACGATGCTACGCCGTAGTACGGTCGAACACCTATTCGGCATGATAAAATCCTGGATGGGAACGACGCACTTCCTGCTGCGGCGGTTCCGGAACGACCGAACGGTGATGGCATCGAAGCGTCTTGCCTGCAACATGAGGCAAATGATCGCTCTGGCCGGTGTTCGCGGGCTGATGAAGACGATCCTGTCCTGAGGGACAGCTTAACCTGCTCGTCCATCTGCGAGATCCACGCCGCGGCTGCTCGGGAACGGGACTTGGGCTGCTGATAACGGCGAGTTTCCACACAGCCTCAACTGAGTGCTCTCACCCGCGCCGCCGTACGGGCCCGGGCTCGCTCCTCTGAGGGTGCCCCGCTTGGGCCGCTCTGCCGCAAGAGGGCATGAAGGCCGAATTTACCGTTCGGCCGCCATGTCGTTGTCTGCGCGCGGCGCCCGCAGGTCCGGCAAGGCTGCCCCGATCGTGCTGTTCTGCCTTAACTGCCTAAGGGTTCGCTGCGCCGGCTCAAAGACCTTTTGCACGCTTGCTTTTTGGCGCGGTTCGGACTGACTGCTGGCGTCAATGCGGGACGGCGCCGGAAAAGAGCCGTCCTCAGTCCGTTTCCTGCCTGGCTCCTGCCCCCGCTCGGCTGGCCTCGGTCGCCGGAGCGCAGGTGCGAAGCGCAAAGCTCTCCAGGGCGTTAAGGGTTTCGAAGGTTACGTGACGGCCAGTGCCGGTCCGGACCGGCCGCGATGCTCCTGCATCTGTCTGGAACAAACCTGCGGTTTCCGTTCTCGTGGCGAGCAGAGCCGCTTCATTGCCGTCGGCCTTTAGCGTTCCGCCATCAAGCAGAAGCGACACTCCGCGCCATTCGAGCGCGACGGCCACTCCCGCGGACCGGGCGGCCGCGGATGCAAAGGGGGCAAGCAGCAGAGGCACCGCAACCTCACCCAGGCGCAATCCTTCGCCGGCCGTCAGCTCATCGGCGCGGTCGCAGATCAGGGCACCGGCGATGATCGGGCAGAGCAGGCCGCTGCGGGCGCGCCAGATCCCGTCCGCCTGCCGCGGTGCGAGATCGGCATAAGCTGTCCCGTCATTCAGGCGGAGCAGATCCACCAGAAGCCGCGGCCCCGGAAGACCGTTTTCGCTGAGCCAGCGCACGGCTTTGCCGGTTTCCTCGGCCAGGCCCCAGCTCATCCCGCCCCCGCGGGCGGCCTTCCGGGCGAGGGCTTCGATCTCGTTGAGCGAATAGATCATGGCGTCACCTCTGGCAGGGCAGGATAAGTCCAGCCCGCAAAATCCATCCCGGCCAGCTCGTGCGGGAACGGCGCATTGCGGAACATGTTGATCCGCACCCAGCGGTCCGAACGCGGGTCGAAGTGGCAGGCGCCGAAGAAGGACAGCTTTGCGCGCAACAGGTCGATGGGCAGAACGTCGGCGCCGACCGTATTGTCGCGGATCTCGGCATAGGGGTACCGGGCGGCAATCTGCACCCGCCTTAAGATGTGACGGTGCTCAGGGTGGCGCAGAAGGAAATCGGCAACCCGGGTTTCAGCGGACGCTTCCTTGAGCGCGTCGAACAGCAGCGCCGCATCGCGCCCGGGCGCCAGCGGCTGCTCGTAGGCAGAGACCGGCTCCAGGTGGCGGTCGCCGAGACGCGGCTCGAGCTTTTCCGCCGAGACATACCAAACCCGGGCCTGACTGCCGGGGCTGCTCCAATTTATTTTGAGGGCCCAAGCGTAGGTGTCTTCGAGGATTTCCCGCAGCCGCGCCACGGTCATGCCGCCGTCGATGCGGAAGCCTTCACCTTCGTCCGCGCTCATGCGCGCCGGAAGGTCATCGACCAGCGCGTCGTAGGGCTCCATCATCAGGGCGACGAGAAGTTCCTGCCCCTCGAGGCTCAGCGCGGTCTCTGACCAGCGGTAGAGCGCGTCCCAGGGCAAGGGCGCCTCCAGGGCTCCGGTTTCCAGATGCGCCTCCAGCCGGTCGAGATCGGCCGTCAGCTCCGCAATCTTGTGGCACTGGAGCGGGTGCTCGGAATGCCACTCGTCAACGTTGCGCCGCCCCCGGCGGAGCATGATCCGGAACGCCTTGGCCTCTCCGGGCGAGATCGCGGGCAGGGCCCGCACCCGCGCCAGTGCGGTCTCCCGCGCCTCGATCCAGTTGTTGAGAAGGATCGGGTGGTTCAGCAGGAAAGGCGCCATGCCGAGCCCGGTGGAGTTGCCGATGCCGAAGCGGCGGCGCAGCGCGGGGTCCAGTGCCACCGCCCTGGCGCCGCCCCGAAGCGCAGCGAGGTGTTCCACCAGGTCCAGAACGAAGCCCCGGATCAGGAAGACGGTCAGCATCTCGGCCTGGAACGGTGCTGCGAATTCGGGGCGCCCGGCAATGCTCTCGCGGTCGGCGGCGCCAAGCTTGCCGGAGCCGTAGACCGCCGTTGTGCGCATCAGGTAGCCCACGGCGTCGACATCCGCCGCATCGGGCTGCTCGCCCCGGCTGAGGCAGTCGACCACCTGGCCGAACAGCCGGACCGAGCGGTTGGCGCGGGAGACGGTCAGCTCCGAGGCGGTAACGCGGCCGGCCTCTTGCAGAGGCACGTTGCGCGACAGGCGCTCGATGTCCGCCGCCGTGGGCAAGCCATCGAACAGGGTGAAAGTCGTGTCCCAGGCGGTTGCGATCACCCGGTCAGAGCGCTGTTCGGGCGGCAGGTCGTGGGCGAAGGCCACGAGGCTGTAGCTGCGGGCGGGTCCGTGCATCGTGTAGACGGCATGGCCGACGCCTTGCGCGCCGATCTCGAAGGCGCGGCGCTCGAAGCGCCAGTTCTCGGCCTTCAGCCGCCGCAGCAGCACCCGCATGAAGGACAGGCGCGACTGGTGGAACGACCCCATCCGCGCCAGCCGCATCACGGTTTTGGCGGGGCGCAATGCCAGGCTGTCGGGGTTGAGCTGATCATATTTCATCACGCGCCTCCTCTTGCATGATACCACGTTTCCGTGCCGGGCGGACCGTTGCGGGCCGCCCGGCGGCCTCTTCAGGCTTCTCCGCGGCCTTTCGCCAGGGTGATGCGCAGCGCGTCCCAGAGCGAGGGCAGGAGCACCAGCGACACCGGCACTGCGGTGACGACGATGAAGCTTTGCAGCTTGCTGACGCCCCCGGACCCGAGCGAGATCAGGATCACCGCCATCAGCCCCATGCCGATGCCCCAGAACACCCGGACCGGCATCGACGAGCGGTCTTCGTCCGACATGGCAACCGAGATCACGTAGGTCATCGAGTCCCCGGTTGTCGCCACGAAGATGGTGGTCAGCACCAGGAACAGCAGCGACACGATGAAGCCCATTGGCAGTTGCTGGGTGATCGCGAGCAGCGCGGCGGGCAGGTTGAACCCTTCGAAGGCCGCCGAGACCGATCCGGGATTGCCGATCTCGAAGGCGATGCCCGATCCGCCGATGATGGTGAACCAGAAGGTGGTGATGACCGGCGCCACCAGCGACAGCATGATCACGATCGACCGGATCGACCGCCCGCGCGACACCCGGGCGATGAAGATCGCCATCAGCGGCCCGTAGCCCATGAACCAGCCCCAGAAGAACACGGTCCACCAGCCCAGCCAGCCCGGCTCGCCGAACAGCCCCGCCTCGCCGCGGTAGAGCGCCATGCCGAAGAAGTTGCCGAGGTAGGACCCAAACCCTGCGAAGTAGCTCTTGAAGATGAAGGCGGTGGGTCCGAACACCAGCATGAACAGCAGGAGTCCCGCGGCGAGGATCACGTTGATCTTGCTCAGGAGCTGGATGCCGCGGGTCAGACCGGACATGGCCGAGACCGTGTAAAGCGCGACCAGCCCCGCGATCACCATCGCCTGGGTGGCGAAGCTGTCGGGGATGCCGAACAGCGCGTTCAGCCCGTAGCTCACCTGAAGGCCGAGAAAGCCGATCGGCCCCACCGTTCCGGCGACGACGGCGATAATGCAGGAGGCATCGGCGATCAGCCCGATCGGCCCCTTGATGGCGCGCTCGCCAAACAGCGGATAGAGCAGCGTGCGCGGCGCCAGCGGCAGGCCCTTTTCGTAGTGGTAATGCATCAGCATCACAGTGCTGAGCGCGCCGAGGATCGCCCAGGCGAGGAAACCCCAGTGCATGAAGCTCTGCGCCAGCGCCGGGGCGACCGCTGCCTCCGTGGCGGCCTCGGCGCCGAAGAGCGGCGGCGAGGACAGGAAGTGCGCCATCGGCTCACCCGCCGCCCAGAACACGCCGCCCCCGGCCAGCAGGGTGCACATGATCATCGAGCCCCACTGGAAGACCGAAAATTCGGGGCGCGCCAGCCCGCCCATGATCGCGCGGCCGCCTGGCAGGACGGTCAGCACGAGGCCGATCAGGAAGGTGGCAAGCAGCAGCACCTGCCAATAGAGACCGAAATACTTGGCCGAGAAGGCGAAGCTGCTGTCGACAAGGGCCGACAGCAGTTCAAGGTCGGCGAGCGCTATCAGGCAGAAAACCGCGATGAAGCCGCCAGTTATCGCGAAAAGCGGCTTGTTGATATGGCCGGTTCCTGGCGTCTCCGCCACCGGGCTTTGGGTCTGGTCCGTCATTCCATCCTCCCTGAAGGAATTTCGCCGTCTGGCGCGCGGGTTATTCCGCCGCCTGCCTTGCCTGCGCCGCACCTGCGGCACCGAAGCTTTCGTCAAAGAAGCGCAGCCAGTTCTCTCCCATGATCCCGGCCACCTCCCGGGCGTCGAAGCCAACGGCGCGCAGGCCGGCCTCGATGCGGTTGAAATCCCGGTTGTCGCGGAACCAGTCCGGCATGTCCGGGAACCCCGGCGCCGCGGCCGAGCCCTCGCCATAGTCGGTCCGCTTGGTCCAGCGGCCCATGCGCATCCACTCCACCACGCTGTCGGGATGGTCCTGGCACAAGTCCGATCCGATCCCGAGGCTGCGGGTGCCGGCCGTCTCGGCGGTCCGTGCGACCATCTCGCAGAAACTTTCGAGCGTGCAGGCGCTCTTGTCCTTCAGGTGGTGCGGATAAAGCGAGAAGCCGAGCATCCCGCCGCTTTCGGCCAGCGCGCGGATCACCTCGCCGGACTTGTTGCGCAGCGCCGGGGCCCAGCTTGCCGGGTTGGCGTGGGTGATCGCGATCGGGCGCGAGGAATGCTCGATCGCTTCCAGCGTCGAGCGATCGGCGGAATGGCTCATGTCCACGACAAGGCCCACCCGGTTCATTTCGCCGATCACCTCGCGGCCCATGCGGGTCAGCCCCGGGTCCTCGGCCTCGTAGCAGCCGGTGGCGAGCAGCGACTGGTTGTTGTAACTCAGCTGCATGAAGCGCGCGCCGAGCGTGTGAACGATTTCGACGAGGCCGATGTCGTCCTCGATCGGGCTGGGGTTCTGGAAGCCGAAGAAGATCGCCGTGCGGCCTTCCGCCTTTGCGCGGCGCACGTCGGCGCCGGTCCGGCCCTGGAAAATCAGGGCCGGGAACTGCTCGAACCAGCGGTTCCAGCGCTCGATGTTGAGCACGGTCTCGCGAAAATTCTCGTGGTAGGCGATGGTTACATGCACCGCATCCACGCCGCCCTCGCGCATCTGGCGGAAGATTTTCTCCGACCAGTTGGCATATTGCAGGCAATCGATGCGGTAAGTCACGCCAGCTCCTCCGGTGTGCCGGCCGCGATATAGGCGGTCTTGACCGTGGTGTAGAACTCGGCGGCGTAGGAGCCCTGTTCGCGGGGGCCGTAGGACGAATTTCCGCGGCCGCCGAAGGGGACGTGGTAGTCGGTGCCCGCGGTGGGCAGGTTGACCATCACGCAGCCGGTGCGCGCGTTGCGGCGGAAATGCGTGGCCCGCGCGATGGAGCGGGTGACGATGCCTGAGGTCAGCCCGAATTCGGTATCGTTCACCACTTCGAGCGCCTCGGCATAAGAGCCCGCCTTGATCACGCAGGCGATGGGGGCGAACATCTCCTCGCGGTTGATGCGCATTTGGTTGGTGGTGCCGGTGAAGACCGCCGGAGACATGTAGCAGCCCTCGGTTCCGAGGCTCAGCCGCTCGCCGCCGCAGGCCAGGGCCGCGCCTTCGGATTTGCCCAGTTCGATGTAGGCGAGATTGGCCGCCAGCTGCTCTTCGCTGACAACGGGGCCGATCTGCGTGCCCTCCGCAAGCGCGTGGCCAACCTTCATCGCCTTGGCGCCCGCGACCAGCTTCTCGACGAAGGCGTCATGCACGGCCTCATGCACCACCAGCCGCGACGAGGCGGTGCATTTCTGCCCTGTGCCGCCGAAGGCGCCGCCGAGCGCGAGGCTGACGGCGAGGTCGAGGTCGGCGTCGTCCATCACTGCAAGCGCGTTCTTCGAGCCCATTTCCATCTGGACCTTTGTAAAGTTCTGAACGGCGGCGGCGGCGATGCCGCGGCCAACCGGCACCGAGCCGGTGAAGGAGATCGCGTCGAGCGCGGGGCTGTCGACCAGCTTCTGCCCGATCTCGCGGCCCGCGCCCATGACCAGGTTGAACAGCCCTTCGGGGATATCCTGCCGCGAGATGATCTCGGTCAGCGCGACCGCCGAGGCCGGGGTCAGGTTGGCGGGCTTCCAGATCACCGCGTTGCCGAAGGCCAGCGCCGGGGCGATTTTCCAGCTCGCGGTGGCGGTGGGAAAATTCCAGGGGCTGATCACGGCGACCACCCCCACGGGTTCGCGGCGCACGTCGATCTCGACCCCGGCGCGCACGCTGTCGGCGGTGTCGCCAATCTGGCGCAGGCACTCGGCCGCGTAATAGGTGAAGAACTGGCCGGCGCGGTAGACCTCGCCCTTGCCTTCGGCCAGAGGCTTGCCTTCCTCGCGGGACAGAAGCTCGCCGAGTTCGGCCGAGCGTGCCATCAGCTCGGTCCCGATTGCCATCAGCACGTCGTGGCGCCGTTCGGGGCCGCAGCCCGCCCAGACCGCCTGCGCCCGCCGCGCCGCCGCGAGAGCATCGTCGAGCTGTGCCGCGCTGGCTTGCGCGTAACGGCCGACCAGCTCGCTCAGATCCGAAGGGTTGCGGTTTTCAATTTCACCGCTGCCGGAGACCCAGGCCCCTGCGATGTAATTGCGGTTGAGGTCGGTCATGACGTTCATCGGCTGTCTCCTGTCTGCACCGGGGCGTCCCGGACGTGGCTGGAGACAGTAGGCCTGACACAGCGCCTTCAATCAAATTCGAATGGATTGAATTTACTTCAGCGAAATTGAATTTACGCGGTTCTGTGAGCCACCGTTTCGGCTTCGAGCACGGTCAGAAACGCGCGGGCGGCCGGAGGCAGCAGGCGGCGCGGCTGGGAGACCAGGTAGAGATGCCGCTGCGCCCCGCTCCCGGCAAGAGGCAGAAAGGCCAGCCCCTCATCTTCCTGCGGCACGGCGCGGCGGGGCAGCAGCGTGAGGCCGACGCCGCCGCGCACCAGCGCCAGAAGCGAGGCGGTGTTGGGCACCGACATCTGGGCTGCTTCCAGGATCGGGGCAAACTCCGGCTCCTCGATCAGGAGGCAAAGCCCGTGGGTGATGAAATCGCGGCCCTCCAGATCGCGCCACCCCACCGGACTGCCGGGCCGCGCGAGCGGATCACCGGGGGTGCAGACCACGCCGAACGGGTCCGAGAAAAGCAGCTTGCGTTCGAATCCCAGTCCGGCCGCGATGCTGCCCAATCCGATATCGGCGCGTTCGGCCTCCATCTCGCGCTGTACCGATGCGCTGTCCATATCGCGCATGTCGATGCGGACCTTCGGGTGATCGCGGCGGAAGCGCCGGATGACCGCGGGCAGGATCGCCGTCGCGACAGATGGGGTGACAGCCAGCCGCACCTGCCCTTCCTCGGCACGTGACAGCCCTTCGATCGCTGCAACGGTCCCCCCGAAATGCTCGACCCCGCGCCGCGCCTCGCCGTAGATCATCTCGCCCAGAGGTGTCAGGCGCGACTTTCGCGCCGTCTCGAACAGCGCCGCGCCGACGTGTTCCTCGAATTGCTTGAGCATCATGGAGACCGCCGAGGGCGTCCGCCCGAGCTGGCTCGCGGCGTCGTTCAGACTGCCCTGCTGCACAACCGCGCAAAAGCAGCGCAGCATCTCGATCTTGATGGCCAAATTCAGATTTCCTGAAGTGGATTTCAGATAATGCATTTTGCCTGAAAGCGCGTCGGTTGTCTACAAGACCACCAGGTAACTGCAAGGAGCATCCAATGACTGACACCCTCACAAAAATCGGCGGTTCGCCCCGCTTCTCCGCGATTGCGATCCACAACGGCCAGGTGCATCTCGCCGGGCAGGTGTCGCAACTCAAGGACGGCGGCATCGAGGCGCAGTCGCGCGATGTGTTCGCAAAGATCGATGCCCTGCTGGCGGAAGCGGGGTCCAGCCGGGACGATCTGATCTCGGTACAGATCTGGCTTGCGGACATGGCGGATTACGACGGCATGAACGCGGTCTGGGACGATTGGGTTTCGGCGGTGACGCCGCCGACACGGGTTTGTGTGGAGGCCCGCATGGCGCAGCCGCATTATCGTATCGAGGCGTTGGCCATCGCTGCGGCAAAGTAGGCGGAGAGAACAGGGAAGCGCGCACGGAAGCCGGGCTTTTCCGGTGAGCTGACCAAGGAACAGCTGCTGCGCCTTTCCGCGATCCTGCAAAAACTCCATGCCGCCGCCGACGGTGATTGATTGACGCCCATCGGCGGGCAGGGGCGCCAGGCCGTTGATCAGCGGCTCCATGACCGGTTTGGGCTGCTGGTGCCCGTTGCGCGTTCCGACCGCGCAACGGCGGCCGCGCCCGGAACAGGCGAAGTGCCATGCCTTGCGGCCAAGGGCGACGCTCCGTGGCGCCGGGTTCCGCGGCAGTGTTCGTCAGGCAGGCCTTGCCGTTTCGCAGCGGTTCGCCCAATCGCGTCCTTTGGCGGCCACGGGCGGTTTGGCCACGGCGGGGAGGGCGGGCTGCAGGCGGGGCTGGACGATCCCAAGGCCAAGGCCGTCTGGGTGCGCAGCGGCGGTGATCCGATCCTGGATCCCGTTGTGATGCGCTAACCCTCCTGGCGCCGGTTCTCAATACCGGGCGCGCACGCTGCCGGTCTGCCCCCCGCCAGGAAAGACGGCTTTGCTATTGCCAGACGCCGCTGAGTAAACCCCTGCAATCAATCGCAAATCCCCTGCTTAGCTCCACGCGAAGCAGAGGTAAGCCATAGATTTCTTTCACCTGTTCCGGGGATGTGGAATTCCTGTCGGGGAAGAGCGGCAAGGCGGCAGCCTGCGCCGCAGGGCCAGGAGAGGGTTTCGGAATGGCGATCGAAAAGATAGACACGCTGGTTGTTGGTGCGGGCCAGGCGGGCATCGCCATGAGCGAGCATCTGAGCAACAACGGCGTGCCGCATCTGGTGCTGGAAAAGAACCGCATCGCCGAAGCCTGGCGCAGCGGGCGCTGGGACTCTCTGGTGGCCAACGGCCCGGCCTGGCACGACCGTTTCCCGAACCTCGAATTCACCGGCACCGATCCGGAGGCCTTTGCCGGCAAGGAGCGGGTGGCGGACTACTTTACCGAATATGCCGAACGCATCAAGGCGCCGGTCCGCACCGGGGTTGAGGTGCTGAAGGCCGAGCGCATCAATGGCGCCGGCGGGTTCCGGGCCGAGACCTCGGACGGGGTGATCGAGGCGCAGCGGATTGTCGCCGCCACCGGCGCCTTTCAGCATCCGGTGATCCCGCCGGTAGTGCCGGAGAGCGCGGCGGTGAACCAGCTGCATTCCTTCCATTACCGCAACCCCGATCAGCTGCCCGAGAGAGCAGTGCTGGTGGTGGGTGCAGGCTCCTCCGGCGCGCAGATCGCGGACGAGCTGAACCGCGCGGGCCGCAAGGTCTACCTGTCGGTGGGCCCGCACGACCGGCCGCCGCGGATGTACCGGGGCCGCGACTTTGTCTGGTGGCTGGGGGTGCTGGGCCTTTGGGACCAGGCAGCGATGGAGCCGGGCAGGGAGCATGTGACAATCTCGGTCAGCGGCGCCTATGGCGGCCGGACCATGGACTTCCGCCGCTTGGGCAGCGAAGGCGTGACCCTGCTGGGCCTGACCGAGTCTTATGAGGACGGGGTGCTGAACTTTGCCGGCGACCTGCAGGACAACATCGCCAGAGGCGACGCCGATTACCTGAAGATGCTGGATTTGGCCGATGCCTATGTGGCGCGCACCGGTATTGATCTGCCCGAGGAGCCGCAGGCGCGTGAGGCCTACCCGGACCCCGGAAGCCTGACCCGTCCGGTCCGGGCGCTGGATATGGCGGAGGCCGGGATCACCACCATCCTCTGGGCCACCGGCTTCCGCCAGGACTTCAGCTGGATGAAGGTCGATGCCTTTGACGCGCAGGGCCGCCCGCAGCATCAGCGCGGGGTGTCGGTGGAGCCGGGGATCTATTTCCTGGGCCTGCCCTGGCAGTCGCGCCGCGGCTCCACCTTCATCTGGGGGGTCTGGCATGATGCCAGGCATGTGGCCGACCAGATTGCCATCCAGCGCGATTACGAGGCCTACCGCGGCCCGGCCGGGCGCCGCGCGGACCAGGCCTGAACCGCTGCACCGCAGGGCCATCCCGCCCGGCGGCCCCCCATCCCGCCATGCCAGGAGGACACCATGGCCCACACCCGCATCCGCAAGTTCAACACGTCTGACACCTATCCGGAACAGAACCTGGACAACGACCTGTGCCAGGCAGTGGTGACCACCGGCGGCAAGACCGTTTACCTGCGCGGCCAGTGCCCGCAGAACCTGGACGATGCGAAGAACATCGAGAGCCACGATCCCGCCGAGCAGACCCATAAGGTGATGCAGAACATCCAGCAGCTGATCGAGGAATGCGGCGGCTCGATGGAGCATCTGGTCAAGGTGGTGGTCTATATCACCGATGTGCGCCACCGCGAGGCGGTCTACCGCACCATGGGCGAGTACATCAAAGGCGTGCATCCCGTGTCCACCGGGCTGGTGGTGCAGGCGCTGGCGCGGCCCGAGTGGCTGGTGGAGATCGACGGCACTGCCGTCATTCCGGACTGAGCCCAGGATTGAAGGGCGGGAACGAGGGGGCTGTCTGCCCCCTCGCGCTCCCCCGAGGATATTTTTGGCAGGAAGAAGAGCGGATCCAGCGCCTGCGGCTGATGTGGAGGGAAGACAATGACATTTTCGCTGGTGGCACGCTGCGCGGAGACAGGGATGTTCGGGGTGGCGATATCGTCTTCCTCGCCTGCGGTGGCGGCGCGGTGTTCCTTCGCGCGCGCGGGGGTTGGCGCGGTGGCCAGCCAGAATGTGACCGATCCCAGCCTTGGCCCCTTGGCGCTGGACCTGATGGAGCAGGGCATGACTGCTGCCGCCGCGGTCGCCAAGGTGCGCGAGATCGGGCGGTTCATCGACTTCCGGCAGGTGCTGGCGGTGGACAGCATTGGCGGCACCGCGATCCATTCCGGGCCGAATTCACTGGGGATCTGGACGCAGGCGGAGGGCAAGGATGTGGCCTCGGGCGGCAATCTTTTGGCCAATGACGGGGTGTGCCAGGCGATTGTGGATGGGTTTCAGGCACTTGAGGGCCATCTCGGCGACCGGCTGATTGCCGCGATGCGGGCCGGGCTGACGGCGGGCGGCGAGGCCGGGCCGGTGCATTCGGCAGGGCTAAAGCTCGTCGACAAGGTGAGCTGGCCGGTGGCGGATCTGCGCTGCGACTGGACCGAAGAGTGCCCGATCGAGGCCGTGGCCACCGTCTGGGAAATCTACAAGCCGCAGCTGGACGCCTATGTGCAGCGCGCGCTCGACCCGCGCGCGGCGCCGTCCTACGGCGTGCCCGGCGACGAATGAGCGCGGCGGAGCAGGGAGAAAGACATGCTGGACTACACCTACGACAACTGGAAATCCCGCGCCGCGGCGCTGTCCTTTAGGGCGCAGGCATTCATTGACGGCAAGTTTTCGGATGCGGCCTCGGGCAGGACATTTACAAGTGTGAACCCGGCGACGGGAGAGGTTCTGGCTCAAGTTGCGGAATGCGGCGAGGAGGATGTGAACCGGGCGGTGGCGGCGGGGCGTCGGGCGTTTGAGGACGGGCGCTGGTCGCGGATGGCGCCGGGCGGCCGCAAGGCGGTGCTGCTGCGGCTGGCCGAGCTGATCCGGGCGAACCTGGCAGAGATGGCGCTGCTGGACAGTCTGGACATGGGCAAGCTGGTCACCGATGCGGTGACGGTGGATGCGCCCGGATCGGCGCATTTCTTCCAGTGGTATGCCGAAGCCATCGACAAGGTCTATGACGAGATGGCACCCACCGGGCCGGGCGACCTGGCGCTGGTCAGCCGCGTGCCCTTGGGGGTTGTGGGGGCGGTGACGCCCTGGAACTTCCCGCTGGACATGGCGACCTGGAAGGCGGCGGCGGCGCTGGCGGCGGGCAACTCCGTGGTGCTGAAACCGGCCGAGCAGTCGCCGCTCAGCGCGCTGCGGCTGGCGGAGCTGGCGGCCGAGGCCGGGGTGCCGGACGGGGTGTTCAACGTGGTGCCGGGCTATGGCGCCACCGCGGGCAAGGCGCTGGGGCTGCATATGGATGTGGATTGCCTCGCCTTCACCGGATCGACCGCCACCGGCAAGAAGTTCATGCAGTATTCCGGCCAGTCGAACCTGAAACAGGTCTGGCCCGAGACCGGCGGCAAGAGCCCCAACCTGGTGTTTGCCGATTGCGAGGATCTGGACGCGGCCGCCGATATGGCCGCCTTCGGGATCTTCTTCAATCAGGGCGAGGTCTGCTCGGCCAATTCGCGGCTGTATGTGGAGCGCTCCATTCAGCAGGAATTTGTCGAAAAGCTGATCGCCCGCGCCGAGGCGACCCAGCCCGGCGATCCGCTGGACCCGGCCTCGAAAATGGGCGCCATCGTCGATGAGAAGCAGACTGAGGGCATCATGCGGTTAGTCGAGGCGGGCAAGGCGTCGGCCAGTCTGGTGGCGCGCGGCGCGCGCGTCACCGTCGATGGCAAGGGGTGCTTTGTGCAGCCGACGGTCTTTGATGATGTCAGCCACGACAACCCCCTGGCGCGGGATGAGATATTCGGCCCCGTCCTGTCGGTCATTCCCTTTGACAGCGAGGAAGAGGCCGTCGCCATGGCAAACGACTCGATCTATGGTCTTGCAGCCTCGGTCTGGACCGATAACCTCAGCCGCGCCTGCCGGGTGGCGGACAGGCTGCACGTGGGCACGGTTTCGGTCAACACGGTGGACGCGCTGTCGGCGCAGACGCCCTTTGGCGGCATGAAGCAGTCCGGGTTCGGGCGGGATCTGTCCTTGCACTCGCTGGAGAAGTACACTGCCCTGAAAACCACCTGGATCAAGTACAAACCTGATCCGCCAGACCCGGGAGAGCCTGCCTTTGCCAGTCCGATACACGCTGCGCCAGCTGGAGTATTTCGTGGCGGTGGGGGAGGTGGGCTCGATCGCGCTGGCCTCGGAAAAGGTGAACGTGTCGTCGCCGTCGATCTCGGCGGCGATTGCACAGCTGGAGCAGGAGTTCGGGCTGGCGCTATTTGTGCGCCAGCATGCGCAAGGCCTGGCGCTGACCCAGGCGGGGCGGGTGATGCTGGAGCAGGCCCGCACCGTGCTGCGCGAGGCGGACCGGCTGATGGACATTGCCGGCGACATCTCCGGCCAGGTGCGGGGGCCGCTGGCCATCGGCTGCCTCTTGACCTTTGCCCAGGTGGTGCTGCCCGCTGTGCGGCGCGTGTTCGAGGACCGCTACAAGGATGTGCATGTGCGCCAGATCGAGCTGGACCAGGCTGCGATCTTCAGCGGCATCCGGCGGGCGGAGATTGATATCGCGCTGACCTACAATCTGGATATCCCGGCGGATCTGCGGTTCATCACCCTGGCGGAGCTGCCGCCCTATGCGCTGGTCGGCGAGGAGCATCCGCTGGCGGAGCTGCCGGAGGTCACGGTGCAGGAGCTGCGCGAGCATCCGATGGTGCTGCTGGATCTGCCGTTCAGCGCGGAATATTTCCTGTCGTTCTTCCATGAGGCCGGGATCAAGCCCAATGTGGCCGAGCGCACCCGCGACATGGCGGTGATGCGCAGCCTGGTGGCCAATGGCTACGGCTATTCGATTGCCAATATCCGCCCCCTCAACGACCAGTCCCCCGACGGCAAGACGCTGAAGTTCATCCCGCTGAAGGGCGATTTGCGGTCGATGCGGATGGGGCTCTTGATGGCGCCGGATTCGGAGAATTCGATCACCATCCGCTCCTTTGTCGAGCATTGCGCGGAGCTGGTGAAGGCGGGCGCGCTGCCGGGCTTGAACGCCGCGCCCAAGGGCCAGGCCGCCGGCTTAGCGGCAGGCTAATCAATGCTTCCGCAAGCTGACCTTTAGCGCCCGGGCCAATCCTGTACCCTTTGGAGGCTGTTGCACCGAAGGAGAGGAAAATTGCGCGATCCCTGCTATGACATTCTGTTCGAGCCGATGAGGATCGGCCCGCTTACTGCCAAGAACCGGTTTTACCAGGTACCGCACTGCAACGGCGGCGGCTACCGTGACCCCTCTGCCGCCGCTGAGATGCGGGGCATCAAGGCCGAAGGCGGCTGGGGCGTGATTTTCACCGAACAGTGCGAGATGCACCACACCAGCGAGATCACCCCCTTCATCGAGCTGCGCCTGTGGGAGGACAAGGACATCCCGCAGCTGCGCAAGATGTCGGAGAAGATGAAAACGCACGGCGCGTTGGCCGGTATCCAGCTGGCCTATTCCGGGATCAACGGTCCGAACCTTTATTCCAAGGAGGTGCCGCTGGCGCCCTCCGCGCTGCCGATCCGCACCTTTACCAATGACCCGGTGCAGGCGCGTGCCTTGGACAAACAGGATATCAAGGACCTGCGCCGCTGGTTTGTGAATGCGGCGAAGCGGTCCAAGGACGCCGGGTTCGACCTGATCTGCCTGTATGGCGCGCATGGGTTCGGCATCTTCCAGCACTTCCTGAGCCGGGCCACCAATCAGCGCTCGGATGAATACGGCGGCAGTCTCGAGAACCGGGCGCGGTTCAGCCAGGAAGTCATCGGGGATATGCGCGACGCGGTGGGCGACAGCATGGCGATCACCCTGCGGGTTTCCTTGGATGAGACGATTGGCGAGCTGGGGTTCTCCAACGCCGAGGTGCGCGATTATATCGAGATGAACAAGGACCTGCCGGACCTGTGGGACCTGGCGCAAGGCAGCTGGGAGGACTGCTCCGGCCCCAGCCGCTTCAAGGAGGAGGCGGCGCAGGAGCAGCTGGTGCGCGGCATACATGAGCTGACGGAGAAGCCCATCGTCGGCGTTGGCCGCTTCACCAGCCCGGACGTGATGGCCAAGATGGTGAAAACCGGCACGCTCGATTTTATCGGCTGCGCGCGGCCCTCGATTGCCGACCCCTTCCTGCCGAAAAAGATCGAGGAAGGCCGCGTTGAGGACATCCGCGAATGCATCGGCTGCAACATCTGCATCACCGGCGACATGACCATGTCGATCAGCCGCTGCACCCAGAACCCGACCTTCATGGAGGAATGGCGCAAGGGCTGGCATCCGGAGAAGATGAACACCAAGGGCGGCAGCTCCAATGTGCTGGTGGTCGGCTCCGGCCCTGCCGGTTTGGAAGCCGCCTGGGCGCTTTGCCGCCGCGGCTACGACGTGGCGGTGGCCGAGGCCAAGGATGTGATCGGCGGGCGTGTGACCAGCGAACGCCAGCTGCCGGGGCTGAACGCCTGGGGCCGTGTGGTCGACTACCGCGACTACCAGCTGAGCCAGCGCTCGAATGTGGAGATCTACCACGGAAGCCTGCTGGACGCAGACAGCATCCTGGAGTTCGGGTTTGAGAACGTCTGCATCGCCACCGGCTCCGCCTGGCGCCGCGACGGGGTTTCCCGCCAGCACGTGGTGCCGATGCCGATTGCAGACGGCGCCAAGGTCTATACCCCTGACGACCTGATGGACGGCACAATCCCCGAGGGCCGCGTGGTGATTTATGACGATGACCACTATTACATGGGCGGGGTTCTGGCCGAGCTCTTGGCCTCCAAAGGCGCGCAGGTGACGCTGGTCACGCCGTCGGCCTATGTCAGCGACTGGACCAACAACACGCTGGAGCAGGTGGCAATCCATCCGCGCCTGGTCGAGGCCGGGGTGGAAATCGTGCTCAATCAGGGCATTACCGAAATCCACGCCGGTCACGTGGTCAGCAACTGCACCTATACGGACCGCACCTGGAATATTGAGGCGGACGCGGTGGTGATGGTTGCCTCGCGCATCGGCAACGACGCCCTTTATGAAGATCTCCTCAGCCGCCAGGCGGAATGGCTGGACGCAGGCATCAAATCGGTCAAACTGATTGGCGATGCGAACGCGCCGGGGCCGATTGCGTGGGCTACTTACGCAGGCCATCGTTATGCGCGGGAGCTGGACGGGCCGGACCTCGGCGATGCGCTGCCGTTCCGCCGCGAGATCACCGAGCTGGCCGCAGAGTGAGGAGAAAAGTGATGAGTGACGCAATTTACAAGACGGTTGATGTGGTGGGCAGCTCCGCCAGCAGCATCGAGGACGCGGTAAGCGGGGCGATTGCAAGGGCCTCCAAGACCATCGACCACATCAGCTGGTTCGAGGTCGGCGAAATCCGCGGCCATGTCGAAGACGGCAAGGTGGCGCACTACCAGGTCGGGCTCAAGATCGGGTTCCGGCTTGACTGACACTGCCGGGACGCTGGAGATCCTGGAGCGGCTGGTCGCCTTCGACACGGTCAGCCGCAACTCCAATCTGAGCCTGGCCGCCTATGCGAAGGGCTTCCTGGCCGACCGCGGATTTGCGGTTACGCGGCTGCCGTCGCCGGATGGCAGCAAGACCCGGCTGTATGCCGAGAAGGGCCCGGCCGGGCCGGGGGTTCTGCTGTCGGCGCATACCGATGTGGTGCCGGTGGACGGCCAGGAGTGGACCCGCGACCCCTTCCGCCTGACCCGCGAGTACGGCCGTGTTTACGGGCGGGGCACCACCGACATGAAGGGCTATGTGGCCAGCATTTTGGCGCTGGCGGACAGGGCCTCTCAGGCGGAGCTGCAAGAACCGCTGAAGATTGTCCTCTCATATGACGAGGAAGTCGGCTGCGTTGGCATCCAGCAGATGCTGGAGCGCCTTGTGCCGCTGACCGGCAGCCCGCGCGCCTGCTTCGTCGGGGAGCCGACGGAAATGCAGGTGGCAACCGGCCACAAGGGCAAGGCGGCGCTGCGCGCCATCTGCCACGGTCAAAGCGGCCATTCGGCCCTGGCGCCGGAGTTCACCAACGCGATGCATCTGGCGGCGGATTTTCTGAATGAACTGCGGGCGCTGCAGGCGGATTTCGCCGCTAATGGCGCGCGGGACGCGGCCTACGACATCCCTTATTCCACTGTCCATGCAGGGAAAATGTCCGGCGGCACCGCGCTCAACATCGTGCCGGACAGGGCCGATCTGACAGTGGAGTACCGCCATCTGGCCGCCGACCGGAGCGCGGATATCCTGGCCCGTATCCAAGCGGCGGCTGAAACTGTCAGTGCCCGTTTCCCGGCGCCGGAGGCGTACGTCGAGGTAGAGCAATACAATGCCTATCCCGGCCTCGTGCCGCCGGACAGCCCGGTTATCACCTACGCCGGAAAGCTCGCCCTCAGCAGCACTACCACCAAGGTCGCATTTGGCACCGAGGCCGGATTTTTCGGCCAGCTGGGCATTCCCACCGTGGTCTGCGGGCCGGGGTCGATGGCGGGGCAGGGGCACAAGCCGGACGAATATCTGGAGCTGAGCCAGTTGCACCTGTGCGCTGCGATGATGGACCGCCTGCTTGACGATCTGGCGGGCTGAACAAGGGCGCCACTCCTGTGCGGGAGATGCCGTGAAAATCGTTGAAATTAATCGTATTTCTAAGATTAGGCAAAGACTAACATTTGCTGAGGGAGACAATTCTTAGCGCCTTCGCAGGACCTTCCTATGCTGGATCAAACGTCATGCGGCAGAGGAGAGGCGCAAGTGCCCGGCAACACTACAAATGCGATTGATGTGCGCAGCGCAGTCAAGCGTTACGGAGACTTCACCGCCCTCAAGCGCATCTCGCTGACCATCACGGACAATGAGTTTTTCACCCTGCTGGGGCCTTCGGGCTGCGGCAAGACCACGCTTTTGCGGATGATCGCCGGGTTCGAGGATGTGACCGAAGGCGAGATCCTGCTGTTTGGCGAGGAGATCGCCAAACTCCCCCCGCATCAGCGGCCGGTGAACACCGTGTTCCAGAACTATGCGCTGTTCCCGCATATGACGATCCTGGAAAACGTCGCCTTTGGCCTGGAGATGCGCGGCAAGTCCAAATCCGAGGCCCGCACGCGCGCGGGGGAGATGCTGGAACTGGTCCAGTTGTCGCAATTCGCTGTCCGCAAGCCGTCTCAGCTCTCAGGCGGCCAGCAGCAGCGTGTGGCGCTGGCGCGTGCGCTGGCGCCGCAACCAAAAGTCCTGCTGCTGGATGAGCCGCTGTCGGCGCTCGATCTGAAGCTGCGCAATCAGATGCAGCTGGAACTGAAGCACCTGCAGCGCGAAACCGGGATCACCTTCATCTTCGTGACCCACGACCAGGAACAGGCGCTGACCATGTCCGACCGCATCGCGGTGATGTCGGCGGGCGAGATGCAGCAGCTGGGCACGCCGGCCGAGATCTATGAGCAGCCGCGCAACATGTTCGTGGCGGATTTCATCGGCGAGACCAACCTGCTGGAGGTTTCAGTGGATCAGGTCATGAACGGCCGCGCGACCTGCCATCTGGGCGGCGGCCAGGCGCTGACCTGCAATTCGGTCGAGGGCGTCGGGACCGGCGCCAAAGTGCATATGTCGGTGCGCCCCGAGCGGCTGTTCATGTCCGACGCACCGGTGGAGGCCGAAAGCCTCAAGGGACGGGTCGCCGAGAACATCTTCGCCGGCACCGACATCAGCACGCTGGTCGATCTGGCCGAGGGGCCGCAGTTCATCGTGCGCACCTCCAATTCCGACCGCGGCAACAAGCGGATCTTTGAGCCGGGCAGCGAGATTTTCGTCAACATGGAGCTGGGGGCCGGGCGCCTCCTGATGGACTGATGGCAGCAGGCGCAGCGACCGGCGGCTCAGCCCGCGCAGACACATACAAGGAAGCCCGCGGCTGGCTGCTGCTGCCGTCCTGGGCGGTGCTCGGCATCATTGTGCTGGGGCCCGTCTGCATGATGCTGGTCTATTCCTTCTTGACCAAGGAATTCCGCGGTGGGGTGATCTGGGAGTTCTCTCTGGCGGCTTATGACCAGTTCTTCTTTGACCGCGGGCTGTTCGGGGATGAGCTGCCCACCGTCGAATGGACCTATATCGCCATCTTCTGGCGCTCCATCTGGCAGGCCGGCGCGGCGACGCTGCTGAGCCTTCTGATCGGCTTCCCGACTGCCTATTTCATCGCCACAAGGCCCTCGCATGTGCGCCCGCTTTGGGTGTTCCTGATCACCATTCCCTATTGGGTGAACCTGCTGATCCGCACCGTCAGCATGAAGTTCCTGCTGCGCGACCAAGGCCCGCTGAATGACTTCCTGATCGGCACCGGGCTGATCGATTCACCGCTCCATATCGTCAACACCGACTTTGCGGTGCAGCTGGGGCTGTTCTACTCCTACCTGCCGTTCATGGTGCTGCCGGTCTATGCCGCGGTGGAGCGCTACAACTTCTCGCTCTCCGAAGCGGCCGCGGATCTTTACGCCAGCAAATGGACCACCCTGCGGCGGATCGTGCTGCCCGCGGTGAAACCGGGTGTGGTGGCGGGCTGCATCCTGGTGTTCGTGCCCTCAATGGGCTCCTTCCTGGCGCCGGATCTTCTGGGCGGGGCCAAGAACTTCATGATCGGTTCGCTGATCGAGGAGCAGTTCAAGGGCAACGCGGGCAACTGGCCGTTTGGGGCCGCTGCTTCGATGATCCTGCTGACCATGGTGCTGATCATCCTGATGTTCTCCGCCCGCCAGCAGGCCAAGGCAGACAAGGCAGGGGGCTGAGTCATGGCGCATGTGAATGACAGCATCAAAACCTACAGGGGCTTCCGGCGATCACACTGCTCTGTCTGGCGGTCCTGTACGCCCCCTTGGTGATCGTCACCATCTACAGCTTCAACGCCTCCCCATCTATCACCAACTGGGAAGGGATCTCGTTCCGCTGGTACGCCGATGTGTTCACCGGTCCGGAGAGCGCCAAGTTCAAGAGCGCGGCCTTCAACAGCTTCACCATTGCCATCATGGCGGCGACCGCCAGCACTATGATCGCCACATTGGCGGCCACGGCGATGGTGCGCGGCGGCCAGTTCAAACTGCGCACGGTGTCCTTTGGCCTGATCAGCCTCCCGCTGATGGTGCCGGAGATCGTGACCGCGGTGGCGACGCTGATCTTCTTCAACGCCATCGGCTTTACCCGCGGCTATCTGACCGTTCTGGTCGCCCATATCGCCTTCTGCATCCCCTTTGCCTATCTGCCGATCTCGGCCCGGATGCATGGGATCGAGGACAGCTTCGAGCAGGCGGCGATGGACCTTTACGCGACTCGGCGGCAGGCCTTCACCCGGATCCTGATGCCGCTGATGGCGCCGGGCATCATCTCCGGTTTCCTGCTGGCCTTCATCGTGTCGCTCGATGACTTCATCATCACCAATTTCGTCAAGGGCGCGGGCGTCGAGACCCTGCCCACCGCGATCTTCGGCTCGGTCAAGCAGGGCATCAAATCCAACATCATGGCGATCTCGACCATGCTGCTGAGCGTCTCAATCGTGATGGTCACCATCAGCTACTTCGTCAGTAAATCCGACAGCAACAAATGAGCCCCCGGCAGAGCTGTCGGGCAAGATCAACGTGCTGGACAGCCAGGGCGAGATAATGGCGCTGGGATCGCTGCACCTGGGCATCCCGCAGTGCTCCACCGACCGCGACCAGCTGAAGGCGCTGAACGCGATGCTGCAGGGCGCCAAGCAGCATTGGGCCTCGTTCAACTCCGACACCGTCAAGGAGGTGCTGGTCTCCGGCGACGCCGCCGCAGGCATGATCTATGACGGCTTCGCCGCCAAGGCGCGAGCAGAGGGGGCCAATGTGGAATATGCCTTCCCCAAGGAGGGCTATGTGGTCTGGATGGACAATGTGGTGCTTCTGAAGGACGCGCCGAACCGGGAAAACGCGCTGAGATTCGTGGACTTCCTGCTGGAGCCGGAAAATATTGCGGCGGTTTCCAATTTCGCTCGCTACAATAATGCCGTCGTGGGAGCGGAAGAATTCCTTGATGCCGATCTGAAAGTTCAGCCTGAAAACAACCCGCCAGCGGAGGCAGGGGCCAGCGTCTTTATTGAAGTCTGCGATGAAGAAACGCAGTCCATTTACGACCGGATCTGGACCAACCTCAAGAAGTGAATTCCGGGGCGCAGGTTGCGGTGCTGTCCGCAACCTGTCCGCATCCCATTGCGGAGGGTTCAATGGAAACGACCCATACCGAAAAGCACAAATTGCGTGACGCCGAAACCGAACTATTTGGCGGAGAGCTGGACCCTCCCCGCGAGGGGCAAAGCCGGGCTGAGTACATTCCGGACCGTGTCAATGCTGAGGGCTTAAGTCACGTTTCAGAACCTGCTGATTTCGGGCTCGAGCCGAAGCACACGATTCATCGCACGGAATTCGTCAGCTTCCTGCGTGCTGCCTGGCCAGAATGGACGGCCGAAGGCTTCAAGGGCGAAGCAATCCTCTCTGCTTTGCCAGCCCGGCGCATGACGCAAAAAATGCCCCCGCATTATTGAGGGAATACCGGGGAATTACGCAAATGCAATCGAAGCCAGCCTTTCAGAAGGCGCTGGGGAGGCGGCCTATGCCAGCGCGCGGGCCGCTCTGACCGGGGCGCAGCGCTTGCAGCAGGTCAAAAGGTGTCTTTTCGCTGTGCCATCTGCCGGGGCACCACGCAACCGGTAACATGTTCGGCGGTTTCTGATTCCTGACCATCGCGGCAGTCGCAGCGCAATCCCAGCTGGACAATGGTGCAAACAGAGTCGCTATCCCGGATGTGGACTTCCGCCACGGCAAAGGTACCCAGGATATCTTTATAAACGCGATGATGTTCTGTTTGTGTCGCTGCATGGCGACCCGATGGGCACATATCCCCGTTTCCTGACCCATTCGGACGAAATCGGAAAAGGCAGGGGAACAGGCTTCAACGTGAAATTGCCGATACCGCCCGGCACCCCCTTTGGCGTCTGGCGGCAGGCACTTGCAGAAGGACTGAGCCGTATCGATGCCTTTGGCGCCGACGCGCTGGTCGTCTCGCTCGAAGTGGATACATCCAAAAACGATCCCATCAGCTTTTTCAAGCTGAAGACGGCAGATTTCACGCACTGTGGCGCGGATATTGCCAAACACTGCTTCCCGGCATTGTTCGTGATGGAGGGAGGATATGATGTGGAAGAAATCGGAGTGAATGCGGTAAACGTGTTGGCGGGTTTCGAGGGCTATTGAACGTCCGAGTGCGGCCAACCCAAACGTTACATATCTTCAAAGTGTCATCCGCAACCGGCCGGTTGATACCGCGGGTAATGACTGTGGCGCCGAGTTCCATGGAAGAAGCTCGCCGATCCGATTGATCTAGTAATCGTGGATGCGGCAGGGCACGTCTGCCAGCCAGGCTTGCGGATCGATGCCGCTCATCTTCGCGGTCTCAACAAGCGTCATGGCGCGGGCAAGGGTTTCCGCGCCGCTGCCGGAACCTGCGAAGAGCCAATTTTTCCTTCCGACGCCAATTGGGCGCATGGCCCGCCCGGCCGGGTTGCTGTCGATACCGATGCGCCCGTCCTCGCAGAAGAGCTCGAAGGAGGGCCAGCGGGGCGCCCCACAATGGAAGGCCTTGGCAAGATCGCCCGTGCCCGGAATGCGCACCAGCTAAGCCTCAGCCCACGCCTTGAAGGCCTCGGCCAGAAGTCGGATTCCCTGGGCTTCGATCTGGTCATGGCCGACAATCTGCCCCTTTCCAGCGTTTTGCTTGCGGATCGCGGCTATGACGGCGACAGCTTCACGGTGAGTATGGATGCGCGCCACGTTCTGCCGGTCATCCCGATGCGAAAATCCCGAAAGATCCGCGTTACCGTAGACCGCTCGCTTTACCGCCTGCGCAATCTGGTCGAGCGCTGCTTCAACAAGATCCAGAACGCCCGCCGTGCCGCACCTCGCTACGACAAAGCGGCGGAAAATTTCCTCGGTTTCGTCGACATCGTCTCGATCCGCCTTTGGCTTCGCCATTTGTCAACATGACCTAGATCAGCCGCTAACCTGTCCAGAAAACAGGGACCGCTTCGCTCGGCGATACGCCGCTGGTCATGCCGGGTGTCAAAATGCGGGGCAGGCCGACGATGCCGTTCTGCAATTCGTCCAGCAGATTCGGCGCGATGGTCAGGTTGCCGCAGCCCGCTAACGCCTTAGTCTGGCCAATATTGCGAGAGGACGCGCCCAGTTCGCAACGGCCAAATATCCGGGAATAGTCCGCGTGGGCTTGTGGATCATGAGTGTTGACCAGGCTGGCCTTCGCGCCGAACCTTGCGGCACCTTGCGGCACCTTGCGGCACCTTGCGGCACCTTCGGCAAAATTCGCCGCCAGACCGGCCGCCGCCGCGCCGTGTATCGCTGCGCCGGCAGCTGTCGGGTTGGCAATACCGGGGACATCGCGGCCAGCACATCGGCCATGATCTGGACCAGCAGCGGGTTGCGCGAGGCCAGCCCGCTGGTCATGACGGCGCGGTTGGTCTGAACCTGCCGGTTTCGAGCAGGTTGAACACTTGCCGCATGTTGAAACAATGCGCTTCGAGCGGAGCCCGGAAGATGTCCACCGGGCCGGTCCGATGGGGCAAGGCGACCAGCAACACGCTGAGCACCGAGTTTGCGTGCAGCACACGGTTTCCGTTTCGCCAGTCAAGCGCCAGACGCCGGCCTTCGTCCGGTTGCAGCTTTGCCGCCGCCGCGGTGCAGAAGGCAAAGTTTGGCGTTGCGGTCCTGCCCCGCGGGAAGGCCTCGGCAAGCGGGCTAAGCAGTTCGCCGGAACTGGCCTGACTGGCCTCATGACACCACAGGCCGCGGATGGATCCGTCGAACGCAGCCTTCGACGCCCTTGGGCAGGGGCCGGTAGTCGCGGGCCAGCATGAGAGCGGCACCGCCAAGGTGCCGAGCACGTCGGCGCAGTGACCGATGATTCCGCTGCGTGACATCCGGCCATCGGCCAGCTTCCCGCTCTGGTGCCGGCCGGCTGAGGCGGGTCCAGCCGCGCGTCAAGCTCCGGCGCGATGCTCCGGAGATAGCCGGCCGCGGCCTCCGGTCGCGCCTTGCAGGCGGCAAAGCCGAGGCTGCGCACCTTGCGGCCCGTCAGCTGCCCGACCAGCCAGCCGCCGGCCTCTATGAAGCGTTCGGTGCTGGCCCGGCTCTTCGGGGCATTCCCCGCTGATCCGGGCTGCCTTGGCCGCGCCGGCACAGGCGGGCGCGGCCAGCAGCGCCCAGCCACGCGCCAGGGGCGCGCCGCCGGGCAGGGACTTGGCAGTTTGCCGTCAGAAATCCTGCCACTGGTCTTTGGCCAGGTTGCCTTCGACACTCACCGGGGCACGCAAGGGCGGGTTCTCCCGGTTCTCCCAGTGGTTCCCGTGCGCAGAAGGTGCGCAGGGCTGGTTTCCGGACGGCTCCTGCAGCCTGCCCGCCCCGGGCATCTTGAAGCGGGCGACCAGCTCCGCGAGTTTGGTTGCGTCGCCGCTGAGCATGTGGCCGGCCGCCGAGGACTGCTCCACCATGGCTGCGTTTTGCTGAGTCACCTGGTCGAGCTGGACCACACCGGTGTTGATCTCACCCAGGCCGGTGGACTGTTCGGCCGCACCCTCGGCAATATCGGACACCAGCTGGGAGATGTGGTTGACCCTGTCGACGATACTGTTCAGGGCCAGGCCAGCCTTTCCGACCAGGTCGACGCCGTGCGTCACCTGCTTGCTGCCGTCGTTGATCAGCGTCTTGATCTCCGTCGCTGCATCCGCCGACCGCTGAGCCAGGCCGCGCACTTCGGACGCCACGACGGCGAAGCCGCGCCCGGCTTCTCCGGCCCTGGCCGCTTCGACACCCGCGTTGAGAGCCAGCAAGTTGGTCTGGAAGGCGATATCGTCGATCACGCCGATGATCTGAGCGATCTTCGAGGAGGACTCCTCGATTTCGGTCATCGCCGAGACCGCATTCTGAACGATGACGCCGCTGTTCTCCGCCTCTGCCCTGGCTTCACCCATGATGGCTTCGACACTGCGGGCGCCCTCGGCCGCGGACTTCACGCTTGCAGTCAGTTCATCCAGGGCCGCGGCGGTTTCCTCGAGAGTCGCCGCTTGCCCTTCGGTGCGGTTCGACAGATCTTCGGAAGACTGGCTGATCTCGGCCGCGCCATTTTTGATACTCGCCGAGGCAGTGATGACCTGGGCCATGGTCTGGCTGAGAGTGGCAACGGTGCCGTTGAAGTCCTTGCGCAGCTGTTCGTAGTCTTCGGGGAAGGTCCGGCTGATATTCACCGTCAGGTCCCCCTGTGCCAGGTCGGACAGGTGCCCGCTGAGTTCGCGCACGACCTCGGCCTGCTGTTTGTCACGCTCGCGCTGCTCCGCCTCCAGCTCCTTTTCGCGGATCAGGGAATGGCGGAACACATCCAGCGAACGTGCCATCGCGCCGACTTCATCCCCCCGGCTCTGGCCCTCGATCTCCACGCCGGTATCCCCTTCGGCCAGACGCCCCATCGCGGCGGTAACCGAACGCACCGCATTGCCGATGCTGGAGCCGATGAACAAGGCCACGATCGCCCCGATCACCACTGCGGCAGCTACCGCGCCGAGGATCATGGTCTTGGTGTCCGAGGAGGTCTCGATGTTCGCCTGCTTGCGGGCGTCCATCAGCTCCTGCTCGATCGCCGTGAAGTCGCCCATGATGCCGCGGAACCGGTCGAAGAATTGCTTGCCGCGCTCTTCACCGACCAGTCGCGCGATATCGTCCATGGTTTCGGCATTTCCGATGGCGCGGCGCAGCTCCAGCATAGGTTCCACGATCCTTGTACGCCACTCCGCGATCACGTCCTGCATCTGGCGGAGACGCTCCACCTGGGCGGGGTTATCGCTCACGGTCCGGGAGAGATCCCCGATCAGGGTTTCAATCGACTGCTGGCCTGCCTCGTAGGGTTCAAGAAACTCATCCTTCCCGGCGAGAAGGAAACCGCGCATCCCGGTTTCCATGTCGACAGCGGCGGCCACGATACCCATCGCCTGTTCGATCACCTCATGGGTATGATCCACCATGCCCATGGCATTCCGTATGGACACCGCCGTGCTTTCACCGCGGTCGAGCAGCCGGTAAAATTCTGTGCTGCGCTGTTCCAGGAGATTTTTTTCCACTTCGATGAATTCGGCCGCCAAACCCCGGAAATTGTCGAAGTAGGCTTTCCCTTCGGCGTTTTGGATCTGGCGCGCAAGGTCGACCATAGTTTTCGAATTTCCAATACTACGGCGCATCGAAATTTGTTTTTCGGCGACTTCCGATTGCCATTCCTTCAGGACTTTTTCCGCCTGCGCCAGACGGTCTACCTGGGGCGGGTTGTCGCTGACCGTTTGGCGCAGCGCCTTAAGCGTGGAAAAGGCGCGCGCATCCCCGCTCTGGTAGGGCGCCAGGAAGTGTTCCTCACCTGCCAGCATATAGCCCCACATGCCGGCCTCCATGTCGAGCGCCGCTGCGACGATGGTGTCGGCCTGCTTCAGGACCTTCACGGTATGATCGACCCGGCCGGAGGTTTCCGACATCTTCGTGAGATTTGTTTGCGCGACGATTCCAATTCCGAGCGTCAGCACCAAGGGCGCTGCTGTCGCCACTAAAACTTTTGTCTTGGTATTCCAATTGGAGAAAAGCCAGCGGCCATTTCTCTCATTAGTTGAATGCCCTGATTTCATAACATGCGCCTCCTAAACGGCGAAACTGGTGGAACGCATTTTTCTTGCCCGACAAAGGTTGCGAAATGGTTCAACAATCAATTAGGAGCGCATTTTTCTCCTTTACCCGGCCTTATATTTTTGCGGTAAAATGTGTGTTCCATCAGATAAAATTTCCGCACGGCGGCGACACCCTGGCCTTTGCGGGCGGGCTCCGATCGCGAAAGGGTGATTGCGGTTAACTTGTTGATTTTTCATATATTCTAATGCCCCTGCAAGCGCGTGCCGGGCGGCTTCCGGGTTCACCCGCCTCCGTGCTCGCGGCGGGAAACCTCCATGGCCGTATCAGCGTGAACGAAGCCCGAGGGAGAGGGTGATCTTCCCGGGGCCAGGGATGCGCGCGATATGCCCCTGAAGGCTCAACCTGGTTCATCCGCTGGCCCGGCTTGCGCCACAAGCACCGCAGCCTGGGCGATGGGGGCCTGCTTTCCGGCGGGAAATTGCCTCCTGCGAATCCGCCGCGGGGTTCCGATCCCGGGCGCAGCACAGGTTCGAACGGCATCCGTGTTTGCCACCGCGGCAAACGTCCCAGCCCTGCGCGCGGCCGTGCCTGTATCGGCCATGTGCGCAGCCGGATGAAAGTCCGCGAGCGTTACGTCTGCGGTGGCCCGGGGCAACCTGATGGCCGGCCCGTCAATGCGATGACAACCGGTGACCCGACCGGCACGGCCCCCGGGATCGCCGCTGCACGGTGCCGCGTCGGAATTTTTGTGGCCGCCGGGATGGCGGCCTCCTCCGGGAGGACCGGCTTTTCGGGCCTGAGGGTGCCGCAAATCGCGCGCACGGTGACGGGCGGCAGCCATGCCCATGCTCTGCCCCGCGGGCGCTGCCGGCGGTCCCGTCCGGCCCGGTAGTCCTACGGATTTCCGGCCCCGGTTGTTTTCCTATGATGCGGCCAGCGGCATGATACCTTTGGCGGACCTAGGAGAACCGGAACGAACGTGTGAAGATTCGAACCATCACAGCACCCGGACATGGACCCGCGCGCCGCCTCGGCCTCGGCGCCTGGATGCTCGCCTGCTGCGTCGCGCTGGCCTTGATCTGGTTTCTTGAGCACCGCGCGCGGATTGCCGAATTGACGCTCGAGAGCGAGCGCCTGCGCGTAGCCGTCAGCCAGCGCGCGGACCAGCACGACGCCCATCTCACGGCGCTCTCCGCGGTGGCCATCGCAAGCGCGGGCGATGGCCCGGATCTGTTCGGGGAGGTCGCCGCAACAATCATGCGCTTCTATCCGCGGATCACGCGTATCCTGCTGGTGGCGCTCGACCCGGCCGAGGCCTCCCTGAGCGCCGGGAAGGGAAACGCGGACATCGGCGCGGCCGTGCGCCGCGCCGCCAGCAGCTCGGCCGGAGCGCCAGTGCTGTTGCGGCATCCGTCCGACCGGGGGGCCTATCTGATCGTCAAGCGCAGCCCCAGCAAGGAGTCGGCCCGCTACGGCCTGGCACTGGTGATCGACGGCGCCGCCCTCATGGCCGGAGACAGCGACTTCTGGCTCCGCGAGACATCGAGCGTCCGGCTGACGATGCCGGATGGCACCGTGATCGCCCAGGGCAGCGCGCCCCTTCCCGCGCCGATGTTCTCCGCACCGCTCGACAGCGGGACCCAGCCGCTTCGGCTTGAAAGCGCCGTCACCATCACTCCCGCAGCGCTCCTGCCTCCCGGCCGGGTGGCGCTGATCCTGGCCGCGATCACGCTGGCGGCCCTTGGCGCGCAAGTGGCGCTGCGCCAGCGGGCGCGGGTCCGGGCGGCGGAACGACGGGCCGAGCTCAGCGACCTTGAGACCCGCCTCGGCCACGCCAGCCGGGTGAACGCCCTGGGCGAGATGGCCAGTGGCATGGCCCATGAACTCACCCAGCCCCTGACCGCCATTCTCGCCCAGACGCAGGCCGCCCGGCATCTTGCGGCGCGCGGGGAGACCGACCGCCTGGTGGCGATCCTCGGCGATGTGGTCGGGCAAACCAGGCGCGCCTCTGCGATCCTCGAGCGTCTGCGCAACTGGACCAGGCCCGCCTCGAGCCATCCGCGGCCCGTAGACCTGCGGGACTGTGTCCGAACGGCGCAGAGCCTGTTGGAGCGATCCGCGGATGAGGCCGGCGCCGCCCTCTGCATTCAGGTTCCGAAAGCGGCGGTACAGGTTCTGGCCGATCAGGTCGAACTCGAACAGGTGATCTTCAACCTGGTAAGGAACGCCCTGGACGCGGTGGCGGGCACGGCGGGCGATCGAGCGGTCACGGTCACGCTCTCGGCGGATCAAGCCACAGCGCGGCTCGAAGTCAACGATACCGGCCCCGGCATCCGGCCCGATGTGCGGCAGCGGCTTTTCACGCCCTTCGTCACCACGCGGGACGGGGGCACCGGTCTTGGCCTCGCGCTGAGCCACAGGCTCGCCGAACGTGCCGGCGGCGATCTGGTGCTGGCCGAAGGGCCGGGAGGCGCCAGGTTCCGCCTGAGCCTGCCGCTGGCGGACGCCGTGCCGGAGGCCGCGGAATGACAGCGCGTGTCTACCTGGTGGACGACGATGCGGCCGTGCGGGAGGCGCTGTGCCTGCTGCTTTCGACCGTCGGTATCGAGGCCACGCCCTATTCCGGGCCGGAAGCCTTCCTGAAGGATCTTCCGAAACTGCCGCCGGCCTGTCTCATCCTCGATATCCGGATGCCGGAAATCTCGGGCCTGAAACTGCAAGAGAAATTGGCCGAAGCCGGAATCGACTGGCCGACGGTCGTGATTTCAGGACATGGCGATATCGAGGCCTGCCGCAGGGCATTCCGCAATGGCGCCGTCGATTTTCTGTCGAAGCCTGTCGACGAACAGGATCTGATCGATGCGATCCAGAAGGGCCAGGCGGCGCTCGCGTCATCCGCGGCGGCCGCGGCGGAGCGGCAGGAAACTCTGGCGCTGCTTGCGGCCCTGACCAAGCGGGAGAACGAAGTGCTCGCGCTGGTCGCGCACGGGTTCACCACCCGGGAAATCGCCGCGGCCCTGGACCTGTCTCCCCGCACCGTGGAGAGCCACAGGGCCGCGATCGGCGCCAAGCTCGGCACCACGTCGCCGGTGGAAATGACCCGCCTCTGGCTCGAGGCGCAGGGCTCTCCGTAGAACTACGCAGGGCCGCGGCGGCCCTACGAATAGCGGCGGCGCGGCGCGGCATCTATCTTGCCTGCAGTCAATCTCAGAGGAGAGCCGAGATGTTCCGGTCAACTGCAATCGCCGCCACCCTCGCCGCGCCCCTGGCCGCGGCGGCCCAGGACCTTCCCACCAGCCCCTACCTGCCGCTCGCGGCCGCGGTCGAGGCCGCGGAGGCCGCCCGCGCCGCCTGTGCGGACGAAGGCCACAATGCCAGCGTGGCGATCGTCGCCCGGGACGGCGCCACCAAGGTCCTCCTGAAGGCCGACATGTCGGGCCCACACACCGGGCCGAGTGCAACCGGCAAGGCCTTCACCGCCGCCAGCCTCGGTCGCGACACCGCCGGTCTCGCGGAGTTCATCGCCGGCAATCCCCAGAACAACGGGCTCCGGGACATGGACCCGCGTCTGGTCGTTCAGGCCGGCGGCCTGCCGATCCGGATCGGCGGTGCGCTCGTCGGCGGGATCGGCGTCGGCGGTGCGCCCTCCGGCGCGACCGACGCGGAGTGCGCCCGAAGTGGCCTCGACGCCATCGGCGCCGAATGATCTTCGCGGGGCCGCGCGATGCCGCGTGGCCCCCGCCTTTCTCAGGTTTTTGCCCGGGGGCCTCCCATGCTTCGCTTTTCCCTGCTTGCCTTGTTTCTCGGCCTCGCGACGGCCGCCGCCTCCCAGACCGCGCCCACCAGCGGCGAGATCGCCGCCTCCGGCCCGCTGTTCCGCGCAGCGCATGAGGGAAATGTGGCGGAGATTAAGCGGCTAATCGCGGCGGGCGCCGATGTCGATGCCCGTGATCCGAAAGGGCGCACCCCGGCCCATGCCGCGGCTTTCGCCTCGAAGGACGCGGCGCTGGCCGCCTTGGCCGAGGCCGGCGCGGATATGAACGCGCTTGAAGGCGAGGCTTACGACATGGTGACGATCGCCGCCGTGGCGGACGACCCCGAGCTGATGTCGCTCGCGATCACGCTTGGCAACGATCCAGGTTTGGTGACCAGTCCCTACGAAGGGACGGCGCTCATCGCCGCGGCGCATCTGGGGCACGTGGAGGTGGTGCGCCGCCTGATTGCGGCTGGCGCGCCGCTGGATCACGTCAACAGCCTGCACTGGACGGCCGTGATGGAAGCGGTGGTGCTGGGCGACGGCGGCGCCGATCACCAGGCCGTGCTCGACGCGCTGCTGTCGGCCGGCGCGGACCGGACGCTGCCCGGCCCCAATGGCCTCGCTCCGCTCGAGCACGCCGAACGGCGCGGATTTTCCGGGATGGCAGCGCGTCTGCGGCAGAAGGATTGAAGGCACCCCCGGACCCGGTCCGGCACGCAAGGACGGCGCGGCAAGCGTCTCACCTGCTGCCCCGGTCAGGAAATCAAGCGGCGTCCCCGTTCTGGCTGCACGCCGGGCATGCGCACTGGTTCCTCGCGTCGCACGGCAGGTCGGGACACCGGGCGGCCAGTTCCCCGATCAGGACCCGGTTGCCCTGCAGATGCAAGCGGGTGCCATTCACAGCGGCACATCGTGCTCCGGTGTGTCGTGGAACTCTGTCTACCCCTCGCTCAGAGCGCGTTCGTTGCGGCGCAAAGCGAGCACTATCCTGCAGAACGCCCGCGGCCGTCCCGTCCCCTGGCGGCGCGGGAAGGTTGCGGATCCTTGATCCGCAGCCAGGTGCGGCTGGCGGTGGAAAAGCCGCCATTGGGCGCCTCTGGATCCCAAGCCGTCGGCGGGGTCCGCCGTTGCGTCCCTTGTCCTGCCGCCAGAACTGCAGCCCCTGGGGATCGGTCACCTCGCTGCAGTCCAGCCCGGGTCCTGTCTGGCCCGGCTCCTCGCCCTGGTAAAGGAAATTGGAACCTCTGAAAGGCAGCAGCATGACGGCAGACAGTTTGGCCAGCGCGTCCTGATCCGCGCCGCGATCCTGCCGGCGGGTCACTTGGCGGATTATGCCGTGCCTCCTGATCGCCCAGCTGCACCACGACATGCGGGAGGTGCCGATGAATTATGTCACCCATGATCGGGTCAAGGCGATGACGCTTGCCGACCGGATCTTCGTGTTGCGCGACGGCGCGGTGGAACAGGCAGGCGCATGGAGATCGTGCCCGGGGCGGAGGACACCTGGCAGGGCGAGATCGTTCATGCGGAAGATCTTGGTTCCGGCCATTTCCTGTTTGCCGATATCGGCAAACAGGAACGGTGCTGGTTCGTCAGCCCGGCAAGCTGCAGGGCGTACTCGGCCGCACCGCCGGCGCCCCGGCGCGTAGATCTCGCCCCCAGCGATCTGAGAACCGAGTTTGCCGCCCAGATTGCGAAAACCGCTCCCCATCACGTGACGGGTATCACCACCCAGGAACTCGCCCCTCCCAAAACGAGAGGCCCGGACAGCGGTTACTCTTATCCCGCCGTCCTCAAAATTGAAAGAATACGGAAACGGCAGCCGCTTTGCCCTGATCTGGCAAGCAGGAACGGGCAGTGAGTGACGCAGGCCCTGTTACGGCATCTCCTAGATGTCAACGGCATCAAGGCGGGGCAGCCCCGCCGTGGCCATGTTCGTTTTGGTAAAGGCTGCCAGCGAACCATGCTGCGCCCGATGCCACTACAGCCCGATCTGAAGCAGCCTCCAGCGGCGATCGAGTTCCCGTTTTTCCTCACCGCTGCGGGGTTTAACGAAGTATAGCCTGTCCCGGGTCTCTTGCGGCAAATTCAGCGCAGGAATATCGTAACTGGGATCGCCGATTTTTGCACGGGAGGCCGGCACGCCACTGGTGGCATTGGTGAAAAGCGTTGCCCGAGCCATCTCCTCAGGCTGGAGCACGTGGTTCACCAGCTGGTGTGACACCTCAAAATTGCTGGCATCACTCGGTATAACAAACAGGTCCGCCCACAAATTGGTGCCTTCCCTTGGCACCACGTAGTGATACCTGTCACTTTCCTGTTCCAGCAGCGGCGCCAGCCCGTCCGTGCTCCAAGCAACGGCCAGGCAGACTTCGCCGCCCAGCAGGGCATCGTACTGGTCTGCATCAAACGAGCGGACATAAGGCGCAATCGCCGACAGCACGCCAAATGCAGCGTCGAGATCCTGCTCCGCTTCCGACTGCGGATCCAGGCCTAGATACGCGAGTGCGGCGGCAACAACCTCCTCAACAGAGTCAACAATCGTAATGCCGCAGTCCGCGAGCCTGCTGGCATTGTCGGGGTCGAACACCAGCGCCCAGCTGTCGAGCGGCGCATCCGGCAAGCGCTCCAGCACCGCGCTGCGGTCATAGGCGATGCCGGTCGTGCCCCAGAGATACGGCACCGCGTAGCCCTCCGCCTGCGGCATGGTTTCCAGGTACAGCTGCATCAGCCGCTGGTCGAGGCCAGCCGCGTTCGGAATTTCGGCCAAGCCGAATTGCCGGATCGCCCCGGCCGCCGCCAGACGGCCCACGGTTTCCGAGGACACCACCGCCAAGTCGTAACCGGTGCCGCGGGCAACCAGCCGCGCTTCGGCCTCATCGGCTTCGCCATAGGTTTCCAGGACGAGCTCGGTGCCCGTGGCCTGCTGGAAACTCTCGGCGGTTCCCGGATCGAAATAGCCGCTCCAGTTGTACAGCCACACCCGGCCGGGGTCCGCTGCGGCCGGGGCCGCCAGGGCCGCCAGGGCTGCGGCAATCTTCGTTGTCAGGCGCATTTTGTGCTCCCATCGGCGGTGGTGCCGGCTTCCGCCGGCCAGAGACGGGTCAAGGCGGCAGCGAGCGCCGCTTTGCTGACGGGCTTCGAAAGGTAGTCGTTCATGCCCGCAGACAGGCCTTCGGAACACTGTTCACTCATTGCGTTGGCGGACAGGCCGATGACCGGCACCGGCGCCAGGTCCAGGTCCTGCTCCTGCGCCCGGATCGCCCGGGTGGCGTCGAGCCCGTCCATTTCCGGCATCCGGACATCCATAAGCACCAGATCAGGCGCCCAGCTGCGGGCCAGCTTAACCGCTTCAACGCCGTTTCCTGCGGTCATCACAGTGCACCCCAAACGCTCCAGCATCTTGCCCGCTACCATTTGGTTTACCCGATTGTCATCAGCGACAAGCACCTTCTTGCAGAACGAGGCGCCGGCCGGTTCGGGCTCGGAAACTTCGGCGGGGGGCGGAACCTTTTCGACCGGGAACTCCACGGTGAATTCGGAACCTTCGCCCTCCGCGCTTTGCAGAGAAATCCTGCCGCCGATCGCCCCGGCGAGGTTTTTTGCGATGGCAAGGCCCAGCCCCGTTCCGCCGAACCGAGTGGTCGTGGTCGCGTCGGCCTGCGCGAATTGTTCAAAGATCCGTTCCTGCGCTTCCGGCGGGATCCCGATTCCGGTGTCCTGGACGGCAATCCGGATCACCCGGGTGCCGTGCTGGGCTGACTGTAGTTCCTGCAGCTTGACTTCGACCGAGCCGTTTTCGGTGAACTTCAGCGCATTGCTGATGAGGTTAGCGACAATCTGCCGGATCGCCGTGCTGTATCCCAGAACGTGCCAGTTGCTCACCGCGGTGCTTTCATGCAACTTCAGCTCGATATCCGCATTCTGGGCTCGAGCGGAGAACAGGTCTATGACCTCCAGGCAAAGCGCGCGGACATTAAACGCCTCTGCCTCCATTTCCAACTTGCCGGCCTCGGCCTTGGACAGGTCCAGGACGTCGTTGATGATGCTCAGCAGTGACTTGCCGCTGATGATCATCATGCGGATCATGTGCCGCTGCTTGTCATCAAGCTCGGTATCGCTCAGCAGCTCCGCCAGGCCCAGCACACCGTTCAGCGGTGTCCGGATTTCGTGGCTCATTGTCGCCAGAAACACCGATTTCGCCTCTGATGCGGCTTCCGCCTTGCGCCGGCTTGCCTCGATCTCAGACTGCGCGGAGATGATAAAGCGTTCCATTGGCACATGCACGAACCGGGCGGCGACATATACGCCAACCGCGCCGATGGCGACAGCCACCAGCGCATAAATCAGCTGCGTTTCCGCAGCATTCCGGCCGGTCCGGGCCTCGGCCTCCTTTGCCTTCATGAATACCGGCAGCAGCCGCCTGGACAGGTTCGACGCCAGCGCCGCCGCCTTTGAATCGGCGGCCTTACGGTTTCCAGCGGGGTCTGTCAGAACCTTCGTCAGAAACATGATGTCTTCGAGTTCGGATACTGGGTTCAGCGTTGGCTGGGACAGGATCTGCTGCGCTGGCTGAGAAAATGCCGCAAGCGCGCCGGCGCCGGTGAGTTCTGCCAGCGAGTCTGCGGCGGGTCTTGCGCTGCGCCGGATACGCCCGCGCGCAATCAACGCCTTCTGGCTGCCCGGATCGTCCTTCAACTCATCGAACGCCAGCGACAGCTCGGCAAGGGAGACCAGAAGCTGGTCAAGCACTCTGGTGTTTTCTGCCCGCTGGGCCACGCTCCTCTGCCCGTATAATGTGACACAGAAAGCGGCCACAGCGGCAGCCAGCAGGATTGCCAGCGCGATGCCGCTGCGCAGCCGGAGATAACTTCGAGTGACACGCTGCGTGGTCATGTGGCGTCCGGAGTTTTGTTGTTGCGTCATGTCCTTGCGGCAAGTTCCGGCAGACTAGAACTGAATTCCCATCCTGAACAGCACGCATTGAAAATCAATTAATTAGCTGAAACGAAAAGTTTAACCAGTATCCCTCTTGCCACTGCCTGAAGGCGGCGCTGGCCCGGGAGAGCTGACTGAGACTTCTTGCACCCATGCCGGCCGAAGGCACAGCGGCAATTGTATTTCATTAAAGGGCGGCTTTTCAGGAACGCAGAGTAAACCGTGCGCTTGCAGCAATTTCAAACGTCTTGTCCCCTGACCTAAGGTCAGGCCTCGTTCTTGTTTCATAGCCAGAACATGACGGTTGCGGCGGGAGCGATGGAAGACAAGAACACCTTTGGACACCTGTCGTACGGGTTGCGGCCCGGCGCCAATCCTTGAGCCTGCCGGACATGTTTTCGATCCGGTTGCGCCGTTTGTATCGGCGCTTGCCGTATCTGGTAAATGTCTTTCGTTGTTTCCGGCCAGGTATTCGGGCACGTATGCTTTTGTCTCTCAGCGCTTCTCTGTACCAATCAGCGCCGCAGCCGCGATCTTCCAGCAGCCAATCGGCACCTGGCAGGCTGTTCACCAATGCACGTGCGCCGAAATAATCGCTGACCTGACCGGCAGTGACAAATAAGCTGTTCGCAAGCGGAGTATCGACCCCGGAAATAGACTGGTCCGCTGAATTTTTTGCTGGCAGGCCTGCAATAGACCATCCTTTCCATCAATGACGGCCTGGGCGAATCCCCTTGCCGCATTCGTAATTCTGGGCGGCTTGAATAGTTCCGGAATGGCCAAAGTTACTCCCTTTGCAGATGCGTCCCCTCCATTCGCGCCTTACCTTTTGCGCATAGCCGCCTAGCATCGCCGGACTTGCCGGACGCAGCTTGAAGGTCCGCCAGCCTTCCATATAACCCCCGCCATGCCTGCAAAGATATTTTCGATGGAGGCGCGGGAGGACGGCGGTGCCCGGCTCGCGCTCAACTATAAGCACGCCGGCCGCAGCGGCATCCAGCGTATTTCCTGCGATCTGCCGAAGGCCGGCCTTCTGCAGCTGGTGCTCTTCGCGGAAGCGCTCAGCCTGCGCAAGCGCTTCGGGCACCCTGTTGCGTCGGAGGTGTCAATTCATGGGCTTGAGATGTCCTATAACCCGGCGCGGCGGGACCTCCATGTCGCGCGGCAGGCCGGCTACTCCAGGCAGACAGCCTGTTTGCCGGTGGCGGATTTTTGCTCCGAAATGGCAGGCATGACCGACATTTGCATTGCCCGGGCCGAGGCGTCAAAATACGGGCCCGCCCTGAAGCGCCTGCTGGCCGAAGGCGCGGCACCGGCTGAGCTTGAAGGGCTGCTGGGGCAGGACGAGGCCGATCTGGCCATGCATCAACTGCGGGAAATTGCTTTTCTGCTGCTGGCGCAGGCAGCCTCCGCCCGCGGGTCCGCGCTTGCCCGCAAGCTGCGGGGGAAGAAATCGCAGGATCAAGCCCGGGAGGCGGTCAGCGGGTTTGTGCTGGAGCTTGCGGCTGAACTCGTTCCAGTTTCTGCCTAAGCCCGAACAGACGGGCGCGGGGCAACACGGATTAAGGCTATGAAGACTGGCAAGTTTCACCGGGAGACTGTCCGGACACGGCATTGGGCCGGAACCCCGCAATGGATTCCAGCTGTGTGAGATGCGTCACCGCCCCGTTAACGGGGGCGGCAGTTGCCCCTCAGTCGTCGACCCGGTCGACCGGGCAGTACCAGGGCATCAGCTGACCGTAGTCGACCTCGCCGCGAATGTGCTCGGTTTCCTGCACCACCCAATTCAGGCAGCTGCGCCGGTTGACCTTGTTCAGACGTGCGCTTTCAATGAGCAAACAGTAGGTTGCCTGTGATCTGCCCCCCCCGCAAAATCCCTCACCATGAAGTAGAGTCTGCCCTGCTAATGCCGGAGCAGACGAAGGCGTAAGAGCCGTTTCACCGAGGCGCAAATCATCCGCTGCCCGGCAGGCGATTGCGAAGCAATCTGCCGAGAGGGGGGATGATCAAAGAACAGGAGGCCGGGATGCCGACAGCGGAGGTGTGCCGCCGGCACGGCCTGAGCCCGGCAACCTTTTACAAGCTGAAATCCAAGTATGGCGGCATGGAGGTGTCGGAGGCCGCGCGGCTGAAGGCCCTGGAGGACGAGAACGCCAAGCTGGAGCGGCTGTTGCCGGATACGGTGCTGGATCGAGCCATTGGAACGCCATTGGTCCGAGTGACAATGGCGAGGGTGGCTCTGAAGGATCTTCCGGGAAAGAACTGACGACGCTGACCAAGCGGCGGGAGGCAGCGCTCAGGGCGATGCAGAATCACGGCATCCCGCCGCGCCGGGCCTGCCGGCTTGCCGGTGCCGCCCCCAAGACGGTCCGGCGCGAAGGCCCGCCTGACCATCCCGGGATCGCAAGGAGATGCCGGAGATCGCTGGCAAACGCCGCCGGTTCGACGATCCCGTTGCCCGGCAGGCGACGCAAGCGACGCCGAGAGGGGCGGATCGGGGTGCTGATTGAGCGCAAAGGCATGATCATGCACCACGTCGGAGCCCGTTTAGCAAAAGGTCCGGGAGACCTTTTGCAGGGCGGGGCATTCTACCGCCTCTATCGGAAAGAAGGCCTTGCGGTGAAGCGGCGGCGGGGCCGCAAGCGCGCCCGGGGTTCACGCACTCCGATGTCTTAACATAACTCCCATTATGACTTCCTGGCCCTGTACCCGCAAAGCTGTAATGCACACTCGCCTGCAATGAGAACAGGCTGCGGAAGCAGGCATGGGACGAGTAACGATGAGCGAGCGCGAACTGTGCCGCGTGGAAGTGCTGGCACAGGTCGATGACGGCCGGCTGACGGGTGCGCATGGCGCGAACCTGCTGGGGCTGACGCGCCGCCAGGTGTTCCGGCTGCGGAAGCGGT
>NZ_JBMERR010000005.1:0-207384 GCF_048820915.1 Cribrihabitans pelagius | reverse complement strand
ACGATCCGCTCGGGCTTGGCGGAATGTTCGGAAATAAACGATGCAATCTCGTCCGGATCCGAACTGGTTTCGCCGCGCGCCAGCACCTCGCCACCTTCATCGACAACACAGATCGACACGGATTTGACGGACACGTCCAGACCAACATAATGCAACATGGTCGTTCTCCTTCACGGCTGGTTTTGCTGAGGCCGATCTTATCGGACCTCGTTCGCCCTGGGAGAGCGGCCGCCGCAAACACACCATGTCAATCTCTGCGTATTTGCACGCAGCGCATTGTGCTCGACCCGCGGCTGGGCCCGGCGCATGATGGCAGCACTGAGCCTAGGGAGCAGCGGCAAATGGACAAGTCCCGGATGCAATACATCAAGGCATGGCAGCAAAGCTATGTGGATGAAGAGAAATTTGCGGGCAGCGCGCTGCTGATCCTCCGCCGCGGCGCGGAGTGCTATTTCCACGCCGCTGGCCTGCGCAACATCGAGCGCGGCTTGCCGTTCACCCGCGATACCGTCGTGCGGCTCTACTCGATGACCAAGCCGGTGACGTCCGTGGCGCTGATGATGCTCCTGGAACGCGGGCTGTTGCACCTCGACGCGCCGCTCAGCGCCTTCCTGCCAGAGTTCGCCGGCATGCAGGCGCTGGTCCCCGGCGCCACCCGTATTGATCAGACCGAACCCAGCCGAAGCCCGACGCTGCACCAGCTGCTGACCCACACCAGCGGCCTGAGCTACCCGTTCAACCCCGGCGTCCTGCCGGAGGCGATGGCGAAGCAGGACCTGCTGTTCAAGCCGGACCAGGGCGCGCTAGCAGACATGACCCGGCAGCTTGCCAGGCTGCCGCTGGCGTTTCAGCCCGGCAGCCGCTGGGAGTACTCCGTCTCGATTGACGTGGTCGGCCGGGTGATCGAGGTGGTCTCGGGCCAGCCGCTCGCCGAGTTCATCCGGGCCGAAATCCTGGAGCCCCTTGGCATGCAGGACACCGCTTTCCGCGTGCCGCCAGGGATTGGCGACAGATTCGCGTCCCTTTACACGCCGCTTGCTGGGGATGCGATGGCGCTGAACACCGCCGAGCTCGGCGACGCCCGGCTGCGGCTGGCAGATGCGCCCGGCGGGTCGCCGTTTGAATACGCAACCATGCACTCGGGCGGCGGCGGGCTGGTTGGCACTATAGACGACTACATGCGTTTCGCCGAAATGCTGCGCTGCCGCGGCGCGCGTGAGGGCGGCTTTCTCCTCAGTCCGCGGACCGTTGATTTCATGATGCAAAATCACTTGCCCGGCGAGATCGCCGCGATGGGCCCGCAGAGCTTTGCGGAACAGCCAATGGAGGGCATGGGCTTTGGCCTCGGCGGCGCCGTGGTGCTGGATCCGGCGCGGGCGCGCTGTCCGGGCTCGGTTGGCGATTTCAGCTGGGGCGGCATGGCGTCGACTTTCTTCTGGGTCGACCGTGCCCTGGATCTATCGGTGGTTTTCCTGACCCAGTTATCGCCCTCCAGCAGCTATCCCGCACGGCCGGAGTTGAAGGCGCTGGTGCACGGCGCTCTCACAGAGTAACGTCTTGGCTGCGGATCATATCCTGAAAGGCCGGTAAATGGTTGATACAGCGAAGAACCTCCTTGATCTGCTCGACCTCGAGGAGCTCGACACCAACCTCTACCGCGGCCAGGGCGCAGGCGGTGAAACCCCAACCCGCATTTACGGCGGCCAAGTCATCGCGCAGGCGCTGACCGCAGCCTATTCGACGGTGCCGGACCGGCCGTGCCACTCGCTGCATGCCTATTTTATCCGTCCCGGCGATCCGTCGCGGCCGGTGATCTATGAAGTCGATCCGGCGCGCGACGGTGGCAGCTTCACCACGCGGCGCGTCGTGGCGATGCAGAACGGCAAGCAGATCCTAAACCTTGCGGCATCATTCCATACGGCAGAATACGGCTGGGACCATCAGCACGACATGCCCGACGTGCCGCCGCCGGAAAGCCTGGTATCTCGCCACCAGCTGCTGCAGGAAAGCGCGCACCGGGTGGACGGCGGGAGACGGGCGGAATTCACCCGGCCGCGGCCTTTCGAGATCCGCGAAGTGGCGCCGCGCGATCCGCTGGAGCCGGACGCTGCCAGCGATGTCAATCACATGTGGATCCGGATGGAGGCCGCGAAGGGCGCGGATCCCAAGCTGCAGCATGTGCTGATGGCCTATGCGTCCGACTTCGGTCTCCTTGGCTCGGCGCTGCGGCCGCATGGGCTGACGTTCCACAATCCGCGCCAGATGACGGCGAGCCTGGATCACGCGATCTGGTTCCACGCGCCGGTGCAGTTCGAAAACTGGCATCTCTACACCATGGACTCGCCCTTTGCCGGAGGCGGCCGCGGTTTCAACCGGGGTGCCATCTATACCGAGGACGGCCGTCTGGCCGCCAGCGTCGCTCAAGAAGGCCTGATGCGGCCGTTGAAGCGGTGAACCGGCTGAAAACAGGGCTTTCAAGCGCCTTCCAGGTGCACGGCAGCTCTCTGACCCCGATAGATTTTACATAATACGGATTACAGGACTGAGTGCTGTTCAGGAATGTCACGCTTGCCTGCAATGAGAAAAAGCACGTTCAGCTGCTTTGAGGCATTGAAGCTCTCTGCTCAGACACGGCCGCCCGGTGGCCTTCAATTCGGAAAGGCACACCGTGTTCCGAGTGCCCGGCCGGGGCTCCGGTTTTGAGGTCTGCGCCCTGTCAGACTGCGCTCATGCCGGCGCCACCGGTGACATTCCTGCTTGTTGCAGCAGGCCCGCATTTGCGGAAATGCGCCCTGCGAAGCCTGCAGCGGGACACTTCGCCGGGTCACTGGTTCTTGCTTGCACCCGATCCGGAACCTGCGGTAACGTATTGTTAAACGGGGTTTATCCGCAGTATGCGCGCCCAATCGGCGTCACCAGCTTTGCATTTTTTCACGGGCACTCTTGCAGGGCTGGCTTTGCAGGATCGCAGACTCGAAGCGCATTCAGTTGGCTTTTATGCAAGCGTTTTGCGCAATTCCCTGCGTGCGACCTTGAACCAACGTCTTGGCGGCCTTTGCAGAAGCTTCAGGTCAGGGATCGCTATTCCCGGCGCGCACCTATTTCTGCGCAAGACGGCGCCTTTTCATTAACCATGCGAGACGTAAGCCCCTGATAATGTTTCAGAAAAAATGGCGATCGCGCGCCGGCGTTTACCACACTTTGAGACGCCTGGCCGAGCTGCGATTACTCCGGGCTTGCATATTTGGCTGCACAACGCGCCTAAGCGGAACCTTGGGACCGTCTTGCAAATTTGCGGCGCGCGCCGAAGCCCGCGCCGCAATAGCCTCGCATCAGAAGAAGGCCTGCAGCCCGGTCTGGGCCCGGCCCAGGATCAGCGCGTGCACATCGTGGGTGCCTTCGTAGGTGTTCACCGTTTCTAGGTTCACCATGTGGCGGATCACGTTAAACTCCAGGCTGATGCCGTTTCCGCCGTGCATGTCGCGGGCCATGCGGGCGATTTCCAGCGCCTTGCCGCAGTTGTTGCGCTTGACGATGGAGATCATTTCGGGCGCGGCGTTGGCCTCGTCCATCAGCCGGCCGACGCGCAGCGACGCCTGCAGGCCCAGGGTGATTTCGGTCTGCATATTGGCCAATTTAAGCTGGAAAAGCTGGGTGTTTGCCAGCGGGCGGCCGAACTGGCTGCGGTCCAGGCCGTATTGGCGTGCGGCGTGCCAGCAGGCCTCCGCGGCGCCCATTGCGCCCCAGCTGATGCCGTAGCGGGCGCGGTTCAGACAGCCAAACGGGCCTTTCAGGCCTTCCACATGCGGCAGCAGCGCGTCTTCGCCAACTTCGACGCCATCCATCACGATTTCGCCGGTGATTGAGGCGCGCAGGGAAGCCTTGTTCTGGATCTTCGGCGCGCTAAGTCCCTTCAGCCCTTTGTCGAGAACAAAGCCGCGGATCTTTCCGCCATGGGCTTCGGACTTCGCCCAGACCACGAAGACATCCGCGATCGGGGCGTTGGAGATCCACATCTTGGAGCCGGTAAGCTTATAGCCGCCCTCGGTTTTTTCCGCGCGCGTCTTCATGCCCGCGGGGTCGGAGCCGGCGTCCGGCTCGGTCAGGCCGAAGCAGCCGATCCACTCGCCCGAGGCCAGCTTCGGCAGGTATTTCATGCGCTGCTCTTCGCTGCCATAGGCGTAGATCGGATACATCACCAGCGAGCTTTGCACCGACATCATCGAGCGGTAGCCGCTGTCGACACGCTCCACCTCGCGGGCGACGAGGCCGTAAGACACGTAGCCGCCGCCCAGACCGCCGTATTGCTCGGGGATAGTGGTGCCCAGAAGGCCCATCTCGCCCATTTCGCGGAAGATCTCCGGGTCTGTTTCTTCGTTTTCATAAGCACTTAGCACGCGCGGCTGCAGTTTTTCCTGTGCGTAGGCGCGGGCCGAGGCGGCGATCATGCGCTCATCTTCGCTCAGCTGATCATCCAGCCGCAGCGGGTCGTCCCAGGTAAATCGGCCCAGGTCGGGCGCGTCCTTGGCGCGCAGTGCAGGTTTGTCGCTCATCGTGTTGTCCTCCAGGGTTTCTTGGGCCAGACCCTAGCCGCGGGTAAACGCAAAAAACAGCGAGACTTTTGCAAGCACCTATGACATAAGCTCATACATGGTGGCGCCGCGCAGATTTCTCCCCTCGATCTCCTCCCTTCGGGCGCTGGAAGCACTGGACCGGCTCGGCAGCGCGTCGGCCGCGGCGGCGGAGCTGTCGCTGACTCAAGGAGCAGTCAGCCGCCAGATTCAAACGCTTGAGCGGCAGTTGGGCCAGGATCTGGTGCAGCGGGACGGCAAGCGGCTGGGTTTGAGCCCGGCGGCCCGGGAGTATGCCGCTGAAATCCGGCAGGCGCTGCATCAGATCGTGCAATCCACTCTGCGTTTGCAGGCGGAACCGCTGGCCGGGACACTGAACCTCGCTATCCTGCCGGCCTTCGGGATGCGCTGGCTGATGCCGCGTCTGCCGGAGTTTGCGCGGCTGCATCCGGACGTGACCATCAACATGACGACCCGGCTGGAGCCATTCAACTTCGCTGTGGAACCATTTGATGCAGCAATACATTACGGGAATGCGCAGTGGCCGGGCACCGAAGCGCTGCTGCTGAAGCATGAGCAGCTTTTGCCGGTCTGCGCGCCTGCCTTGCTGGAGGGGCATGTATTGGGTGCGGCCGCAAGCCTGCTCAAGCTGCCGCTGCTGCACATCCAGACCCGGCCCAGGGCCTGGCGGGAATGGTTCGAGGGCCAGGGCGTGGGGCTGGCTTCCGATCCTGGCGGGACTTTCTATGATCAATTCGCAACCATCACCCAGGCCGCGCTGCATGGTTTGGGCGTTGCCTTGATGCCGGATTACCTGGTGGAGCAGGACCTGGCGACCGGGCGGCTGGTGGCGCTGTACCCGGAGCCGGTGGAGAGCGCGGGCGCCTATTACCTGGTCTGGCCGGAAGCGAAGGCCAAGGCCCCTGCCCTCGTCAAGTTCCGGGAATGGCTGGCCGGCAAGGCGCAGCCCGAGGACCCTCTGCCGCGTTGAGCGGCGTGGAAAATTTGGGGGTGCCACGTGTGCACTGCCTGTACACCCCCTGTGCACCGCCCGGTTCGGGAGGTGCTTTGGTCACGGCAGGCTGGCGCCCCGGCCCGGCTGTACTCAGCCCAGGGCGTAGCCCGCGCCGCGTACGGTGCGCACTGGGTCGGAGCCGCCGTGCTGGGTCAGCGCCTTGCGCAGCCGGCCGATATGCACATCGACGGTGCGGGTATCGACATAGATGTCGCGCCCCCAGACCCGGTCCAGGAGCTGCTCGCGGCTCCACACCCGGCCCGGCTTCTCCATGAAGGTGGAGAGCAGGCGGAACTCGGTCGGCCCGAGCTTCAGCGGCTGATCGGCGCGGCTCACCTTGTGGGTCTCGGAATCGAGCAGGATGTCCTCATATTCCAGCCGCATCCCCACGGTGGAGGGCCGCACCCGGCGCAGCTGGGTGCGTACCCGCGCCATCAGCTCGGCCACCGAATAGGGTTTCACAACGTAATCGTCGGCGCCGGTCTCAAGCCCGCGCACCTTGTCCACCTCCTCGGTGCGGGCGGAGAGCATGATGACGGGGATATTGCGGGTCTCGCTGCGCGCCTTCAGGCGGCGGCAGACCTCGATCCCGCTGAGGTTCGGCATCATCCAGTCCAGGATGAGGATGTCGGGCAGGTCTTCCTCTACCTTCAGAAGCGCTTCCTCGCCATCGGCGGCCTTCAGCACGCGGAAGCCGTCGGCTTCGAGGTTGTAGGCCAGCACCTCCCGCTGCGCCAGCTCGTCCTCGACCACCAGAACGCTGGGCTGTTCGGCGGCCATGGCTCAGAGCTCCTGCGGCGTGGTCGAGGTGGTGTCGGCCTTCTTGCGGTCTTCCTCCGGCTTCTCGCCGGTGACGAGGTAGACCACCTGTTCGGCAATCGAGGTCACGTGGTCGCCCATGCGTTCCGTATTCTTGGCGATGAAATGCAGGTGCATGCAGGCCGAGATGTTGCGCGGGTCTTCCATCATGTGGGTGAGGAATTCGCGGAACAGGGCGTTGTACATCTGGTCGACGTCGCGGTCGCGGCCGATCACGTCCCGGGCCAGTTCGGCATCGCGCTGAATGTAGGCGTCCAGCGCATCCTTCAGCATCCGCTCCACTTCGCGCGCCATCCGGCGCAGCGCCGCGGCGCCCTCGCTGATGTTGGGGCCCTGAACCAGCACACCGGTGCGTTTGGCCATGTTCTTGGCGTAGTCGCCGATGCGTTCGAGGTTGCCCGCGATCTTCATCACCGAGAGCACCAGCCGCAGGTCGGACGCGGTGGGCGAGCGCAGCGCGATCAGGCGGGCGGTTTCCTCGTTGATCAGCTCCTCCAGCCCGTCGATGGCCTTGTCGCCTTTGCGGACTTCCAGCGCCAGCTCCTGGTCGCGGGTTTCCAGCGCCTGGGCCGCGTCCTTGATGGCGGCTTCGACCATGCCGCCCATCTTCATGATCTGCGCCTGGATCGCCTCCAGGTCGCGGTCGAAGGCCGATGCGATATGCTGTTCTGACATGTCTGTTTCCTTCGCCTCAGCCGATGCGGCCGGTGATATAGCTTTCGGTGCGGGGATCTTCGGGGTTGGTGAAGATCTGCCCGGTGGGGCCGAATTCCACCAGATTGCCGAGGTGGAAGAAGGCGGTCTTCTGGCTGACGCGGGCGGCCTGCTGCATCGAGTGGGTGACGATCACCACCGAATAGCGGCTGCGCAGCTCGTCGATCAGCTCCTCCACCTGGGCGGTGGCAATCGGGTCCAGCGCCGAGCACGGCTCGTCCATCAGGAGCACTTCCGGCTCGGTCGCGACGGCACGCGCAATGCAGAGCCGCTGCTGCTGGCCGCCCGAAAGCCCGGTGCCCGGCGAGTCCAGACGGTCCTTCACCTCGTCCCAGATGGCGCCGCGGCGAAGGGATTTCTCAACGATCTCATCCAGTTCCGCCTTGTTCTTCGCAAGGCCATGGATCCGCGGCCCATAGGCCACGTTGTCATAGATCGACTTCGGGAACGGGTTCGGTTTCTGGAACACCATGCCAACCTTGGCGCGCAGCTGCACCGGGTCGACGCGCTTGTCGTAGATGTCCTCGCCATCCAGGAGGATGTCACCCTTCACCCGGCAGATGTCGATGGTGTCGTTCATCCGGTTGAGGCAGCGCAGGAAGGTGGACTTGCCGCAGCCCGAGGGGCCGATGAAGGCGGTGACGGTCTTGTCCTCGATCTCCACGCTCACGTCCTTGATGGCATGGGAGTCGGCGTAATAGACGTTCACGTCCTTGGCGGCGATCTTGATGTCTTGGGTGTCCATGGAATTTCCCATCACGGTCATGTCGTTCATGTCTATGCCCTCTTACCAGCGGCGTTCGAAGCGGCGGCGCAGGATCACCGCGATCGTGTTCATCGTCACCAGGAAAACCAGCAGGATGATGATGCCGCCCCAGGCGCGCTCGTAAAAGGCCGGATCGGCGCGTTTGGCCCATTCGTAGATCTGCGCGGGCATCGCGGAGTTTGGCGACAAGAGGCCTTCGGACAGGCTTTCGGGCGCGTTAGAGGCGATGAAGCCGACCATGCCGATCAACAAGAGCGGCGCGGTCTCCCCCAAGGCCTGCGCCAGGCCGATGATGGTGCCGGTCAGGATGCCGGGCGCGGCCAGCGGCAGCACGTGGTGGAACACCGACTGCATCTTGGAGGCGCCGACGCCAAGGGCGGCGTCGCGGATCGACGGCGGCACTGCTTTCAGTGAAGCGCGGGTGGAGATGATGATGGTCGGCAGCGTCATCAGCGTGAGCACCAGACCGCCCACCAGCGGCGCCGACATCGGCAGGTGCATGTAGTTGATGAAGACCGCAAGGCCCAGGATACCAAACACGATGGAGGGCACCGCGGCGAGGTTGGAGATGTTCACCTCGATCATGTCGGTGATCCAGTTCCGCGGCGCGAACTCCTCAAGATAGATCGAGGCCGCAACCCCGATCGGCAGCGCCAGTACCAGCACCACCAGCATCATAAACAGCGAACCGAGCATCGCCACCCCCATGCCCGCCGCTTCGGGGCGGGCATCGGAGGCGTCGGCGCCAAGGATGAACGCGGGGTTGAAGGTCTTTTCCAGAACGCCCGCTTCGGCCAGCCGGTCCACGAGGTCCAGCTGCGCGGCGGAAATGCTCTTGTCGTTGGCAATGCTGTCGCGGCTGACCCGGCCCTTCATGTAGCCATCGACCCGGCCGGAGGCGAGAAAGCGGAATTCCACCGTCTCGCCGATCTGATCGGGGTTGGCGAGCACGTAGCCGCGCAGCTGCGCGGCGGCGTCCTTGGACAGGATGCCGGTCAGCTCCTTGGACTTGAGCCCGGTGTCCAGGCCCAGCTCCTCAACCTTGCCGGCGACCGCCTCCTTAATGATCGGGGCATAGCCGAAGGTGGTGACCTTCTTGATCTCCTCGATATCGCGGTTGCCCTTTTTGTCGAGCTTGCTTTCCAGAAGCTCCACTTCCAGCGTGACGAAGGTCTGCTGAAAAGCGCCCAGCCCCTTGCCGAGGATGGTGGTGACCAGGATCACCAGCATGAGCAGCCCCACCGCAATGGCGGCGATACCATAGGCCTTGAAGCGGGTCTCGGCGGCGTTGCGCCTGCGGGTGCGGTCGGTCGGCTCCAGCAGCGAACCGCCGTGGCGGGAGTTGTCTGCCGGCGCAGGCGCGCCGCTGTTCTGGCTGAAGTCGGTCATTATTCGTACTGCTCCCGGTATTTGCGCACGATGTAGAGGGCCAGGATGTTGAGCCCGAGGGTCAGGACGAAGAGCGTCAGGCCCAGGGCAAAGGCGACCAGGGTTTCGGGGCTGGCGAAATCGGTGTCGCCGGTCAGCTGGCTGACGATGCGGGTGGTGATCGTGGTCATCGACTCCAGCGGGTTGAGCGAGAACTTGGCAATCGCCCCTGCCCCCATCACCACGATCATGGTCTCGCCGATGGCACGCGAGGCCGCCAGCAGCACCGCGCCGACGATGCCGGGAAGTGCTGCCGGCAGAACCACCTGGCGCACGGTTTCCGAGCGGGTGGCGCCAAGGCCCAGCGAGCCGTCGCGCATCGCCTGCGGCACCGCGTTGATGATGTCATCGGACAGCGAGGAAACAAAGGGGATCAGCATGATGCCCATCACCAGCCCCGCGGTCAGCACCGAGGTCGCGCCCGACATCCACTCGACCCCCAGAAAACCGCCCTTGGCAAAGACATTGGCCAGCGCCGGCCCGACGGTCAGCAGCGCAAACAACCCGTAGACGATGGTCGGAATGCCCGCCAGGATCTCCAGCAGCGGCTTGGCGATCGCGCGCACCGCGCCAGAGGCGTATTCCGACAGGTAGATGGCTGCAAACAACCCCACAGGCACTGCCACCAGAAGGGCGATGAAGGAGATGTAGAGCGTGCCCCAGAGAAGCGGCAGGATCGACAGTTCGCTGCCGCCGCGGAAGTTTGGCGCCCAGGTGCCGCCTAAAAAGAAGTCGCTCCAGGAATGCAGGCGGAAGAAGTTGCCGGTCTCGAACAGCATCGACAGCACGATGCCCACGGTGGTCAGGATCGCAAGCGAAGCGGCCAGGATCAGCAGGCCGAGGATGCCGCGTTCCACCACGTTGCGGGCGCGGAAGTCCTTGTGGGTCTTGCCATAAGCCACGGCAAATCCGCCAAGCGCCAGCAGCACAACCACAACCGACATTGCAAGTCTGCCGGTCCGGGTCAGGCTGCGGTAGGCCTGGGCGGCGCGCAGCACTTCGGGGCGCACCTCGGAGCCAAGCGCGACGCCAACATCACCCAGGCGGGCGCGGATGTCGGTATCGGAGCTGTCCAGCGCCCGCGCTTCCTTGCCGGTCAGCACGCCCCGCTCCACCGCAACGTCCAGCCCGTCGGCCAGGCGGCGCACGTCGGACATCACCAGCCCGCGGCTGGTACTTTCCGGGATCATCTCTTGCGGGATCATGCCGGAGACACGGCTCTCGACAAAGATTGGCTGCGCCAGCAGCCAGACCGCGAGCACCGCCAACGCGGGCACCAGCGCGGTCAGGGCGACGTTGGAGCCGTAGTAGGAGGGCAGCGAATGCAGGGCTTTGGCATCGCCCCCGGCTGTCGCGAGGGCCCGGCGGCGGCCCAGCATGAAGCCGGCCGCGGCGAGCGCAAGCACGAGAATGACAAGCCAGAGTATAGGCATGAAGGGCTCCGTTTGACGGGTGCAGAGTTGGGTGCGGAACAGGTCCGCTGAAATGCAGGACCGGGGCGGATCAAAATCCGCCCCGGTCCGGTTCGGTGTTCCGCGGGGCGCTTAGGACTGGCCGCCCAGAACGGTTTCATTGGCAACGGTTTCCTGGGTTTCCGCCAGTTCCGGATCGGCCACCAGGCCGTATTCGGCCAGCGGGCCGTCGGGGCCTGCGACCTCGTCAGCGACGAAGAATTCGGCATATTCCTTCAGGCCCGGGATCACCCCGATGTGGGCTTTCTTCACGTAGAAGAACAGCGGCCGCGAGACCGGGTATTCGCCGGTTGCGATGCTCTCGGTCGAGGGGGTCACACCGGACATGGTGGCAACCTGAAGCTTGTCGGTGTTGTTCTCGTAGAAAGCCAGGCCGAAGACGCCGATACCGTCCTTGTTGCTCTCGATGCGGGCCAGGGTTTCGGTGTAGTCGCCGTCGATGTCGACCGACTTGCCGTCGGTGCGCAGAGAAATACAGGCCTTCTCGGCCGCTTTCTCGTCGCCCCCGTTGGCCTCCATGTGGGCCTCGAAGGCGCCGGTTTCCTCGCAGCCGGCCAGGATCACCTTGTCCTCGAAGACTTCGCGGGTGCCGTGTTTGGTGCCGGGGATGAAAGCCTGGATATCGGCTTCAGCGAATTCCGGGTTCACGTCGGCCCAGGTGGTGTTCGGGTTGTCCGCCAGCTCGCCGTCCACCAGCACTTTGTCCGACAGCGCCAGGAACCAGTCGGCCGGAGTGAACTCATAAGCTTCGCCGTTGATGTCGGAGGCAAAGACGATGCCGTCATAGCCGACGCGCACTTCGATGATGTCGGTCACGCCGTTTTCGGCGCAGGCGGCGACCTCGGAGTCCTTGATCTTGCGCGAGGCATTCGCGATGTCGATGGTGTTCTCGCCGACGCCCTCGCAGAAGCGCTTCAGGCCGGCCGAGGAGCCGCCCGATTCAACAACGGGGGTCGGGAAGTCGAAATTCTCGCCAAAGGCTTCTGCCACGATCGACGCATAAGGCAGCACCGTCGAGGAGCCGGCCACCTGGACCTGGTCCCGGGCGGCGGCTGCGGTGGCCGATACGGCGGAAATTGCCAATGCGGATGCGGTCAGTTTCACAAAGGACATCTCAGTCTCCTTGAGTTTCTATTTCCGGTCACCTGCCGGTAACCTTGGCGCCTCTCCTAAAAGCCGGGCATGTGGCTTTTGTGACGCCAGTGTAACAGCTTCATGACAAAGACGGCAGGGCGGCAGGTTTTTGTGACAATGGATGAAGCGCGAAATCTTGCCGCGGGCCGCGCTTGCCCGTGTCACTTCGGCAAAATCACCGTGAAATCAGAGCCCTGCCCCGGCGTGCTCTCCATCCGCAGGCGGCCGCGGTGGCGGTTGACGATATGTTTGACAATCGCGAGCCCCAGCCCGGTGCCGCCCAGCTCGCGCGAGCGGTGGCTGTCGGCGCGGTAGAACCGCTCGGTCAGGCGCGGCAGATGCGCCGGATCGATTCCCGGCCCGTCGTCCTGCACCGCCACGCTGGCGGCAGCGCAGCGCAAGCCGGGATCGCGCGCGGTCTCGCTGAGGATCACCCGGACCCCGCCGCCGCCGCCGTATTTGATTGCGTTCTCGACCAGATTGGTGAAGACCTGCTGCAGCTGGTCGGGGTCGCCCGTCACCGTGACCGGTGCCTCCGGCGCGTCCAGATGCAACGTGCTGCCCGCGGCCTCTGCCACCGGGCCCAACGTCTTCAGCGTCGAAGTGATATGCGCGCGCAGGTCGACCTGTTCCTTGGGGCGCACCCGTTCCTCGCTTTCCACCCGGTTCAGCGACAGGAGGTCTCCCACCAGCCGGTTCATCCGGCTCGCCTCGCCCTCCATGATGGCAAGGAAGCGGTCGCGCGCCGCCGCATCATCGCGGGCGGCCCCGCGCAGGGTCTCGATGAAGCCGATCAGCGCGGTCAAGGGCGTACGCAGCTCGTGGCTGACGTTGGCGACAAAGTCGCGCCGCATCTGGCCCGCCTGCTCACGTTCCGAGACATCCTCGAAACAGGCAAGAACAGCCCCTGCATTCACTGCTCCGATGCCGGGCACATAGCGCAGGGTGACATTGAAACTGGCGTCCTGTGCTCCGTCGCTGGCCATGTGGCGCGCGGTGAGCGGCTGGCGCTCGCGCAGGCAGGTCTCGATCGCGGCAGACACGCGGGGCTGGCGCAGGATGGTGGCGAAATGGCGGCCCAGAATGCTGCTGCCCAGAAGTGCGAGCCCATCCGCATTGGCGGCAATGAACCGCTCGGTCTGGTCGACCATCACCGCGGGCATCGGCACCGCCGCCAGAAACCCGTCGATCAACTCCCTTGTCATGGTGCCTCCTGCCTCCGCCTGCCCGGTTCCGGCCCGTGTTAGAGACGTAATGCAACCGCTGGATGACAGAAACGTGCCCTGCCCGCCGCTGGCCTCTCCGCCGCGTGGTGGCGCGCTTACAGCGGCTTCAGCTCGCTGCGGAAGCGGCGCATGTTTTCCTGGTAGTGCAGCGCGCTTTGGCGCAGCTTCTCTTCCAGCGCGGCATCCACCGTGCGCACCACCTTGCCCGGCGCGCCCATCACCAGGGAATTGTCGGGGATTTCCTTGTTCTCGGTGATCAGGGCGCCCGCGCCGATCAGGCAGTTCTTGCCGATCTTGGCACCGTTCAGCACGGTTGCGCCCATGCCGATCAGGGTGTTCTCGCCGATGGTGCAGCCATGCAGCATCACCTTGTGACCGATGGTGCAGCCCGCGCCCACGGTGAGCGGATAGCCTGCATCGATATGCATCACCACGTTTTCCTGCACGTTGGCGCCCTTGCAGATGCGGATTTCCTCGTGGTCGGCGCGGATGGTGACGCCAAACCAGACCGAGGCGCCCGCCTCCAGCACCACCTGGCCGATCAGGTTGGCATCGGGGGCAACCCAAGTGTCTTCGTGAATCTGCGGACGATGGTCTGCTAGCGCGTAAAGGGTCATGACTGTTCCTCGAACTGGGTTTGCAGGGCGCGCACATGCTCCTGCAGCTTGGGCTGCTGGATCCGGCGCATGCGTTCGGCCTCGACGATGGTTTTCAGCCTGGCCTCGGTCTCGTCCAGATCATCATTCACCAGAACATAGTCATAATAGCCCCAGTGGCTGATTTCGTCCCAGCTCTTCATCATCCGCTTGGCGATCACCTCGTCGCTGTCCTGGGCGCGGGTTTCAAGGCGGCGGCGCAGTTCGGCGATCGACGGCGGCAGAATGAATATCGACAACGCATGCTTGCCGAGGTCGGAATTGCGGATCTGGATCTCGCCCTGCCAGTCGACGTCGAACAGAACGTCCTCGCCTGCCTCGATGGTGTCCTTCACGGGGCCTGCGGGGGAGCCGTAGAAATTGCCGAAGACATGGGCGTGCTCCAGCATTTCGCCCTTGCCGACCTGTTGTTTGAACTCGTCCTCGGACAGAAAGTAATACTCGCGCCCATGTTCCTCTCCCGGGCGCGGTGCGCGGGTGGTGGCGGAGACCGAGAACTTCAGCCCCGGATCCCAGGCCATCAGCCGCCGCGCCAGGGTGGACTTGCCCGCGCCGGAGGGCGACGACAGGATGATCAGCAGTCCGCGCCGGTTTGCCATGGCGTTCTCTCCTTCATTCAATGTTCTGCACCTGCTCGCGCATCTGGTCGATCAAGGTTTTGAGTTCCAGCCCCGTTTCCGTCAACCGGCTGTCCTGCGATTTGGAGCAGAGCGTGTTGGCTTCGCGGTTGAATTCCTGCATCAGGAAGTCCAGCTTGCGCCCCACTGCGCCGCCCTTGGCGAGCAGCCCGCGCGCCGCTTCGACATGGGCGCCAAGCCGGTCCAGTTCCTCGCTCACATCGGCCTTCACCGCGATCAGCGCCAGTTCCTGCGCAACACGGGCCGGATCGGCGCCCTCGGCATTGTCGAGCACCCGGGCGAGATTTGCCTTCAGCGCCTCCGCCACCTTGTCCTTGCGGGCATCGGCGCGGCTCGCGGCCTCCGCAGTCAGCGCCTCTATCCCGTCGAGCCGTTCCTGCAGCAGAACGGCCAGCGCGGCGCCCTCGGCTTCACGCATTTGCACGAATTCCGCCACAAGGGTTTCCAATTCCTTGCTCAGAAGCGCCACCAGCGGCGCCGGGTCGTCCTCGCCTGCCGCCTGTTCCGCAACACCCCGGATGGCGAGGATTTCGGCCGCGGAGGCCGGCCGCACCGCGGCGTGATTGTGGTCTGCCGCCGCCTTCACTTCGGCGAGCGCCGCCATCACCGAGTCGAGCACGGCGCGGTTCACCTGCACCTGGCCTGCGCCCTCCTCGCTGCGGCTGATGCGCAGCGTGAGCGAGACATTGCCCCGCGCCAGCGCCTTGCCCAGATAGCTGCGGATATGGGCTTCGAGCCCTTCCAGCCAGTCCGGCACCCGCAGGCGCAGATCCAGCCCCTTGGCGTTGACCGAGCGTATCTCCCAGCTCCAGGAATGTGCCCCGGCGCTGCCCTGGGCGGAGGCGAAGGCGGTCATGCTGCGGATCGTCATAAGGCGGTGCTTTCTGTTGCCGGCGGTGTGCCCTGATCTACTGTCTCCAAAGTATAGCGCGCAAGATCAAACGGATGGAGGCGGCTGCCCAAATCGTTAACCATTGATTAAGGAAGTAGTCCAAAGTTTAGTAAGATTGTGTCATATTAACTCCAGGGTAACCATTCCGGCATTATTCCTTAAGCTGCGGCAAGCTGCTGACAGGCCGAATAAATCCCGGAAGAGACGAGGGAACGGACATGATTTTTGGCGGCCGCACCACTACAGGCAAGACCACGGGTCAAGAAAAGGTTGTTTCGATGGACCGCTTTCGTCATCGCGGGTCATTGTCGCCGCTGCGCCAGGCCGAGGCCTACTGGACCGCGCTGCGCCGGGGTGACGACGTGCCGTCCCGCTCGCAGATCGATCCGCGCGGGCTGGAGAACATCCTCAGCCAGACCTTCATCCTGGAGCGCATCGCGCCGGGCATCTCGCGCTTCCGTCTTGCCGGGTCCAACGTGAACGAGCTGGCCGGCATGGAGGTGCGCGGCATGCCGATCACCGCCTTCTTCACCACCGACGCCCGCAAGCAGCTGAGCTCGGCGATGGAGCACATGTTCGACACGCCCGCCATTGTGGAGCTGTCGCTGCAGATCGAAACACCGCGCCGCAGCGCCCCGCGGCCCGCGCATATGCTGCTGCTGCCGCTGCGCAGCGACCTTGGCGACATCAGCCGGGCGCTGGGGGTGCTGGTGGCGGATGAGTATACCGCGGGCAGCTCGCAGCGGTTCTCGATCTCCTCGATCGAGATGCGCAGCATCGGCAAGGCCGGGGGCGCGCCGGAGTTCAAGGCCAAGCCGCGTGCCGGCAGCCCTGAAGCGGCACCGTCCAAGGCAGGCGCGGCACCGGCTGATGTGAACAGCCCGAACCCCGGCTTTGCCGAAACCCAAGCCCGCTTTGCGCCGGAACGCTCCATCCTGGAAGAAGCCCGCGCCCTGCTCGACCGCACCACCGGCAAGAGGCCCGGCAAGGATGCGCCCGCGGCAAAGCCCGAGGATGGCAGCGCCAAGCGCGGCGGGCATCTGCGGCTGGTGGTCAGCCGCGACTAAGGCGGCCTGCAGCAGGCTCCGCACCTGATCGCGGCCTGCGCTCTTTCATATTCTCAGAACTCAAGGCTAAGGTCATAGCTCTTGACACTTCGCGCCCCCGAGACAGAACTCCGGGGGCGCTTTTTTCTTTTGTATTAAGCGGCTGCGCCGTTTTCTTCAACTCTCCCGCACCTGCAGGCCGATCTTGCCCACGTGGGATTTTGTCAGGAACGCCTCCTGCGCGGCCCGGATATCCTTCAGCGGGTAGGTCCCGGCAAGGAGCGGACGGATCTCCCCTGCTTCGATGTAGCTGACCAGATCGGTGAAGACACTGTCCGGCTGGAACGTGCTGCCAAGCAGCGACAGGTCGCGCAGGTAGAGTGTGCGCAGGTCCAGCTCGACGATCGGCCCGGCAATGGCCCCCGAGGTCACATAGCAGCCGCCATTGCGCAGCGCGCCAATCACCTCCTCCCAGCGCGGCCCGCCCACGAGGTCGAGCACCACGTCGAAACTGTGTCCGGGCAGCGGGCCGTCGCGGTCGAGCACTTCGTCGGCGCCAAGCTCCTTGAGTGCCTCGGTCTTGGAAAGCGAGGTGAGCGCGGTGACATGGGCGCCGCGCCGCTTGGCCAGCTGGATCGCGGCGGAGCCAACGCCGCCCGATGCGCCGGTGATGAGCACGCGGCCCGCGCCGAGATTGCTGCGCTGGATCATCCCTTCGGCAGTGGAAAAGGCGCAGGGGAAAGAGGCTAGCTCCACATCCGATAGACTGGAGCGCACCGCGATTGCATCCTTCGCCTGCGCGGTGGTGTATTCGGCAAAGCCGCCGTCTCGCTCGGAGCCGAAGGTTGCAAGCTGATAGTCCCCCGCGGCTTCCGCTGGCCGGTGCATTGGCCGGACCAGGACCCGCTCGCCGATGCGGCTTTCCGGCACACCCGCGCCCGCCGCCACGATCTCGCCGCAGCAATCGGCGCCCTGGATCAGCGGAAACCGCAAGGCGGCGCCGGACCAGCTGCCGTCGCCGGCATCGCTCTCATAGCCCCCCGTGGCGCCTGACGCCGTATCGCTGCGGACGCTTTTGGAATACCAGCCGGTGCGCGTGTTCACATCGGTATTGTTCACCGCCGCGGCGCCGACACGGATCAGGACCTCTCCGGCAGCAGGTGCGGGCACCGGCAGATCCTCGCGCCACTCAAGCTTGCCGAGCCCGCCGTGCCCGGTAAGCACGACGCCGCACATGGTTTCTGGCAATGTCATCATCGGCTCCTTCGCCAAGTAGAATGATTCCTCTACTTGTGTGGGTAGAGGGATCATTCTACAGGGTCAAGCATGAGTGACACGAGACAGAAAATCGCCGCCGGGCTTGAACGCGCCTTTGCGCAGCGGGGCTTTGCGGAGCCAAGCGTGGAAGATCTCCGCGATGCCGCCGGGGTCAGCCTGCGGACGCTTTACAAATACACCCCCTCCAGGGCGGACATGGTTCGGGCCGCGCTGGAGAACCGCCACCACCGGTATCTGGCGCATGTCTTTGACGGCCTGCCCCAGGACCCGCGGGAGGCCCTGCCTGCTCTGATCGCACGGGTGGGGGACTGGATGGCAGTGGAGGCCGCGCACGGCTGCCTGTTCCACGCCGCCGTTGCCGCCGCGCCGGGAAACGCTGACTTGCGCGCGCTTCTGGAGCGTCACAAGGCGGAAGTGGCCGCCAAGGCCGCCGCAGCCGCGGGGGTACCGGGCCGCGAGACCGAGGTGATGCTGATCCTCGAAGGGCTGACCCAGAGCTGGCCGCTGCGCCGTGAGGCCGCGGTCGAGGGCGCCAGACAGCTGGCCGCGGCCCTTCGCTCCGCAGGCTGACCACCGCCTTCACCTGCACGTCATTGCAAAGAAAAAGGCCGCAGCCCCCTCATGGAGAACTGCGGCCCCGGATAATAATAACTGCTGCCTTGCCGCGGTTCAGCCGGTCTGGCGCGGCTGCTGGGTCTGGCGCAGGGTGGAGAGCTCCTCGGCCACCAGGAAGGCCAGCTCCAGCGACTGGCTGGCGTTGAGGCGCGGGTCGCAGGCGGTGTGGTAGCGGTCCGAGAGGTCCTCTTCGGTCACCGCGCGCACGCCGCCGGTGCATTCGGTCACGTCCTGGCCGGTCATCTCGAAATGCACGCCGCCGGGCGTGGTGCCCTCGGAAGTGTGCACTGCGAAGAAGTCGCGCACCTCGCGCAGCACCGAGTCGAAGGGGCGGGTCTTGTAGCCGGTGGAGGACTTGATGGTGTTGCCGTGCATCGGGTCGCAGACCCAAGTGACCTTGGCGCCTTCTTCCTTCACCGCCTTGACCAGCCGCGGCAGGTGCTCGCCCGCCTTGCCGGCGCCGAAGCGCGCGATCAGGGTCAGCTTGCCTTCCTCGTTCTCGGGGTTCAGCTTGGCCATCAGAACCTTGAGGTCCTCGGCAGTGGTGGTGGGGCCGCATTTCAGGCCGATCGGGTTCAGCACCCCGCGGCAGAATTCGACATGGGCGCCATCGGGCTGCCGGGTGCGGTCGCCGATCCAGAGCATGTGGCCGGAACCCGACAGCCATTTGCCGGAGGTGGAATCAAGCCGCGTCAGCGCCTCTTCATATTCCAGCAGCAGGCCTTCGTGGCTGGTGTAGAACTCCACCGACTGAAGGGTATGGGCGTTGTCGGAGTTGACGCCCGCCGCCTTCATGAAGTCCAGCGTGTCGGTGATGCGGTTGGCCATCTCGCGGTAGCTTTCGGCCTTCTCGCCTTCGGTGAAGCCCAGGGTCCAGGCATGCACCTGATGCACATCGGCATAGCCGCCGGTGGAGAAGGCGCGCAAAAGGTTCACCGTGGCCGCGGCCTGGGTATAGGCCTGCAGCATCCGCGCAGGATCGGGGCGGCGCGCGTCATCGGTGAAGGCGAGGTCGTTGATGATGTCACCGCGGTAGCTCGGCAGCTCGACGCCGCCCACGGTTTCCGTGGGCGCGCTGCGCGGCTTGGCGAACTGGCCCGCCATACGCCCCACCTTCACCACCGGCACCTTGGCGCCATAAGTGAGCACCATCGCCATCTGCAGCATCACCTTGAAGGTGTCGCGAATGCCGTCGGCGCTGAACTGGTCGAAGCTTTCGGCGCAGTCACCGCCTTGCAGCAGGAACGCCTCGCCGCGCCCGGCGGCGGCGAGGTGGTTTTTCAGCCTGCGGGCTTCGCCGGCAAACACCAGCGGCGGATATTTCGACAGCTGAGCCTCGGCCGTCTGCAGCGCCGCCGCATCGGTATAGTCCGGCATTTGCACCCGCGGCTTGCTGCGCCAGTCCGATTTCTGCCATTCGCTCATGACCTTGTCTCCGCCTAAGGGATATTTCTGGAATAATTGGAGTGTTCTATACAAAATCGCAGCCGGGCTGACCAGTTTAGAATCCGCCCTACTTGACCCTGCGTCCAAGCTGTGAGCACGGTTTCCGAACGGCCGCGGATGACTCCCGCGGCGAGACTGCTTTCTTGAAGGACGCCTGCCATGCCGACGCAACGCAAGCCCGCCGCCACCAGCACTGCCGCCTGCCAGCCAAAACGGTTCGTTTTTGTGCTGCTCGACAAGTTCACGATGCTATCCTTTGCCTCTGCCGTGGAGTGCTTGCGCATTGCCAACCGCATGGCTGGGCGGGATATCTACAGCTGGACCCTTGCCGGCGAAGGCGGCGAGACGGTAACCTGTTCGGCCGGCACGACTTTTTCGGTGGATGGCGACCTCAGCGAATTGCAGCGCGACGACGTGGTTATGCTCTGCTCCGGCATCGCGGTGCAGGACGCCACCACCAAGAAGCTTCTCGCCTGGCTGCGCCGCGAGGCCCGCAAGGGGCTGATGGTGGGCGGGCTGTGCACCGCCGCCTATACGCTCGCGAAGGCCGGGCTGCTGGACGGCAAGCGCGCCACCATCCATTGGGAAAACGCCGACAGTTTCGCCGAGGAATTCGAGGAGGTGAACCTGACCAAATCGGTCTTCGTGATCGACGGCAACCGGCTGTCGACCGCGGGCGGCACTTCCTCCATCGACCTGATGCTGAAGCTGATTGCCAGCGACCATGGCGAGGAGCTGGCCAATGCGGTTGCGGATCAGCTGATCTATTCCTCGATCCGCACCGACCAGGACGTGCAGCGCCTGTCGATCCCTACCCGCATCGGTGTGCGGCATCCGAAATTGTCCATGGTTATCCAGATGATGGAAGCCAATATTGAAGAGCCGATCAGCCCCTCGGTGCTGGCCCAGGATGTCGGCATGTCGACCCGCCAGCTGGAGCGGCTGTTCCGCCGCTACCTGAACCGCTCGCCCAAGCGGTATTACATGGAGCTGCGGCTGCAGAAGGCGCGCAACCTGTTGATGCAGACCGACATGAGCGTGATCAACGTGGCGCTCGCCTGCGGTTTTGCCTCGCCGTCGCATTTCTCCAAATGCTACCGCGCGCATTACGACACCACGCCCTACCGCGAGCGCGGCAGCAAGGCGGCACCCCACAAGGGCTGAGCCGGCGCCGCCTGCAAGTGCCGGGGTTGTTCCGGTCCCCGCGTCAGCGCGAGATCCGGAACAGCGCGCCTTCACTTTCCGAGGCAAACCAGATGCTGCCGTCGGGCGCTTCCTTGACCGCGCGAACACGGCCGGTCTCGGGGCTTTGCAGCCGCTCGCGCTCCTTTAGCGGGGCACCGGCCAGGCGCGAGATGTAGTTGAACTTCAGCGAGCCCACGAAGATATGGCCGCGCCACGCGGGCCAGAGCGCGCCGGAATAGACCATCAGCCCGGAGGGCGCGATGGAGGGGTCCCAATACCATTCCGGCTGCTGCATCCCCTGTTTCGCGGTGCCCTCGCCAATCTTGGCGCCGGAGTAGTGGCGCCCGTAGGAGATCACCGGCCAGCCGTAGTTGGCGCCCCTGCGGACCAAGTTCACCTCGTCGCCGCCGCGCGCGCCGTGTTCCGAGACCCAGAGGCGGCCCTCAAGGTCCAACCCCATGCCTTGCGGGTTGCGGTGACCGTAGGACCAGATCTCGGGCTGGGCGTTTGCCTTGCCAATGAAGGGGTTGTCAGAAGGAATGGACCCATCGCGGTTGATCCGGACGATGGAGCCCTGATGCAGCCGCAGGTTCTGCGCGCTTGGCCGGTCGCCGCGCTCGCCGAGGGAGACAAACAGCCGCCCGTCCGGCGCCTCGGTGATGCGGGAACCGAAATGGCGCCCGCCGCGGGCGCCCGGCGCGGCCTCGAAGATGATCCTGACGTCTTGAAGCCGGCTCATGCTGCGGTCAAGCCGCCCCTTCGCCACTGCCGTTCCCGCGCCGTGGCCCTGGCGGCGTGAGAGCGTCAGGAACACTTCGCGCGAGCGGGCAAAGTCGCGCGGCACCATCACGTCCAGCAGACCGCCCTGGCCTTGTGCCGCCACCGACGGCAGGCCTTCGACACGGCGTTTTTGCCCGTTGCGGAGGTAATAAAGCCGCCCGCGCCGCTCAGTGACGAGAACGCCGCCGTCGGGCAGGAAGTCAAAGCCCCAGGGCACATCCAGCCCGCCCGCCATGCGGGTGAGACGCAGCTCGCCCGTGCTGCCGGGCAGGGTTTCGGCCGCGGCCGGGCGCATCAGAAGCAGTAGCAGGGCGACCGTCAGGAAGAGGAGTTTCCGTACCATGAAAGACTTTCCCTTATGCTGTTTTCCATATAAATGCCTGCCAGAGCCGCGCCACAACATTCAAGAACCGCGCGGCCAAGGAGGAGGGGATCCGGGGGTATCCAGGCGGGTTCAATAAGAACTTTTCTTTTGTAACCGCCTTGCCTAGGGTCCGAAGGGAACATTTTCGTGTGTTCCAACAATGGGAGTTTACAGATGAAAAAACTGCTGATGGCCACCGCGGCTGCCGCGCTGACCGCGGGCACCGCTTTTGCCGGCGGCCACGCCAAAGAAGTGAAAATCGGGGTGCTGCTCGGCTACACCGGCCCGATTGAATCGCTCAGCCCGAACATGGCCGCCTCGGCAGAGCTGGCGATGGAGGAAGTCACCAAGTCCGGCAAGCTGCTCGACAGCGCCACGGTGACCCCGATCCGCGCCGACACCGGCTGCATCGACAATGGCCTTGCGGTTGCAAATGCCGAAAAGCTGATCGCCGAAGGCGTCAGCGGCATCATGGGCAGCGACTGCTCCGGCGTCACCGGCGCGGTGCTGCAGAACGTCGCCCTGGCCAACGGCATGGTGATGATTTCGCCTTCCGCCACCTCGCCGGGTCTGAGCGCGATGGAAGACAACGGCTTGTTCTTCCGCACCGCGCCGTCGGACGCGCGCGAAGGTGAGATCATGGCCGACATCCTCACCGACCGCGGTGTCGAGTCGATCGCCATCACTTACACCAACAACGACTTCGGCAAGGGCCTGTCGGACTCGATCTCCAAGTCGTTCGAAGCCAAGGGCGGCGAAGTGACCATTGTCGCCGCGCATGAAGACGGCAAGGGCGACTACTCGGCCGAAGTGGCCTCGCTGGCCTCGGCCGGCGGCGACGTGCTGGTGGTTGCGGGCTATCTGGACCAGGGCGGACTGGGCATCATCCGCTCGGCGCTCGACAGCGGCGCGTTCGACACCTTCGGCCTGCCCAACGGCATGATCGGCGACTCGCTGCCCAAGAACGTCGGCCCCGATCTCGACGGCTCTTTCGGCCAGATCGCAGGCTCCGACAGCGAAGGTGCGGCGATCTTTGCCGAGATGGCCAAGGAAGCGGGCTATGACGGCACCACCTCCTTCACCGGCGAAAGCTACGACGCCGCGGCGCTCTTGATGCTGGCGATGCAGGCGGCGGGCTCGATGAAGCCGGCCGACTATGCCGGCAAGGTGATGGATGTCGCCAACGCGCCGGGTGAGAAGATCAACCCGGGTGAGCTGGGCAAGGCACTGGAGATCCTCGCGAACGGCGGTGAGATCGACTACCAGGGCGCCACCGGCGTCGAGCTGATCGAGCCGGGCGAGAGCGCTGGCTCCTACCGCGAGATCGAGGTCAAGGACGGCAAGAACGAGACCGTCAAGTTCCGCTGATCCAACCGCGCATCAGCTATCAGCGATCAGCCCGGGTTTTGCCCGGGCTGTTCCAAATTAAAGGGGCTGCAAAAAGCAGCTAGGGGATTACATGACATGATCGTCGTCGAGGACTTGCACAAGCACTTCGGCGGGTTCCATGCGGTGGATGGCGCCTCGCTTGAAATCGCAAAGGGCTCCATAACCGGTTTGATCGGGCCAAACGGTGCCGGAAAAACCACACTTTTCAACGTGATCGCAGGCGTTCTGGAACCGACCTCCGGGCGCGTCACTATGGATGGCGAGGACATCACCGGCCTGCCGCCGCACACGCTGTTCCACAAGGGTCTCTTGCGCACCTTCCAGATCGCGCATGAGTTCTCCTCGATGACCTGCCGCGAGAACCTGATGATGGTTCCGGGCGCGCAATCGGGCGAGACGCTGTGGAACACCTGGTTCGGCCGCAAGCGCATCGCCGACGAGGAGCGCGCGCTGCGCGCCAAGGCCGACGAGGTGCTGGAGTTTCTCACCATCAGCCACATCGCGGACCTCAAGGCGGGGCAGATCTCCGGCGGGCAGAAGAAGCTCCTGGAGCTTGGCCGCACCATGATGGTGGATGCCAAGATCGTCTTCCTTGACGAGGTCGGCGCCGGCGTGAACCGCACCCTGCTCTACACCATCGCGGATGCCATCAAGCGCCTCAACCAGGAACGCGGCTACACCTTCGTGGTGATCGAGCACGACATGGAATTCATCGACCGCCTCTGCGATCCGGTGATCTGCATGGCCGAGGGCAAAAAGCTGGCCGAAGGCACGCTGGACGAGATCAAGGCAAACGAGCAGGTGATTGAAGCCTACCTCGGAACCGGTCTGAAAAACAAAGATAAACTGGAGGCGGGCACATGAGCGGCAACCCCTACCAGGACGATCATGGCAACAAGGACGCCACGATCACCAACCCGCAAGGTGCCGGCACGATGCAGCCCGCGCACATGAAAAGCGGCCCCACGCACAAGGTGGACGGCGGCCCCTTCCTGATCGGCGACGCGATGACCGGCGGCTATGGCAAGGGTCCTGACATCCTGCACGACTGCACCATCGCCGTCGACAAGGGAGAGATCGCGGTGATCGTCGGCCCCAACGGTGCCGGCAAGTCGACCGCGATGAAGGCGGTGTTCGGCATGCTCGACGTGCGCGCGGGTTCCGTGCGGCTCGATGGCGAGGACATCACCCAGCTCTCCCCGCAGGACCGCGTGGTCAAGGGCATGGGCTTTGTGCCGCAGACCAGCAACATCTTCACCTCGATGACGGTGGAGGAGAACCTGGAGATGGGCGCCTTCATCCGCACCGATGATTTTTCGGACACGATGGAGCAGGTCTATGACCTCTTCCCGATCCTGCGCGAGAAGCGCAACCAGCCCGCGGGCGAGCTGTCCGGCGGCCAGCGCCAGCAGGTGGCCGTGGGCCGCGCGCTGATGACCAAGCCCAAGGTGCTGATGCTGGACGAGCCCACCGCGGGCGTGTCCCCCATCGTGATGGACGAGCTGTTCGACCGCATCATCGAGGTCGCCCGCACCGGGCTGCCGATCCTGATGGTGGAGCAGAACGCAAAGCAAGCGCTTGAAATCGCGGACAAAGGCTATGTTCTCGTGCAGGGCCGCAACGCCTATACCGGCACCGGGCAGGAGCTTCTGGCCGATCCCGAAGTGCGCAAATCTTTCCTGGGGGGCTGAGTGATGGACCTTCTCAACGCCCTTGTGGCGCTTACCAATTTCGTGCTGGTTCCCGGGCTGGCCTATGGCAGCCAGCTGGCGCTTGGCGCGCTTGGCGTGACCCTGGTTTACGGGATCCTGCGGTTTTCCAACTTTGCCCATGGCGACACCATGGCCTTCGGCGCCATGGTGACGATCCTGTTCACCTGGATGTTCCAGTCGATGGGGATCAGCCTCGGCCCGCTGCCGACCGCCCTGCTCGCCCTGCCCTTCGGCATCCTCGCCACCATTGCCATCGCGCTGTTCACCGACCGCACCGTCTACCGCTTCTACCGCGCGCAGAAGGCAAAGCCGGTGATCTTCGTGATGGTTTCTCTGGGGGTGATGTTCATGATGAACGGCATCGTCCGCTTCATCATCGGCCCCGACGATCAGCGCTTTGCCGATGGCGCGCGCTTCCTGATCAACGCCCGCACTTTCAAGCAGATGACCGGGCTCGACGAGGGGCTGGCGATCAAGTCTACCCAGGCCATCACCGTGGTCACCGCGGTGATCGTGGTGGCACTTCTGTTCTGGTTCCTGAACAAGACCCGCACCGGCAAGTCGATGCGCGCCTACTCGGATAACGAGGATCTGGCGCTATTGTCCGGCATCAACCCCGAACGCGTGGTGATGTACACCTGGATGATCGTCGCGGCACTGGCGACCATTGCGGGCGTGCTTTACGGGCTCGACAAGTCGTTCAAACCCTTCACCTATTTCCAGCTTCTGCTGCCGATCTTCGCCTCTGCCATCGTCGGCGGGCTGGGCAGCCCGCTGGGCGCGATCGCGGGCGGTTTCATCATCGCCTTCTCGGAAGTGCTGATCACCTACGCCTGGAAAAAAGTGCTGACCTACACGCTGCCTGAAAGCCTGGCGCCGGACGGATTGGTGCAGCTCTTGAGCACCGACTACAAGTTCGCGGTTTCCTTCGCGCTGCTTGTCGTTGTCCTCCTGTTCAAGCCCACGGGCCTTTTCAAAGGGAAAGCGGTATGACCGGCACTGTCAAACACACGCTTCTGTTCGTCTTTGTCGCCGCGCTGATCCTGGCCGAGGGCGCGACCGATGTGCTGTTCTTCTCGGGCTCCTGGAACACCGCGCTGGTGATCCTCAACATGGGGCTGATTTCAGCCATCATGGCGCTGGGGGTGAATCTGCAATGGGGCTTTGCCGGGCTGTTCAACGTCGGCATCATGGGCTTCACCGCGCTTGGCGGGCTGGCGGTGGTGCTGACCTCCACCGCTCCGGTGCCCGGCGCCTGGAGTGCCGGCGGCTACAGCATCGCGATGGCGCTGGTGCTGGGCGCGCTCACGGTGGCCGGTGCCGTCATGATCGCGCGGATGATGCCCGCGGGCGCGCTGCGCGGCCTGCTGATCCTGGCAGTGCTGGTCGCGGGCTTCATCGTCTACCGCGCGCTGCTTGATCCCGGTGTCGAGGGCGTTGAGGCGATCAACCCGGCACTTGCGGGCAATATCGGCGGGCTGGGTCTGCCGGTGCTGCTGGCCTGGCCCGCGGGCGGTCTGCTGGCGGCGGGCGCGGCCTGGCTCATCGGCAAGACCGCGCTGGGGCTGCGCTCGGACTACCTGGCGATTGCGACGCTGGGGATTGCCGAGATCATCATCGCGGTGCTGAAGAACGAGGACTGGCTGTCGCGCGGCGTGAAGAACGTCGTCGGCCTGCCCCGGCCGATGGCTTACGAGGTCGACCTGCAGGCCGATCCCGCCTTTGCCGAACGGGCCGCTTCGTTCGGGCTCAGCACGGTCGAGGCCTCCACCATCTACGTCAAGCTGATCTACGCAGTCCTGTTCACTGTGGTGCTGCTGGTGATCCTGTGGATGGCGCAGATGGCGCTGAAAAGCCCCTGGGGCCGGATGATGCGCGCGATCCGCGACAATGAGGTCGCGGCCGAGGCCATGGGCAAGGACGTGACCCGCCGCCACTTGCAGATCTTCGTGCTCGGCTCGGCGATCTGCGGCATTGCCGGCGCGATGATGACCACGCTCGACAGCCAGCTCACCCCCGGCACTTACAACCCGCTGCGCTTCACCTTCCTGATCTGGGTCATGGTGATCGTCGGCGGGTCCGGCAACAACTTCGGCGCCGTGCTGGGCGGCCTGCTGATCTGGTTCTTCTGGATCAAGGTGGAGCCTATGGGGCTGATGCTGATCGATTTCGCCACCGCGGGCCTCGCCGACGGCAGCGTGCTCAAGGCGCATCTGCTGGAAAGCGCCTCGCATATGCGGCTGTTCACCATGGGGCTCATCCTGCTCCTTGTCCTCAGGTTCAGCCCGCGCGGCCTGATCCCGGAAAAGTAACAAAAAACGGCGCCTTCATTTGCAGGGCGCCGTTGCTTCTTCTGGCCGAAAATATCCCCGCCGGAGGCAAAGGGTTTGGCAACCGCCAAACCCTTTTTCTTTTGCAACCAGCCAGACGCGCCTCAGCGCCCCTTGAACAGCCCACCCAAAATACCCCGCACCAGCCGCCGCCCGGTGGTGCCCTTCAGCTCCTTGATCACCGCATCCCTCAGCGCCGAGGTCAGGCTGTCCTTGCGGCGCTCCTTCTTCGGTGCCGACCAGGGCCGGGGGTGGCGGCCGGGCTCGGCATAGGCGCGGCCTTCCGGCTCCTTCCCTTCGGCCTCCTTTGCAGCGGCCTCCGCCCGCCCGGCGAGGATTTCATGCGCCGAATGCCGGTCCAGCGCGGTGCCGTATTTCGCTGCCATTGGCGATGCCTGCACGAACTGCGCCCGCTCCCGATCGCTGATCGGGCCCAGATGCGAGCTGGGCGGTCGTATCAGGGTGCGTTCGGCGACGCCCGGCACGCCCTTCTTCTCCAGAAACGAGGTCACCGCCTCACCCACGCCCACCTCGCGGATCGCCGCCTCGATCGAAAACCGCGGGTTGTCGCGGTAGGTGGCGGCGGCCTGGGCCAGCGTCTTGCGGTCCTTGGCGGTGAAGGCGCGCAGCGCGTGCTGGATCCGGTTGCCAAGCTGTCCTAAGACGTCTTCAGGGATGTCGGCGGGCTTCTGGGTGATGAAATAGATCCCGACCGCCTTCGAGCGGATCAGCCGTGCGACCTGCTCTACCTTGTCCACCAGCGCCTTGGGAGCGTCGTCGAACAACAGATGCGCCTCGTCGAAGAAAAACACCAGCCTGGGCTTGTCCGCATCGCCGGCCTCCGGCAGCTCCTCGAACAGCTCGCTCAGCAGCCACAGCAGGAAGGCGGAATAGAGCCCCGGCGCCGCCATCAGCTTGTGCGCGGCCAGGATGTTGACCATACCGCGCCCGTCCGCGTCATGGCGCATGAGGTCCGCAAGCGCCAGGGCCGGCTCGCCAAACAGATTGGCGCCGCCCTGGTTCTCCAGCACCAGAAGCCGCCGCTGGATTGCCCCGATCGAGGCTGAAGGGATGCTGCCGAAACGGCCGGCAAGCGCGGTGCGGTTCTCTCCGGCCCAGAGCAGCAGCGCTTGCAGGTCTTTCAGGTCCAGGAGCGGCAGCCCCTCGTCATCGGCAAGCCGGAACAGGATGTTGAGCACGCCTTCCTGTGCCTCGCTCAGCTCCAGCAGGCGGCCCAGCAGCAGCGGGCCCATGTCGGCAATGGTGGTGCGCACCGGGTGGCCGTCTCGTCCAAGCAGATCCCAGAAGGTGACCGGGCAGGCATGGTAGCGGTAGCTCTCAAAGCCGATCTGCTCCGCCCGGGCTGTGAAGGCGCCGTGCAGCTTGGCTTCAGCGGAGCCCGCTTTGGCAAGTCCGGAGAGATCGCCCTTCACATCCGCGAGAAACACCGGCACGCCGGCGTTCGAGAAGCTTTCGGCCAGGATCTGCACCGTCACGGTCTTGCCGGTGCCTGTGGCGCCTGCAATCAGGCCGTGGCGGTTGGCGTATTGCAGGCGCAGCGCCTGCGCCTGCCCGTAACCCTCGCCGCCGCCGCCGATGAATATCTGCCCTGTTTCTGCCTGCTGGCTCATCCCCGTGCCCTCCCGCGGCGCGCGGCCGCCTGTAGATAACATGATTTATTAACCCTTCCGTGGGAGGATGATCTTGCCCGCCCAGCACATGCGGTTGCTACGGCGGACATTTCCTCCCTGTCAGACTGGCCGTGCCTCAGGGCACGGCTTTTTTCCGGCCCCGCTTCCCCTACGATACGCCCAAATTCCCGGAGGTGCCGCGGGCTGCCGCATTTTTTTTCTATTGCTTGTTGACCGGACGCCAGCCCTTTCGTAACGTCCTACGCAATAACTAAGTCGGCCAGTCCGACGGGGAGACGCACCAAGAAAAAGGGGACCGCCGGGTTCCCTTTTTTGGTCTGATATCAGAAGTTTCCCGGAGCAAGCTTCAGTGCGCGGATTTCCTGCCGCCAACCTCTTTCCCCCTGACAGCGACAAAGCAGCATGGTACAGCGGTGCCGCACGTCCTTACACAAATGAGGCTTTCATGTTGAAGACCCTGACCCCGATCACGCTGGCCGCAGTCCTGGCACTGGCCGCGCCTGTTGCCGCGCAGGAGACCGCAGCAGAGGAGCCGGCCGCACAGACCGAGGCAGAGGCCGCAGAGCAGCCGGCAGAATCATCCGCCGACAGCGTGCTCGATCTGGGGCAGCCGGTAGATGGCGAGCCGCGGCTGGGCCAGCGCTACTCGAAAGAAAAGCACGGGTCCTGGGACCTGGCCTGTGTCCGCACCGAGGAGGACACCGATCCCTGCTCGCTCCTGCAGGTGATGAAAGGCCCCGAAGGCAACGCAATTGCCGAGTTCTCGCTGTTCCGCATCGAGCAGAAGGGCGCGCAGGCCGTGGCGGGTGCAACCGTGATCGTGCCGCTGGAGACGCTGCTGCCTGCGGCGCTGACCATCGCTATCGATGGCGCGCCCGGCAAGCGCTACAACTATTCGTTCTGCAACCAGATGGGCTGCGTTGCGCAGATCGGCCTGACCCAGGGCGATATCGACGCCTTCAAGAAGGGCAAGGAAGCGGTGCTGTCGCTGCGCCCGGCCCCCGCGCCGGATCAGGTGGTGACGATGAAACTGTCGCTCAACGGCTTCACCGCGGGCTACAACGTGGTGGATGTGGTCAAGCAGTAAACTGCAAGCCGTTGCCAAACAAACAGGAACGCCGCCGCCTCCGGGCCGCGGCGTTTTTCATTGTCAGGGTCTGGCAATCAGATCCGGCGCAGCGCCAGCACCGCGTTCAGCCCGCCAAAGGAGAAGGCGTTGGACAGCGCCACCTCGACTTCCGCCTCGCGGGCCTCGTTTGGCACCACGTCCAGCGCGCATTCCGGGTCGGGTTCCTCGTAGCCGATGGTAGGGGCGATCACCCCGTCGCGCAGTGCCATGATGCAGGCCAGAAGCTCCACCGCGCCGGTGCCGCCGATCAGGTGGCCGTGCATCGACTTGGTGGAGGAGATCATCAGTTCGTCCGCATGCGGGCCAAAGACATCCGCCACCGCGGCGCATTCGGTCTTGTCGTTGGCGGCGGTGCCGGTGCCGTGGGCGTTGATATAGCCGACCTGCTCGCGCGCAACGCCTGCGTCCTGCAAGGCGCCCGCCATCGCCCGTGCGGCGCCCTGCTTGCTCGGCATGACGATGTCGCCCGCATCAGATGTCATCGCGAAGCCTGCAATTTCACACAATATTTCAGCGCCGCGGGCGCGGGCGTGCTCGTATTCCTCGAAGACAAACACACCGGCGCCCTCGCCCTGCACCATGCCGTTGCGGTTGGCGCTGAAGGGGCGGCAGGCGTCCTTGGACATCACTCGCAGCCCCTCCCAGGCCTTGACCCCGCCAAAGCACAGCATGGATTCCGAGCCGCCGGTCACCATCACCGGCGCCATGCCGCTGCGCACCATCTGAAAGGCCTGCGCCATCGCATGGTTCGACGACGCGCAGGCGGTGGAGACCGTGAAGCCGGGTCCCTTGAGGTTGAACTCCATCGAGACATGGCTGGCCGCGGCGTTGTTCATCAGCTTCGGCACAACAAAGGGATGCACCCGGTTCTTGCCGTCCTCGTAAACCGAGCGGTAATTGTCATCCCAGGTCGAGACCCCGCCGCCCGCGGTGCCCAGCACGACGCCGGATCTTGCCGAGAGCTCGCCATGAAACTCCAGACCGGCCTGCCGGACCGCCTCCTTGGCGGCGGTCAGGGTGAATTGGGTGAAACGGTCGTAAAGGCTCATCTGCTGGCGGTTGAAGCGGCCCTCGGCCTCGAAGCCGCGGACCTGGCCGCCAATGCGGATCGCCAGCCGCTCCACATCGCGGAACTCCAGACCGCCGATGCCGCAGCGCCCCTCGCGCATCGCCTCCAGTGTCGCCGGAACCGAGTGGCCCAGGGCATTGATCGTGCCCGCCCCGGTGATCACAACGCGTTTCATCGGAATTTACGCTTTTTCCATCCGCAGTTTTTCGATCCCCGCCACGATCGCGGCCACGCTGGAGATGTCGAAACCGCTCTGCTCCGGCGCATTGGCGTTGAAGGGGATGGTGATGTCGAAAGCTTCCTCGATCGCGAAGATGCTTTCCACCAGGCCCAGGCTGTCGATGCCCAGATCCTCCAGCCTGCTGTCCAGGGTCACATCCGAGGGCTCCAGCACCGCCTGTTCGGCGATGATCGCAATAACCTTGTCCTGCGTGCTCATGCGGCAACCTCTGATCCGGTGGTGGATTTGCGGCAGATGTAATCCGTTGTTTGTTACTTGAAAACCGCCTTTTTCAGCGCCTCAATGTCGCGCATCAGGCGCGGCAGGCGGCGCTGTGCCTTGTACATCTCGGTGTGGGTGTCCATCTTCACGCCCGGGTAGCCCATGATGACCCGGCCCGCGGGCACGTTCGACAGGATCTTGGTGCCGCCGCCGGCAATCACCCCGTCGCCGATGAAGATGTTGTCGACCACGCCGGTCTGCCCGCCCAGCACCACGTTGTTGCCGATATCCACCGAGCCGGACACGCCGGTCTGCCCGCACAGCAGGCAGTCGCGGCCGACGCGGGTGTTGTGGCCCACATGCACGAGGTTGTCGAGCTTACTGCCATCGCCGATCACGGTGTCGCGGATGGTGCCGTTGTCGACGGTGCAGTTGCTGCCCAGCTCGACGTCATCGCCAATGGTCACCGCGCCCAGCGAGTGGATACGGACCCAGGACTGGGCCTTGGCGCCGTCCTGGTCGCCCATTGTTTTGCGGGCGTTTTCCGCGCCGGAAACCTCGGGCGTCACATAAGAAAACCCGTCGCCGCCGACCCGGGCGCCCGGCTGCGCGCGGAAGCGGTTGCCGATGCGGGCGCGGGCGCCGACCGAGACCATCTCGCGCAGGTGGGCGTCGGTGCCGATTACCGTGTCTGCGCCGATGTGACACTGCGGGCCGATCACCGAGCGGGCGCCGATTTTCGCCCCGGCGCCGATCACCGCCAGCGGGCCGACGCTCACACCCTCGCCCAGTTCGGCGGTGGGGTCGATCACCGCGGAGGGGTGGATGCCGCTGGTGTTTCCCTGGCCGCGGTCCAGCATCGCGGTGACACCGGACATGGCCATGCGCGGGCGCGGTGCGAAGATCGCAGCTTCCAGGCCCAGGGCGTGCCAGTCCGCGCCCTCCCACAGGATCGCGGCGCGGGCGCTGCCGGCCTTGAGACCTTCGGCGTATTTCGGGTCCATCGCCATCGCCAGCTGGTCCGCGCCCGCGTCCTGCGGTTCGGCGGCGCCGGTGACTTGCAGATCGAGGTCGCCCTGCGCCTCGGCGCCCAGCTGCTCGGAGATCTGGCGGATTGTGAACATGGCAGGCCCTTTCAGCTTATCCAGTCTGGGCCCGGTATCTAGCCCTGAACGCCGGCCAGTACCACCCCTGCCTGCTCCAGCGCCGCCCAGACCTTGGCGTCGCGGCCGTAGACGTCACGGCGGTATTCCGCGCGCCCGTCATTGGAGACCGTCGCGGTGCGGTAGATGATATGCACCGGCACTTTCTGTTCCAGATTGACCCGGGTCTCGCGGCCGGTGTTCAGCACGCGGTGAAAGAACGCCTTGGGATCCTCCTCCTGCCGGGCAAGCAGCGCGTAGGCAAACTCAAACGGCTCCGCCAGCCGGATGCAGCCATGCGAGAAGGCGCGCACCTCGCGGCCGAACAGGCTCTTTTGCGGGGTGTCGTGCAGGTAGATGTTGTATTTGTTCGGAAACATGAACTTGACCAGGCCAAGCGCATTGCCGCGGCTGGGCGGCTGTTTCATCGAAAACGGGAAGTTGCGAGCCGTATACCGCGAGAAATCCACCGACCCGCGGTTCACCACCCGGCCGCGGCGGTCGGTCACCTGAATGTGGCTCACCGCGTTGGGGTTCCTGCGCAGCTTGGGCAGGTATTCCTTGGTCACGATCGAGCGCGGCACGTACCAGCTCGGGTTGATGACCATATGCTCCATCTCGTCGGAGAATTCGGGGCTGCGGCGGTCATGGGTGTTCTTGCCGATCACCGAGCGGGTCTCAAAGGTGACGTCGCCATTGTCGATGATCTTGGCTGTGAAGTCGGTCTGGTTCACCAGGACATGCCGTGCGCCGCGGTCGGCGGGCAGCCAGCGCTCCCGTTCCAGCGCCACTATCACCGATTTCAGCCGCTCCGGCACCGGCTTGTTGAGCTCGCCCAGCGTGCCCGTGCCGGCAACGCCATCCACGGCGAGCCCGTGCGCGGCCTGGAAGCCGCGCACCGCCTGCTCCAGCGCGGCGTCATAACGGCGCGAGGCGCTGCGGGAAAGATAGCCCATCGCCATCAGCCGGTTGCGCAGCTGCACGACGGCGGGGCCTTCATCGCCCGGCTCCAGCTTTTCCGCCTGCACCGCCGGGCCCCAGCCGCCGTGGGCCAGAGTCTGCTCCAGCCGGGTCTTCTCGCGCAGGAGCGCGCGGTATTGCGGCGTCGCGGGCACCAGGCTGCGCAAGAAGGCGAGGGGCTGTTCGGTGCTGATGCCGAGCAGGAAGGCGGTGCCGTCCACCGTCTTCTTCTTGCGCACCATGCCGTCGTCGATGCGCGAGGGAACCAGAATACCGGTCTGCAGATCGGTGGCATAGCCGACCAGCGCCCGGCTCAGCGCCGCCTCCGCCGCACCGAGCTCGTGGGCGGTGCGGGCATCGCGCAGCAGCGTAAGAAGGTTGCGCACCTCGCCGGAACGGTCTGGCAGCCCATGTGCGGGCGCCTCCTCCAGCGCGGCGATCAGCGCGGCGCGGCGCGCCTGCGCCGCCGCGCCGGGCGCGGTCCAGATCGCCTGATAGCCGTTCTGGCGGTAGAACGCCGCCACCGCATCACTGGCCGCCGCAGCCTCGGCCACGGCTTGGCGGAAGGCGGGCGGCACCTGCTGCTGACCGGGCGCCTGATCCGCGGCATGCCCGCCGGTGGCAGCAAGCCCGCCCAGTGCCAGGGCAAACAGCCCGGCCTTGAATTTCGGCGCAAATGTTCCGGCGGTGTCACGCATCATTTCTTCAAATCCTTAAAGCCGCTCGATGTTCTATTTTGGCTGTAGCTACCTGAAATTCTGGTAAAGGCCACAGCCGCCTGTCCAATCACATCCGGTAAAATCCGGCGGTGATGCACCGGCGCCGCGCCTATGCGGCCGCCGCGCCACAGTCGCGGGGAAAAGTTCCGCCGCCCTCCCCTCATGCGCAGGATTTCGCCGAAATCCGCCGCTTCGGCCGCAGTGCGGCAATCAAAACTTGGCTCACGAGTCCGCCTGTGGCATATACACCTCACGTTAACTAAGAAGGTTAGCGCGCCCGTAACATCGGGCAAGTTGGCAGGACAAAATCGCTTACGGGACGGCACAGGAAACATGGCAGAATTCAAGAGCACGGGCTTGTCCCGGCGTTCCCTTTTGGGTGTGTTCGCAGCAACGGCAGTAGCGGCGGCGCCGACTTTCTCCAATGCGGCAGGCTTTCTTCGCGGCGGCGGCGATATCCGCCGGATCCGCATGTATTCGGGCCGCACCGGCGAACGGCTCGACATGGTTTACTGGATTGACGGCGAGTACATCGCCGACGCGGTTGCCGAGGTTAACCACATCATGCGGGACTGGCGCACCGGCGACGTCAAGCAGATGGACCTGCGCACCATCGACATCATGGCTGCCTCGCACAACCTGCTCGATGTGAACGAACCCTTTATGCTGCTGTCGGGCTACCGCAGCCCCAAGACCAACGCCATGCTGCGGCGCCGGTCGCGCGGGGTGGCGAAGAACTCCTTGCACATGCGCGGCCAGGCCGCCGATCTGCGGCTGGCATCGCGCTCGGTCGCACAGATGGCCAAAGCGGCCCAGGCCTGCCGCGCCGGCGGCGTCGGCAAATACGCGCGCTCCAATTTTGTGCACATGGATTGCGGCCAGGTCCGCAGCTGGAACGGCTGAACCATAGCTACGGGTATCCTCTACCCGCCTGGGCCTGCGTGTTTCTGCACGCGGGCTTTTTTTATGTGCTGCGGTTGCTGCCTGTGTCATGCGGATCCTGTCCCTTCCCCGCAAAAAACGCCTGAGAATAAAATCGGTTCCCGGAAAATTTGCCGTTGCAGCCGCCAGCGCTGCCCGCTATACCCGCCGCACATCCAGGCACCTGTAGCTCAGCTGGATAGAGCGCTGCCCTCCGAAGGCAGAGGCCAGAGGTTCGAATCCTCTCAGGTGCGCCACTCCCCCCAAACCCAATGCTGTTCAGGACGCAGGCCTTACGCGGCGAGCGCCTTCGCCAACGCATCAAGCACCGCATTCTGGCGCGCTGATCTGCCGAGGCTCGGGGGCCAGGTCAGCCAGTAGCCGTCGGTGATTGGCAGCTCCGGGGCGGGCGCGGTCTGCAAGCTTCCCAGCGCGAGGCAATCGCGCGCCAGCACGCGGGAGCCCAGCACCACCCCCTGCCCCAGACGCGCCGCCTGCAGCGCGTGCGACATGGAATCGGCGGAGAGCCAGCCGTCCTGCGGCGCGGGCTGGCCGGTGAGCCGGGCCCATTCGCTCCAGCCAGGCCGCTCGCCGCGCAGGGTGATCGCAGGCAGCCGGCGCCAGCCCTCTGCCTGCCCCGGTGCGGTCATCGGCTGCAGGACCTCCCCCGCAATCAGCGCCGCTGCCCGGCCCGGCCAGTCGCCGCGGCCATAGCGGATGTGGACCGCCGCGCCCGCGGCCTCGAACTCGCCGCGCTTGGGCACCGTGTCCAGCACCAGGCGCAGGCCCGGGAACGCCGCGGCAAGGCGGCCCAGCCGCGGCAGGACCAGAAGCTCCAGATGCGAGGGCAGCGCCGCGATGCGCAACTCGCGCAGACCCTGGCCGAAGAGGTTGCTGGTGCCCTGCTCCAGCGCCCGAAGCGAGTCCTGTACCAGCGGCAGGTAACTCTCTCCGTCGACGGTGAGCGCGACGCCCCGGGCCGCGCGCAGGAACAGCTTGCGCCCCAGCCAGCTTTCGAGATTGCGGATGCGCTGGCTCACGGCCCCCTGCGTCGCGCCCAGCTCTTTGGCTGCGGCGGTGAAATTGCCATTCCGCCCCGCCGCCTCGAACACCCGCAGCCAGTCGAGCGGCGGCAGCCGCTTGGGAGTGCGTGTCTCTGTCATTAGAAAACCTGAGCCTCCAGCCCTGAATTAAACAGTTCTTTTGATGACTGAGACCGGCTAGCTAAGCAAGCGTGAACCAGGCCAAACCGGAGAGACACCATGCCCCGTTCCGTCACCGCCGATGCATCCGGCCGTTTCCTGACCGTGCGTTTTGCCGATGGCAGCAGCCATCGCTTCCATGCGGTCTGGCTGCGCGACAATGCGCTGGACCCGGAGACCCGTTCCCCCGGCAATGGCCAGCGGCTGATCACAATCGGCGACATCCCAGGCGATACCCGGATCAGCACCGCCGCCGTTGAGGACGATACGCTGACCATCACTTTTGCGCCCGAGGGCAAGACCGTGTCCTTCCCCGGTGCGTGGCTGAAGACCCACGCCTATGATTCTGACCGGAATATGCAATTTGGCCGCACGCCAGAGGGTGTAATGACCTGGGACAACCGGCAGGCGGTGCCTGCTTTCGACTGGGATGCCGTGCAGGCCGACCCGGCAGTCAAGCGGGACTGGCTGGGCGCGATTGCCCGGCTCGGCGTTGCCAAGCTGGAAAACGGCCCGGTGCGCGACGGCGCGCTGATCGACTGCGTGGACATGTTCGGCTTTGTGCGGGAGACCAATTATGGCCGCCATTTCGAGGTCCGTACCGAGGTGAACCCCACCAACCTCGCCTTCACCGGGCTCGGCCTGCAGGCGCATACCGACAACCCCTACCGCGACCCGGTGCCGACACTGCAGATCCTCTATTGCTTGGAGAACTCGGCCGAGGGCGGCGACAGCATCGTAGTGGACGGCTTCCGCGCGGCGGAGCGGCTGCGGGAGGAAGACCCGGAGGGCTTTGCTTTGCTCGCAGGCTGCCCGGCGCGGTTCGAGTACAAAGGCTCGGACGGGGTGCATCTGTCGTCGCGCCGCCCGATGATCGAACTGTCATCCGATGGCGAGCTGACCGGCATCCGCTTCAACAACCGCTCCTCCGCACCTTTCGTGGATGTGCCCTTTGCCCAGATGGAGGCCTATTACGCCGCCTACCGCCGATTGGGCGGGATCATCGACGACCCCAGCATGGGCGTGTCCTTCAAGCTGGAGCCGGGCGAAAGCTTCATCGTCGACAACACCCGCGTGCTGCATGCGCGGCTGGGCTATTCCGGCGCTGGCTCGCGCTGGCTGCAGGGGGCTTACGCCGACAAGGACGGGCTCATGTCCACTCTCAACGTGCTGAACGCGCAAAACCGGGTCTGAGCAGATGGGCAAGCAGGAATTCAGCACACTGACCCCGGACAATATCGTTGCCTTCATTGGCGATATTTTCGACCGCCGTGGCGATGAGGAATATTTGGGCGAACCCGTTACCATGACCGAACACATGCTTCAGGGCGCTGCGATCGCCGAGGCAAACGGCCAGCCCGAGGAGATCATCGTCGGCGCGCTGCTGCATGATATCGGCCATTTCACCAGCGAGTTCGGGACGTTCAGCATGAATGACACCCAAGACAGGTTTCACGAGGAAGCGGGCGCGGAGGTGCTGGAGCGCTTCTTTCCCTCGGTGATCACCGATTGCGTGCGCTATCATGTGGCGGCCAAGCGCTATCTCTGCGCCACCAAACCAGAGTATTTCAACCGCCTTTCAGAGGCCTCCCTCCATTCGCTGAACCTGCAGGGCGGGCCGATGAATGCGGAGGAAGCGGCGGACTTCGAGAAGAACCCGAACCTTAGCCAGATCATCGCGGTGCGCTATCTGGATGAAGCCGGAAAGCGGGCAGACATGCAGACTCCGGACTATTGGCACTTTGCACCGATGGTGCAGCGAATGGTCGACAGGCACATGAGCGCGGGCAATTCCGCAAGGTAATCGGTCTCCGGACCAGAGCCCAAGGGCTTTGCAAAGCCCTTGGGCACCGTTGTGTCAAGCAAACAGATCGTGCGCCAGTTCCAACGCGTCGACCAGCGTGTCGACCTCAGCCTTGGTGTTGTAGAGGCCGAAGGAAGCGCGGCAGGTGGCGGAATGGCCGAGGTGGTCCATCAGCGGCCCGGCGCAATGGTGGCCTGCGCGCACCGCCACGCCCTTCTTGTCGAGAATGGTGGAAACGTCATGCGCGTGCGCCGCGCCCTGCATGGTGAAGCTGAAGATCGCCGCCTTGCCCGGCGCAGTGCCCTGCAGGGTCAGCCAGTTCAAACCTCCCAGCCGCTCGAGCGCGTAATCGCGCAGGCCCGCCTCGTGTGCTGCGATGTTCTCCATGCCGAGATCCATCATGTACTCCAGCGCCGCGCCCAGCCCAATGATCTGTACGATGCCCGGGGTGCCGGCCTCGAACTTCATCGGCGGATCGTTGTAGATCACCTGATCCTTGCTGACCTCCTTGATCATGTCGCCGCCGCCGATGAAGGGGCGCATCTCGGCCATGCGCTGGGGATTGATGTAGATCGCGCCGGAGGCAGAGGGGCCATAAAGCTTGTGGCCGGTGATCGCGTAGAAGTCGCAACCGATGTCCTGCACGTCGACGGGCATATGCACCGCGCCCTGGGAGCCGTCGACCAGCACCGGCACGCCCTTGGCATGCGCCGCTTCGGTGATCGCCTTCACATCGACGACGGTGCCCAGCACATTGGAGCACTGGGTGACGGCCACCAGCTTGGTGCGCGGGGTGATGGCATCGATCACTTTCTGCGGATCGAGGCTGCCGTCGGCTTCGGTATCGACCCATTTCAGCACGGCGCCCTGGCGTTCACGCAGGAAGTGCCAGGGCACGATATTGGCATGATGCTCCATCACCGACAGAACGATCTCGTCGCCCGGCTCGACCCTGGGCATGGCCCAGCCATAGGCCACCAGGTTGATGCCTTCGGTGGTGCCGGAATTCAGCACGATCGAGTGCTCGTCGCCCGCATTCAGGAACCGGGCGATGATTCCGCGAACGGCTTCATACTTCTCGGTCGCGAGGTTGGAGAGGTAGTGCAAACCCCTGTGAACGTTGGAATATTCCTCGGAATAGGCGCGGTTCACCGCGTTGATCACCGCTTTCGGCTTCTGGGCCGAGGCGCCATTGTCCAGATAGGTCAGCGGCTTGCCGTTCACCTCCCGCGAAAGGATCGGGAAATCGGCTCGGATTTTTTCCACGTCATACATTGTCGGGCAGTCCCAGATTGGCCGGCCCGATCAGACCGGCAAGAAAGATAGCGGCGAAGAGCAGGATCAGGCTGGCCATCACGACCACCCCCAGCGCCCGCCAGACGGAGCCGAAGCTGTGCGCCTCTTTGACAAAATGCAAGAGGATGAAGAACGCCAGGACGCTGACTCCGAGGTTCAGGAACGCCGCCAGCAGTGGCAGCAGCAGGAAAACGAAGCTGACGGCCGCATTGGCCGCGGCCTGCAACAGCTGCAGCCAGACCACCAGCACCAGCAGCGCCCTGAGGTCACCGGCACCGCCAAGCCAGCGGCCAGCAGTGGTCAGCATGGCAATGAAGCTGAACTGCACCACCATCATCAGCCCGAAATAGACGCCGGGCGAGAACCGCGGCAGCAGGGCTTCGGGCGGCAGCGGGAACAAGACCCGCTGCAGCGTGTAGACCAGCGTGTTAAGCACCACCGACAGAAGGAACGCGGTCCAGAGCGCCTCGCGGCTCCAGTGGCGCTCCAGCAGACGGCGCGCGGCTTCCCCCGGTGTCTTCACCGTCAGGAGGGCGAAGTCAGCCAGCGCGCTCATGCCCGTGCCCAATACCCTTGAATCATGCCGGATACCCAAAACCACACGAATACGATGCACCACAGGAAGCCGACCAGATCCTGAGCCGGGCCCGGACCGATGAAACCGGACACCAGCCCATGCAGCAGGATCAGCGGGCTCGCCGCCAGCAGTGCCCAGACCAGCGCCAGCCGGGCCTGGTAGCTGCCGCCCTGCCCGCCCGCGGCGCGCGCGATCAGATGCACAAGCCAGGACAGCGCATAAAGCAGCAGCGGCAAGATGAAGACCAGCCCAAGGAGCGAGCCGCCGAGCAGCATATTCAGCTCCTGCCCGGTCAGATGCGCTTCCCGCGCCAGCTTCGGCATCTGCGCCACAAACAGCAGGCAGCAGGCCGCGATCAGCATCGCCAGCAGGCGGTCTTCACGCGGCCCCATGCCAAGAAGCCGCGCAAACACCCTGCGCGGCCGCCTGTAGGTTGCCGGGATATCCGTGGTGACGGACATCAGCGGCGCCGGGCCAGCCAGCCTTCGAGCCGGGAGACGATATCCGCGGCGATGCGCGGATCCTCGATCTCTTCAACCGCTTCGGCCAGGAAGGCGAGCGTCATCAGGTCGGTCGCCTCGGCTTCCGGCACCCCGCGCGAGCGCAGGTAGAACAGGCCGTCTTCGTCGATCGCGCCGGAAGTGGAGCCGTGCGAGCAAGCGACGTCGTCGGCATAGATCTCCAGCTCGGGCTTCGCGAGGAACTGGCTGTCGTCGTCCAGAAGCAGCGACTGCGAGATCTGGTAACCGTCGGTCTTCTGCGCGCCTGCCTTCACCAGGATCTTGCCCTGGAACACGCCGGTAGCACCGTTGCGCAGCACCTTCTTGAACACCTGGCGGCTTTCGCAGTTCACCGCGTCATGGGTGATGAAGACGGTGTCGTCGTGGTGGAAGTCACCATCGCCGACGCAGGCGCCCGCGATATGCGCAACCGCATCGTCGCCGGTGAGCTCGATCACCGCTTCGTTGCGGGTCAGCACGCCGTTCACGGTGAGGGTGAAGCTCTTGAACACCGACTCGGCGCCCAGGCGCGTAAACAAATGCGTCGCGGCGCGGCGCTCGTGATCGCGGCCCTGGGCGCGCACCAGGTGCATCTGGCCGCCATCGGCAATGTCGATCTCCATGCACTTGTTGAAGCGCGAGGCCGCGGGGCCGTTTTCCAGCACCGTTACCTCTGCGCCGCTTTCCACGCGGATCACGTGGTGCAGGATGGCGTCGGAGGTCTTGTCCGAATGCACATAAGTGAGGTTGATCGGCTTGGAGGCCTTGCCGGTAACCCGGATCGCCAGACCGTCGGAGGCAAAGGCGGTGTTCAGAGCTGCCAGCGGGCGTTCCACCGGAGTCTGGCCGCGTGCTTCAAGAACGCCGTACAAGTCCTTGGCCCAATGGATATCCTTGCCGCAGATATCCTGCAGCCGGTCGATCGTCACGCCTTCGAGCGACAGATCGTCGGAGGCTTCGGCATCAAAGACACCATCGACAAAGACGATGTTCAGCCGGTCAAAGGCACTGAACATCGGTGCCTCGCCGGCGTGGAAGACGGCCGCTTCCAGCGCCTCGGCCTGCACCAGCGTGTCCGGCTTGGTGTACTTCCAGTATTCGTCGCGGCGCGAGGGCAGACCCATGGTCTGCACCCGCGACAGCGCCGCCTGGCGCGCCTTCATCAGGCAGCCGCCCTCAGGAAGGGTGAGCGCGGCCAGCCGCGCCTCGGTTGCGCTTTGCTTGACTTCGGGCAGGGCCATTTACGCCTCCTCTGCCAGGATGCCGGCGTAGCCGTTGTTCTCGACTTCCAGCGCCAGCTCGGGGCCGCCGGTCTTGACGATACGGCCATCGGCCAGGATGTGCACCACGTCGGGTTTGATGTGGTCCAGCAGGCGCTGGTAGTGGGTGATCACCAGGAAGCCGCGGCCCTCGTCGCGCAGCGCGTTCACGCCTTCGGCGACCAGCTTCATCGCGTCCACGTCGAGGCCGGAGTCGGTCTCGTCCAGGATGCAGAGCTTGGGCTCCAGCATCGCCATCTGCAGGATTTCGTTGCGCTTCTTCTCACCGCCGGAGAAGCCGACGTTGACCGGGCGCTTCAGCATGTCGGCGTCGATCTTCAGGCTCTTGGCCTTCTCGCGCACCAGCTTCAGGAAGTCGGAGGCGGAGATCTCCTCCTCGCCGCGCGCCTTGCGCTGTGCGTTCACCGCGGTGCGCAGGAAGGTCATGTTGCCGACGCCGGGGATCTCCACCGGGTACTGGAACGCCAGGAACATGCCGGCCGCGGCGCGTTCTTCCGGCTCCATCTCCAGGATGTCCTCTCCCAGCAGCTCGGCGGAACCCTCGGTCACCTCATAACCGTCGCGGCCCGACAGCACGTAAGACAGCGTCGATTTGCCGGAACCGTTGGGGCCCATGATGGCATGCACCTTGCCGGCTTCGACCTTCAGGTCGACGCCTTTCAGGATCTGCTTGTCCTCTTCTTCGAGCTTCACGTGCAGGTTCTTGATCTCGAGCATATTTTCCTCGCTTCGCGTTCTGTTGCGGGCCGCTTCGCCCGCGATATTCCTTGCCCCCGCAGGGGCTGTTTCAATGCCATGCCGGATGGCGGCGGGTCAGCCCACAGACCCTTCCAGCGAAATCGCAACCAGCTGCTGCGCTTCCATGGCAAACTCCATCGGCAGCGCCTGCAGCACGTCCTTGCAGAAACCGTTGACCACCAGGGCCACCGCCTCTTCCTCGTCCATGCCGCGCTGGCGGCAGTAGAACAGCTGGTCGTCGTCCACCTTCGAAGTTGTTGCCTCGTGTTCCACACGCGAGGAGTTGTTCTTGACCTCAATGTAGGGAACCGTGTGCGCCCCGCATTTGTCGCCGATCAGAAGGCTGTCGCACTGGGTGTAGTTGCGGCTGTCCTTGGCCTTCGGGTGCATCGACACCAGGCCGCGGTAGGTGTTCTGTGCCTTGCCGGCCGAAATCCCCTTGGACACGATACGCGACTTGGTGCGCTTGCCCAGGTGGATCATCTTGGTGCCGGTGTCGGCCTGCTGGTAGTTGTTGGTGATCGCGATCGAGTAGAACTCGCCCTGGCTGTCGTCGCCGCGCAGGATGCAGGAGGGGTATTTCCAAGTCACGGCCGAGCCGGTTTCCACCTGGGTCCACATCACCTTGGCGCGGTCGCCGCGGCAGTCGGCGCGTTTGGTCACGAAGTTGTAAATGCCGCCCTTGCCGTTTTCGTCGCCCGGATACCAGTTCTGGACGGTGGAGTATTTCACCTCGGCGTCTTCCTCGACGATGATCTCGACCACTGCGGCGTGCAGCTGGGCGATATCACGGGCCGGCGCGGTGCAGCCTTCAAGGTAGGAGACATAAGATCCCTTGTCGGCAATGATCAGGGTGCGTTCGAACTGGCCGGTGTTTTCCGCGTTGATGCGGAAGTATGTCGACAGCTCCATCGGGCAGCGCACGCCCGGCGGCACGTAGACAAAGGAGCCGTCCGAGAACACGGCCGAGTTCAGCGTGGCATAGAAGTTGTCCGACACCGGCACCACGGAGCCGAGGTATTTCTTCACCAGCTCGGGATGCTCGCGGATCGCCTCCGAGATCGAGCAGAAGATCACGCCGGCTTTCTTCAGCTCGGCCTGGAAGGTGGTGCCGACGGAAACGGAGTCGAACACTGCGTCCACGGCCACCTTGCGGCCTTCGGCGGGCGCGTCCTCGGCGCCTTCGACACCGGCCAGGATCATCTGTTCTTTCAGCGGAATGCCCAGCTTCTCATAAGTCGCCAGCAGCTTGGGGTCGACTTCGTCCAGCGATTTCGGCTTCACTTCCATCGACTTCGGACGGGCATAGTAATACTGGTCCTGGAAGTCGATGTCCGGGTAGTCAACCATCGCCCAGGCCGGCTCTTCCTTTTGCAGCCAGCGCTCATAAGCTTCCAGCCGCCAGTTCAGCATCCACTCGGGTTCTTCGTTCTTTTCCGAGATCAGCCGGACGATGTCCGTGGTCAGCCCTTTGGGGGCGTATTCCATTTCGATGTCGGTTTCCCAGCCGTATTTGTAGGCGCCGCCTACTTCACGGACCGCATCCACGGTTTCCTGGTCAACACCTTCCTTGACTTGGGTCTGGTCCAAAGCGGCCATCGTCATCTCCTCACTCACGCCGCGCGGGCGCGATGTTTCTTTTCTTTTTGCAGCCACGCATCGGCAAAGCGCAGCACCTCTTCTTCCGTTGTTGCGGGGCCCAGCGACACGCGCACCGCGCCCTGTGCTTCAGCCTCGCCATATCCCATCGCAGTCAGCACCGCGCTGGCGCGCACCTTGCCGCTGGAACAGGCGCTGCCCGCACTGATCGCAAAGCCCGCAAGGTCCATCTGCATCACCTGGGTTTCGCCCTTCCAGCCGGGCACCGCGAAGCAGAGCGTGTTCGGCAGCCGCTTCTGATCCTTCCCGACAAAAATAGTATGGCTTGCGCCAGCCACAAGTGCTTCTTCTAGAATATTTCTAAGTTCGGCAACCCGTTCCCAGACACCATCCGCCAGATCCCGGGCGGCCGCTTCCGCCGCCGCACCAAAACCCGCGATGCCGATGACGTTCTCGGTGCCGGAGCGCCGGCCCATTTCCTGGCCGCCGCCTTTGATGCGCGCCGGCAGGTCGGTGCCGCGCTGCATTACCACCGCGCCGCAGCCCTTGGGACCGCCCAGCTTGTGGCCCGAGACCAGCGCCATCTCCGCACCCAGCCAGTTGAAGGCGACCGGCAGCTTGCCAAAGGCCTGGGTGGCATCAGTCACCGCCAGCCCCTGCGGAAGATCCTGGATGATCCCGGTTTCCGAGTTGGCGAGCTGCGCGGCAGCTTGTGCAGGATTTGGAATTTCGACCTTCCCATCATGGTTTACGGCAAGGTCCTCAACCGTCCAAGCGCGCACGGCATCATGTTCCACTGCCGCGCCATGCAGACCGCGCCCCTCCAGCGCCAGCGCCGCACCTTCGGTGGAGCCGGAGGTGAAGACGATGTCCGCCCCGTCGGCGCCGAAGGCTGCCGCCACCTGCGCGCGCGCCTTCTCCACCAGCGCCTTGGCGGCGCGGCCCTCGGCATGCACCGAAGACGGGTTGCCGCAGAGCTCCATCGCCGCGATCATCGCATCGCGCGCCTCGGGCCTCAGCGGGGTTGTGGCGTTATGGTCGAGGTAAACCCGTGTCATAGAGTCATCTTTTTCCGTGCTGCTGCCGCGTCATAAGCGCAAAATCCGCGGGCTGCAAAGGTTTCCCGGCGCGCAGCCCCTTCCGGCTCTTCAATCATCCACCACTGCAAACAGGCTCGGCACCGCCGGACAGGGGGCAAGGTCGTTCTCGATCACATCCGACAGCCGGGTCTGGTGCAGGAAGACATAGACATGCGCGCTGAGGCTTTCCCACAGGCGGTTGGTGAGCGACTGCGCCCGGCTGCCCGACAGCGCGCCCGACGCGCCCGCACCCTTGTGCATCGCATCCACGGTTTCATCCACCGCCGAGAGCACATCGACGATGCGGATGTCCGAGGATGGCTTTGCCAGCCGGTAGCCGCCGCCGGGGCCGCGCACCGACTCTACCAGCCCGGCGCGGCGCAGTTTCACGAACAGCTGCTCCAGGTAGGGCAGCGAAACATCCTGGCGTTTCGAGATATCGCCAAGCGACACCAGACCCCCGGCCGGCTGAAGCGCGATATCCGCCAGCGCGACCATTGCGTACCGCCCCTTAGTGGAAAGCTTCATCCTTCACCCCTCGAATTCAGCGCAGCACCGCGTCATCATTGACCTTGCCCGCGTCTGTGCGTATCTCAGCCTGACAGTGTGCGGCCCTCTGCCGCGCCGTTGATTAGAACTGTTCTAAGATGCCCGACGGAACTCGTCAAGTTTTCTGCCGGCACGCCTGAAAACGAGAGTAGGATTCAACCACCCATGCCTGAGGTCATCTTTCCCGGACCCGAAGGCCGCCTCGAAGGCCGCTATCATCCGCAAAAAGAAAAAGACGCCCCCATCGCCATCGTGCTGCACCCGCATCCGCAGTTCGGCGGCACGATGAACAACAAGGTCGTCTACAACCTGCATTACGCCTTCTACAACATGGGCTTCACCGTGCTGCGGTTTAATTTCCGCGGTGTCGGGCGCAGCCAGGGCGAGTACGACCAGGGTGTGGGAGAGCTGTCCGATGCGGCCTCGGCACTGGATTACCTGCAGTCGATGAACTCCAATTCCAAGCATTGCTGGGTTGCGGGCTTCTCCTTCGGCGCCTGGATCGGCATGCAGCTCCTGATGCGCCGGCCGGAAATCACCGGCTTCATCTCGGTGGCGCCGCCTGCCAACATGTACGACTTCTCCTTCCTCGCGCCCTGCCCGTCTTCGGGGCTGATCATCAACGGCACCGCGGACCGGGTGGCGCCGCCTGCCGATACAGCGAACCTGGTGGGCAAGCTGCACGAGCAGAAGGGCATCACCATCACCCACACCGAGGTGGAAGGCGCGGATCACTTCTTCCAGGAGCCGCACATGGACACGCTGATCGGCAACGTCAGCGACTATGTGAAACGGCGGCTGACGGAAAACAGCCGCTGATGGCATCCACCATCGAAACGCTTGCCGCGAAGCTGGCCGAGGACACGCTGAAGGTGCAGGACGCCACCGGCGAGGAGCGGCTCTATGTGGAGGTCGGCCAGGTTCTGGCTGCCGCCTCGCAATCGCTGGAGGAGGCGTTTCTGACGGAAATGCGCGTGCGCCTGGCCGAGCGCAAGGCGCGCGACTTCCTGAACCGGAAAGTCTCGGAGGCTCAGGCCGCCGCCGAAGCGGCACTTGCGGCCAGGCAGGCGGGGCAAGCGTGAGCACCCGGCTCGACGCGCAATTCGCCTTCCTCTTGGAGGCCGACAAGCTGCGGCAGGTGGAGCGGCAGAACCTGATCCTCGATTGCTCCCGGGTGGAGAACTCCGCCGAGCACAGCTGGCACCTGGCGCTTTACGCGCTGGCGCTGGCGCCCCACGCCGCTCCGGAGGTGAGCGTGAACCGGGTGATCCGGATGCTGCTGCTGCATGATCTGGTAGAGATCGACGCGGGCGACCACCCGATCGACAGCGCGCCGGACTGGCAGGCCGTAGCCGCCGCCGAACAGGCCGCCGCTGACCGGTTGTTCGGCTTACTGCCATCCGATCAGGGCGTGGAGATGCTGCGTCTCTGGCAGGAGTTTGAGACGGCGGAGACTCCGGACGCGCGGTTTGCCAAGCGGCTCGACCACTGTCAGCCGGTGTTCCAGACTCTATGCGGCACCGCGCCCTTGCCCGGCCATATCGAAATCGTCCGGCGCAACCTCGAAGGCGGCCGCGCGGCGGTGCTTGAGCAGGCTTTGCCCGAGGTCTTCGCACAGGCCATGGCGTTGCTGCATGGCGCCGGCGGGACCCCGTGCGCCAGTTTCGCGAGGAGACTGGAATTTCTAAATGAATCCGATTGCTTGAAGGGCGTTCTTCGAGCATCGAAACTGGGCGGCGGCGCGCGGCACGAGAACTCGGCCGAACACAGCTGGCACGTCATGCTGCACGCCTGGGTGCTGGCGGAACATGCGGCCGCGCCCATCGACCTCGACGAGGTGCTGCAGATGCTGCTCCTGCACGACCTGGTCGAGATCGACGCAGGCGACGCCCCCATTCACGGCGTCACGGACCCCGCCGTCCTCTCCGCGCTGGCCGAGCGTGAGGAGGCCGCGGCCGCGCGTCTGTTCGGGCTGCTGCCCGAGGGCGAAGGCGCGCCGCTGCATGTGCTCTGGCAGCGGTTCGAGGCCGCTGAAAGCCCGGAAGCGCGCTTTGCCAAATCCATCGACCGGGTGCAGCCGGTGCTGCTGAACCTGATGAACGGCGGCGGCAGCTGGGTGGATTATGAGGTGACCCTCGCGCAGCTCGACGCCCGCGTTGGCGTCAAAGTGGCGCGCGGCGCGCCCGCGCTGTGGACACACGTGCGCGCGCAGGTGCAGCCCTGGTTTGCGGAGCGGGTCCGCGCCTAGCCGCGCACCCGCCTTCTTATATTTCCCGGTTCAAAGACCTGCCGCGCCTGGATCAGGCCGCTTGGGTGATCCCGCCGGGCACAAAATCCTCGGCCTTCGCACCCTCACGGCTCAGGGTCAGGAACTGCCCGGGCTTAAGCTCGCACCAGGCTTCGCCGGTATCCTCCAGCGGCTCCGACACCACCGCCCAGCCATCAAGGTGCGGGCTCCAGCGGTAGAAGACCGACGGCGCGATGTGGTCCGAGGAATAGCGCGCCGCAAACAGCCGCTCGCCGTCCGACATCGCCACCGACAACCGCATGTGCGGCATGCAGCCCCGCTCCCGCGACAGAGCCTCCATCCGCGTAACCGCGCACTCCAGCGCTGGCTTCGGATCCGTATCGAGCCCCTCCTCCAGCGCAAGCAGGAACAGCACCTCGCTGTCGGTCGCGCCCTTGCGGTGTTCGTAAAGCGCATCCGGAATGCACATGTCGGCGGACCGGCGGAAGTGCTCGAACCCGCCAACCTGGCCGTTGTGCATGAAGCTCCAGCGCCCGGCGGTAAAGGGGTGGCAGTTGTTGCGGCTGATCGCGGAGCCGGTGGAGGCGCGCACATGCGCCAGGAACAGTCCCGAGCGGACCTGATGCGCCAGCGCCCTGAGGTTGGTGTCGGACCAAGCGGGATAGACATCGCGGTAAAGCCCCGGCTCCGCCCGTGTTCCGTACCAGGCCACGCCGAAGCCGTCGCCATTTGTGGCGGTCTTGCATTTCGCCGCGCTCTGGCTTTGCACGATCAGCGAATGCGCAGGCCGCGTAACGATATCCTCAAGAAATATATCGGCTCCGATATAGGCGGCCCAGCGGCACATTCCGGCGCTCCTCGGCAGGGATAGGGAATCAGGTCGGTGCCTTCAGAAATACGGCAAGACCCTCTGCATTCCCCTAAGAGGCGGCCCTGCCCCGGTCCAGTGCATCTGCGCACACACGGCTGCGCAAATGCCATTCGGTCCGCCCGCCTTGCGGATTCGCGCCAGGCAATGCCGTATCCGCGCTTTCGCGCCGGCCGCTGATAGGCTAACCCGGGGGAACCCGGCTGCCGCAAAAAAGGGAGGGTGCCATGCCCGTGCATTACGTCTACCTGATCATTGCCGTCGCGGCCGAAACCATCGGCACCACCGCGCTGCAGGCAAGCCAGCAGTTCTCCCGCCTCGGGCCGTCGCTCCTGGTGCTGGTCGCCTACGGCTTCTCTTTCTACATGATGGGGCTCACGCTGAAGTTCATGCCGGTCGGCGTGGTCTATGCGATCTGGTCCGGGCTCGGCATCCTGCTGATCGCGGTGATCGCCTTTGTGGTGTTCGGACAGCGGCTGGACTGGCCCGCGGTGCTGGGTATGGTGCTGATCATGACCGGCATCGTCGTCATCCACCTGTTTTCCAAGACCTCGGTCCACTGACGCAGGCAGGCGCCCGGAAAGGGGTGCCGATCCGCCTTTGCAGCGCCGTGTGGCGCATTTCCTCTGGCCTTCGGGCCGGGTTCGGGCTATGCGCGCCCCAACTTCCTTACAAAGGCATACGTCATGGACCTGCGCAACATTGCGATCATTGCTCACGTCGACCACGGCAAGACCACCCTGGTGGATGAGCTGCTGAAACAATCCGGCGCTTTCCGCGAAAACCAGGCGGTGGCGGAACGCGCGATGGATTCCAACGACCTCGAGCGCGAGCGCGGCATCACCATCTTCGCCAAGCCGACCTCGGTCGAATGGCAGGGCACCCGCATCAACATCGTCGACACCCCCGGCCACGCCGATTTCGGCGGCGAAGTGGAACGCATCCTGTCGATGGTCGACGGCGTGGTGCTGCTGGTCGACGCCGCCGAAGGCCCGATGCCGCAGACCAAGTTCGTGACCTCCAAGGCGCTGGCGCTTGGCCTGCGCCCGATCGTGGTGCTGAACAAGGTCGACAAGCCCGACGCCGAGCCCGACCGCGCGCTGGATGAGTGTTTTGACCTCTTCGCTTCGCTGGACGCGACCGAGGATCAGCTGGACTTCCCGCATATGTATGCCTCCGGCCGCTCCGGCTGGGCCGACGCCGAGCTGGACGGGCCGCGCAAGGACCTGCACGCGCTGTTCAACCTGATCGTCAACCACGTGCCCAAGCCCAAGCAGATCAAGCGTCAGGACGACGACTTCCGCATGCTGGCGACCACGCTGGGCAGCGATCCCTTTGTCGGCCGCCTGCTGACCGGCCGCGTCGAGAGCGGCAAGCTGAAGGTCGGCGCCACCGTGCAGGCGCTGACCCGCGTCGGCCAGAAGATCGAACAGTTCCGCGTAACCCGCATCCAGGCTTTCCGCGGCCTCGCCCAGCAGGATATCGAGGAAGCCCAGGCGGGCGACATCGTGTCGATTGCCGGCATGTCCAAGGCGACCGTCGCCGACACCATCTGCGCCCTGGCCGTGGACGAGCCGCTGGACGCCCAGCCGATCGACCCGCCGACCATCACCGTGACCTTTGGCATCAACGACAGCCCGCTGGCCGGCCGCGACGGCAAAAAGGTGCAGTCCCGGGTGATCCGCGACCGTCTGATGAAAGAGGCCGAAAGCAACGTCGCCATCAAGATCCAGGATACCCCCGGCGGCGAAGCATTCGAGGTCTCGGGCCGCGGCGAACTGCAGATGGGCGTCCTGATCGAGAACATGCGCCGCGAAGGGTTCGAGCTGTCGATCTCCCGCCCGCAGGTGATCATGAAGGAAGCCGACGGCAAGCGCATGGAGCCGATCGAGGAAGCCACCATCGACGTCGATGACGAATACTCCGGCGCGGTGATCGAAAAGCTGACCGGTTCGCGCAAGGGCGAGCTGGTCGAGATGAAGCCTGCAGGCGCCGGCAAGACCCGCATCATCGCCCATGTGCCGTCGCGCGGTCTCATCGGCTACCACGGCGAGTTCCTCACCGATACCCGCGGCACCGGCGTGCTGAACCGGGTGTTCCACGGCTGGGCTCCGCACAAGGGCGCGATCCCGGGCCGCCGCGCAGGCGTGCTGATTTCGATGGAGAACGGCCAGTCGGTGGCTTATGCGCTGTGGAACCTGGAAGAGCGCGGCAAGATGTTCATCGGCGCCCAGGTCGACATCTACCAGGGCATGATCATCGGCGAGCACAGCCGCGACAACGACCTGGAAGTGAACCCGCTGAAAGGCAAGAAACTCACCAACGTGCGCGCCTCCGGCACCGACGACGCGGTGCGTCTGACCACCCCCGTCACCCTGTCGCTGGAAGAAGCCATCGCCTACATCAACGACGACGAGCTGGTGGAAGTGACCCCCAACTCGGTGCGCCTGCGCAAGCGCTACCTCGACCCGCACGAGCGCAAGCGGATGGCCAAGGCCGCAAGCTGACCCTGACAAAAGGCGCCCCGCCCGGGCGCCTTTTTCTTTGCTGAGGCTGATTTCCTAGGCGCCTTGCCGCGAATGAGTAGCCGTGCAATGACGGCGCGCGCGGAGGCGATCCGGACAGCTTTGGCTGCCAGTTTATCCCGGCCAAGTCCGTAGACCCTCCCAAGGGACCGCCCAGCGGCAACCAAATCGCCGGCGCGTGGGCGCGCGCCGGCGATGCGCGGCGGCCTGGCGGCCTTGTTCCGCGCTGGCGCGATACTGCCGCTCATTGCGGTCGCTGCACGGACGGCCAGAATGGAAAAAAGGCGCCCGGAAAGGCGCCTCCTTCTTCTTTGCAAAAATACTCAAACCGGCGGCATCCGCCGCGGCAGGCGCAGCGCTTTATTCGCTGATCTCCACCACCATCAGCTCACGCTCGGAGGCGTCGCGGGCATGGCTCAGAGCCTCCTGGTATTCGGGGCTGTTGTAGCAGTCCACCGCCGCCTCGACGCTGGGGAAGCGGGCGACCACGTTGCGCGGCCGCTCCTTGCCTTCGAGCTGCACGAACCGGCCGCCGCGGGCGATGAACGCGCCGCCGTGCTTGGCGATGGCAGGCCCCGCCAGCTCGGCGTATTTGCCATAGGCTTCGGCGTCGGTGACGGTGACATGCGCGATCCAGAGTGCGCCCATTTGCTTATCCTCCCAATACGGTTTCGGCCGCCTTGATGGCCGCATCTGCGTTGGCGGCATCCTTGCCGCCGCCCTGGGCCATGTCGGGCCGCCCGCCGCCGCCCTTGCCGCCCAGTTCGGCCACCGCCGCCTTGACCAGATCAACGGCCGAAACACGCTCGGTCAGGTCGCTGGTCACCCCCGCGGCCACCGCGGCCTTGCCACCGGCATCGGCAATCAGCAGCACAGCGCCGGAGCCGAGCCGCGCCTTGTGCTCGTCAATCAGCGCGGGCAGATCCTTGCCGGAGACACCGTTCAGCACCTGGGCGAGAAACTTGACGCCGTCGACCTCCTTCGCGTCCGCGCCGCCGCCATTGCCGGCACCACCCGCCATCGCCAGCTCGCGGCGCAGCTGGGCGACCTCGTTCTGCAGGCTCTTGCGCTCGTCCATCAGTGCCTTCAGGCGGCTCATCACCTCCGAGGGCTGCGCCTTCAGCGCGGAGGCGACCTCGGCCATGCGCAGCGCCTCTTCCTCCAGGTAGCGCGAGGCCTCGGCGCCGGTCAGCGCTTCGATCCGGCGCACACCGGCCGAAGACGCACTATCGCCCAGGATCACGAAGGCCCCGATGTCGCCGGTCTGCTTCACATGGGTCCCGCCGCAGAGCTCGATCGAATAGGTTTGCCCATCCTGGCCCTTGCCGGTCGCGGCCCGGCCCATGGAGACCACACGGACCTCGTCACCGTATTTTTCGCCAAAGAGCGCCTGCGCGCCCAGTTCGCGGGCGTCATCCGGCGCCATGATCCGGGTTTCCACGGGCGTGTTCTGCCGGATGTAGGCGTTCACATCGGCGGAGACCCTGGCCAGCTCCCCGGCGCTCAGCGCCTTGGCGTGGCTGAAGTCGAAACGCAGCCGGTCCTCGGCGTTGAGCGAGCCGCGCTGCGCCACATGGCCGCCAAGCGCCTCGCGCAGGGCCTCGTGCAGCAGGTGGGTGGCGGAGTGGTTGGCGCGGATCGCGGTGCGGCGGGCGTGGTCCACCTCCAGCTGCGCCGCCGCGCCGGCACTGACGGTGCCCCCGGTGACCTCGCCGAAGTGGATGAAGACGCCTGCGGCCTTCCGCGTGTCGCTGATGCGGACCACACCCGCCTCGGTGCGGATCTCCCCGCTGTCGCCGACCTGTCCGCCAGCCTCGGCATAAAACGGGGTCTGGTTCAGCACCAGCTGCACGTTCGCGCCCTTGCCCGCCTCTTTCACTTCGCCGCCGTCCTGCACGATGGCGAGGATCTGGCCTTCGGCGGTCTCGGTCTCGTAGCCGAGGAAGTCGGTGGCGCCGTGGGTGTCGGCGATGTCGAACCAGATGGTGCTGTCGGCACTTTCGCCCGAGCCCGCCCAGGCGGCGCGCGCCTTGGCCTTCTGCTCGGCCATCGCGGCATCGAAGCCCTCGGTGTCGACGCTCCGGCCCTTCTCGCGCAGCGCGTCCTGGGTGAGGTCGAGCGGGAAGCCATAGGTGTCATAAAGCTTGAAGGCGGCGGCTCCGGGCAGCGGGGCATCCTCGCCCAGACCCGCCAGCTCGTCATCCAGCAGCTTCAGCCCGCGGTCCAGCGTCTGCTTGAAGCGGGTTTCCTCCAGCTTCAAGGTTTCCTCGATCAGCGCCTGCGCGCGGCCCAGCTCGGGATAGGCGCCGCCCATCTGGCTCACCAGCGACGGCACCAGGCGGTGCATCACCGGATCCTTGGCGCCCAAGAGATGCGCATGGCGCATGGCGCGGCGCATGATCCGGCGCAGCACGTAGCCGCGGCCGTCGTTGGAGGGCATCACCCCGTCGGCAATCAGGAAGGAGGTGGAGCGCAGATGGTCCGCGATCACCCGGTGGTGCACGTTCTGCGCGCCGTAAGGGTCAACGCTGGTTGCCTCCGCGCTTGCCTCGATCAGCGCCTTGAACAGGTCGGTGTCGTAATTGTCATGCGACCCTTGCAGCAGCGCGCCGATCCGCTCCAGCCCCATGCCGGTGTCGATCGACTGCATGTCGAGCGCCTTCATCGAGCCGTCCTCGAACTGCTCGTTCTGCATGAAGACGATGTTCCAGATCTCGATGAAACGATCGCCGTCCTCGTCCTTGCTGCCCGGAGGCCCGCCCCAGATGTGCTCGCCGTGGTCATAGAAGATTTCGGTGCAGGGGCCGCAGGGGCCGGTCGGGCCCATCTGCCAGAAGTTGTCGGAGGTATCGATGCGGATGATCCGGTCTTCCGGCACGCCGACCTTCTTCCAGATCCCGAAGGCTTCGTCGTCGGTGTGGTAGACGGTGGTCAGCAGGCGGCTTTTGTCGATGCCGAAATCCTTGGTGATCAGCTCCCAGGCAAAGGTGATCGCCTCCTCCTTGAAGTAATCGCCAAAGGAGAAGTTGCCCAGCATCTCGAAAAACGTGTGGTGGCGCGCGGTGTAGCCCACGTTGTCGAGGTCGTTGTGCTTGCCGCCGGCGCGCACGCATTTCTGCGAGGTCGTGGCACGCTTGTAGTCGCGCGTCTCGACGCCGGTGAAGAGGTTTTTGAACTGAACCATCCCCGAATTCGTGAACATCAGGGTGGGATCGTTGCGCGGCACCAGCGGGCTCGACTCCACGATCTCGTGGCCCTGCTTGGCAAAGTAGTTCAGGAAGGTGGAGCGGATATCGTTGAGCGTCGGCATATGCGGGATCTCTTGCGGGCTTTTTCAGCGGTCCGGGCAGGTTTACCGCCCCGCCGGGGCACTGTCCACAGCGGGAAGGCCGGCAGCCCCATGAAAAAGGGGCGCGGCCTCCGCCACGCCCCCTTCCCTGAGATTTGATCAGATTATCCGGCGCTTAAGCTTCCAGGATATCGTCGGCATCGTCCACTTCGGGGCGGTGGAATTCCAGCCCGTGCGAGGCGCGGATCTTGTCCTCGATGTCATAGGCGATGGCGCGGTTTTCGCGCAGGTAGGTCTTGGCGTTCTCGCGTCCCTGGCCGATCCGCTCATCGCCGTAGGAAAACCAGGCGCCGGACTTGTTAACCACGCCTGCGGCCACGCCCAGGTCCAGCAGCTCGCCCATCTTGGAGATGCCTTCGCCATACATGATATCGAATTCCACTTGGCGGAACGGAGGCGCCACCTTGTTCTTCACGACCTTGACGCGGGTCTGGTTGCCGACCACCTCGTCCCGGTCCTTGATCGAGCCGATGCGGCGGATGTCGAGGCGCACCGAGGAGTAGAATTTCAGCGCGTTGCCGCCGGTGGTGGTTTCGGGGGAGCCGAACATCACGCCGATCTTCATGCGGATCTGGTTGATGAAGATCACCATGCATTTGGAGCGGCTGATCGAGCCGGTGAGCTTGCGCATCGCCTGGCTCATCAGGCGGGCCTGCACGCCGACGCTGCTGTCGCCCATGTCGCCTTCCAGCTCCGACTTCGGCGTCAGCGCCGCCACCGAGTCGACGATCACCATGTTGACCGCGCCCGAGCGCACCAGCGTGTCGGTGATCTCCAGCGCCTGCTCGCCGGTGTCGGGCTGCGAGATCAAGAGTTCGTCCAGGTCGACGCCCAGCTTGGCGGCATATTGCGGGTCGAGCGCGTGTTCCGCGTCGACGAAGGCGCAGACGCCGCCCTTTTTCTGCTGTTCCGCGATGCAATGCAGCGTGAGCGTGGTTTTCCCCGAGCTTTCCGGCCCGTAAATCTCGATGATCCGGCCCATCGGCAGGCCGCCGATCCCCAGCGCAATGTCCAGGCCCAGCGAGCCGGTCGAGCTGGCCTCGATCTCCTGCAAGGCGGTGCCATCGCCCAGCTTCATGATGGAGCCCTTGCCGAACTGCCGCTCGATCTGTGCAAGCGCGCTGTCGAGCGCTTTCTGCTTGTCACCTGTAACTTTGTTTTTCATGGTCAAAAGATCCGCCATAGTCCCTTGTCCCTTTCTATGTGTCACACACCGGAGGGTGCGGCAATGCCTGCTTTGTTCACCTCTTGTTCCTTATGGGGTCAAAACGGGAACATTGCAACCTGTTAAATGCCCTACAAGGAGCGGCGGCGGGGTGTTAAGGATTGATTTAAAATCGAGCGGACCCAATGGGATTTAGCGGGCAGTTAACGAAATGATGATCTTTTTCAAGGAGCGGCTGGTGCTCCTGTCGGTCCCCAAGACCGGCACCACCGCCTATCAGGATGCGCTGCGGGCGCGCGCTGATATGGTGATTTCGGACCCGCCGGAGCTGAAACACGCGCCGCTGTTCCGCTACAACCGCTGGATCCGGCCAATGTACGAGAAGGTCTGCGATGCCGAGCTGGAAGTGGCCGCGGTGATGCGCGAGCCGTTCAGCTGGCTGGGCAGCTGGTACCGGTTCCGCCAGCGCCCCTTCATGAACGGCAAGGCCAATTCGACGCGCGGCATCTCCTTCGACGAATTTCTCCACGCCGCCTGCAAGGGCAAGCCGCCGGGGTTCGCCAATGTCGGCAGCCAGGCCAAGTTCCTGGAGCCGCAGGCCAATGGCTGCAAGGTCACCCGCCTGTTCCGCTACGAGGACCAGGACGGCTTCCGCGAATTCCTGGAAGCGCGGCTGGAGCAAAGCATCACGACCGAGCACCGCAACGTGAGCCCGCAGGGGCATCTGGACGTCAGCCCTGAGACCGAGACGCTGGTGCGGCGCAAGCGGGCGGCGGAGTTCGATCTCTACGACAGCATCCCGGCGCGCTGAACATTCTTGCTGAGATGCGGAGCCGCGCATTGCCGGCGCGCGCGGCGGCGATCCGGCAGAAGTGACTGGCAGTTTATCCCGGCCCAGTCCGTAGACCCTCACGAGGGAGCTCCCAGCCGAAGCCAAATCGCCGCCGCGTGGGGGCGCGACGGCGATGCGCGGCGGCCTGCGGCCTTGTTCCGCGCCAATGAAAGAGGGCCGCCTCAATTGGGCGGCCCTTGTTCCTTCCAGTACCAGCAACCTCAGTGCAGCTGCGCGTGAACGGTTTCCGTCAACTGGTTGAGCGAGAAGGGTTTTGGCAGGAAGACCGAGTTCGGCACCATCGGCTCCGCCTCGCCGAAGGCACCTTCGGCGTAGCCGGAAACAAAGACCACGCGGGTCTCCGGCCGCTCCTTCAGCGCCTCGCGCACCCAGCTGGGCCCGTCCATGCCCGGCATCACCACATCGGTGACAAAAACGTCCACGGTGAGCCCCGGGTCTTCCAGCGTGCGCAGCGCATCCTCCGCGGATTCCGCTTCCAGAACGGTATAGCCGCGCATCCTGAGCGCACGGGAGGCAAAGGCCCGCACCGGCGCCTCGTCCTCCACCAGAAGAACCACGCCTTCGCCGTGCTTGGCGGCAGCGGCCTTGTCCTCACTCTTGGCGGCGGCCTGCAGCTTTGGCTGCTGCTTGTAGACCGGGAAGAACAGGGTGAACCGGGTGCCGTGACCCTTCACGGAATCGACGAAGATAAAGCCGCCGGTCTGCTTGATGATGCCATAGGCGGTCGACAGGCCCAGCCCGGTGCCTTCGCCGGTGCGCTTGGTGGTGTAGAAGGGCTCGAACACTTTTTGCAGCTTGTCCGGTGCAATACCCACGCCCTCATCCGAGACCTTCACCGTCACCCAGTCGCCTTCCGGCACGGCGGCCCGGTCGCGCTCCAGCGGTTTGTCGAGCGACACGACTTCGGTCTCCACCCGGATCTCGCCGCCCTGCGGCATCGCATCGCGGGCGTTCACCACCAGGTTCATCAGCACCTGCTCCAGCTGCCGCTTGTCGGCGCGGATCGCCTTCATCACCGGATCGTGGCTCAGCGTCAGGGTGACCTTTTCGCCCACCAGCCGGTTCAGCAGATGGGTGAGGTCCGACAGCGTGTCGCGCACGTCCAGAACTTCGGGCTGCAGGGTTTGCTTGCGGGAAAACGCCAGCAGCTGGCTGACCAGGGCGGCGGCCCGGTTGGCGTTCTCGTGGATCTGGATCAGGTCGCCATAGTCCTGGTCGCCCTGGTCATGGCGCAACAGCAAGAGGTCGCAGTGGCCGGCAATGGCGGTCAGCAGGTTGTTGAAGTCATGCGCAACCCCGCCGGCCAGCTGGCCGATCGCCTGCATCTTCTGGCTTTGCACGAATTGGGCTTCCAGCGTCTTCAGCTCGGTTGCGTCATTCAGTACTGCAATGAGCACCGGCGCGCCCTCTTCCAGCACCCGGGTCAGGGTGATCTGGACAAAGACCTCCTTGTCGCGGCGGGCGACGCGCAGGAACTCCGATTTGTTCGGTGCCAGCCCGTCCGCCGTGTCGCGCAGCCAGTCCGACATCGGGCGGCCCAGACCCTCCATCAGCTGGCCCAGCTTGAGGCTGCCGCAGCTGTCGATGCCCAGCAGCCGCAGCGCCATGTTGTTGGCGCTCAGGATTTCTCCCGACGGGGCAACCTTGAGGAACGGCACCGGCAGGGACTGGAAACCGGCCTGACCGGAAGGCAGCGCCTTTTCGTCGACCTCCATCAGGTAAAGTTCGCTGCGGCCCTGAGTGCGGTTCTTCTCGCTCACCAGCACCTGCACCGGCCCGGTTTTGGTGCTGAGCGTATTGATCTGCCCCGGCAGCACCGGCAGCGAGGGGAACAGCCGGTCAGTGGACTTGGCCCGCTCGCCGATCAGGCTGCGGGCGGCCTCGTTCATGAACAGCACCGCGCCGGTGCGGCCGACGGTGATCATCGGCACCGCCACGCCTTCGGCGCCGCGGCCGGGGCTGGCGCGTTCCAGGATATCCTCGATCCGCCACAGGAAGCTGCCGCCGGTCATCTGGTGCACCGCCAGCCGCACGTGGCCGCGGCGGGTGACGATGTCCTCGCGCGCGGAGCCGTCGACGCGGGCGCGGCTTTGCAAGCGGAACAGGACCGCTGAAGGGTTCGCCAGAACCGAGCGCAGCGTGCCCGCCAGGGTCTCCTTGGAGGCATCCTGGAAGCGTTTCACCGCGGCGGCATTGCAGGCGTGGATCAGGCCGTCATCATCGGCGACAAAGCTCGGTGTGGCATCCTTTTCGATGAACCCGGTCAAGAGCTCTGCCGCCATCGCGCGGGCGTTGAGCCGCAGCCGCGTCTGCAGCAGCATCAGCCCCGCCACCGCCACCAGCGTCAGCCCCACCATCAGGAAACCGCGCCCCATCCATTCCGGAAGCGCCAGAATCCAGGGCGCGAGCATCAGCATCGCCGCGAGCAAGAGCGTCGCCGCAAGGCGGGCATGTTCAGGCGCATAGACGCGCAATTCCGGAACGGAGGTTTCTCGGCGACCGATCATTACGGCTCCATGGACAAAGCTTGGTGCCGCAATAACGCGGCGAATTGAGTTAAAACCACGTTAAGAAAAACATAGGTTTTCCGGGGGCGAACCTAACAACCGCCCTTGGCGCGCGTCAACACGGCAACATAGAAACCATCGGTGCCGTCCTGCACCTGCCAGCCCTGTTCGGCGGTAAGCTGCCAGCCTTCGTTTTGCGCGATAAACTCTTGGACTTGCACAGAGTTTTCCTCGTCCAACATGGAGCATGTGGCATAGGCCAGCACCCCTCCCGGCGCCACCAGCGGTGCCGCAGCGGCAAGGATCGCGGCTTGGGTCTCACGCAGCGATTGCAGTTTACCGGGCGTTAGGCGCCATTTACCTTCAGGTGCGCGCCGCCAGGAGCCGGAGCCCGAACAGGGCGCATCGCACAAGATCAGATCGAAGGGACCGGCGCCCGCCAGTTCGGCCGTCTCCAGGAGCTGCACCGGGGCGCCTGCGCGGGCCGCGCGTTCTGGCAGGTCCTTCATCCGGCGCGGATCGGCGTCATGGGCAAAGAGCGCAACCTGCCCCCGCGCCGCCATCGCCAGGCTCTTGCCGCCGCCGCCCGCGCAATAATCGAGCACCCGCATGCCATCGGCCAGCGGCAGCAGATCGCAAACCGCCTGGCTGGCGGCATCCTGCAATTCGACCATGCCGGATTTGTAAGGCTCACAGTTGCGCAGCTTGCGCGCGCCTTCGGTGACTTCCAGCGCGGTTGCCGCGGCCGGGTGCGGAACGGTCGAGATCCCCTCTTTCGTGAGTGCCTCCTGCGCCTCGGCGAGGCTCGCCCGCGCAATGTTCACCCGCAGATGCACCGGCGCGCGGGCCCGCAGCGCCAGTGCCGCGGCCTCGGCCCGCGCACCCAGACTGGCGCTGAAGGCAGGCCAGAGCCAATCGGGCATGTCGAGCCGCACGGCGCCTTCCGGTGCGGCGGGCGGCATCCGTTCCGCGGCGGCGAGCGGCGCCGGGGCATGGCCCTCTCCGGTGAAGACGGTTGCAGGATCCTCCCCTGCCTCGCGCAGCGCGCCAAGGATCAGCCCCCGGCCCGTCCGCGCGCCGCCAAGCACAGAATGCGAGCGCAGGCAGCGCAGCGCGGTGAACACATGGTCACGCACCGCCGCGCGGTCCTTGGAGCCGGCGAAGCGGCTGCGGCGGCCCCAGGCGGTCAGCACCTTTTCGGCGGCAGCGCCTTGCAGAACCTCGTCCAGGATTTCGATCGCGGCCTGATAGCGGGCGGCGGGAGTCATGTCCTGCCCCCCATCATCAGTGGTTCAACTGCGGCGCGCAAAACCTTCATCCCACCCGATAATTCGGGGATTCACGGGTGATCTGCACGTCGTGCACATGGCTTTCCTTGAGCCCGGCGCCAGTGATGCGCACGAACTCGCAGTTCCTGCGCATCTCTTCCACCGTGGCGCAGCCGGTGTAGCCCATCGCCGCGCGCAGGCCGCCCACCAGCTGGTGAATCACCGCACCGGCACCGCCCTTGTAGGGCACCTGGCCCTCGATGCCCTCGGGCACCAGCTTGTCGCTGGCGGCGTCCTTCTGGAAATAGCGGTCGGCCGAGCCGCGCGCCATGGCGCCCATCGAGCCCATGCCGCGGTAGGATTTGAACGAGCGGCCCTGGTAAAGGATTACCTCGCCCGGGGATTCATCAGTGCCTGCAATCATCGAGCCCACCATCGCGCAGGAGGCACCGGCCGCAATCGCCTTGGCAAAATCGCCGGAAAACTTGATGCCGCCATCGGCAATCACCGGCGTGTCGCCGGCGGCCGCGGCGCAGTCCATGATCGCGGTCAGCTGCGGCACACCGACACCTGCCACCATGCGGGTTGTGCAGATCGAGCCCGGCCCGATGCCAACTTTCACCGCATCCGCACCCGCATCGATCAGCGCGCGGGTGGCTTCGCCGGTCGCGACATTGCCCGCGATCACCTGGATATTGCCGTACTGCGCCTTGATCCGCTTAACCGCCTCCAGAACCCCGGCGGAATGGCCATGCGCGGTGTCCACCACGACAATGTCGGCGCCTGCGTCGATCAGCCCCTCGGAGCGCTCGAAACCGCTGTCGCCCACCGAAGTGGCCGCCGCCACGCGCAGGCGGCCCAGGTCATCCTTGCAGGCGGTCGGGTTCAGCACCGCCTGTTCGGTGTCCTTCAGCGTCAACAGGCCGGTGAGCTTGCCGTCCTTGTCGCTCACCAGGAGCTTCTCGATCCGCCGCGCCTTCATCAGCGACTTGGCCTCTTCCAGATCGGCAGGCTCCTGCAGCATGGCAAGGTTATTTGAGGTCATCATTACCGAGACAGGGGTCTTGTCGTCGGAAGCAAAGCGCATGTCGCGGTTGGTGACGATGCCGACCACGCGGCCCTGCCCGTCCACCACCGGGAAGCCGGTGACCCGGTATTTCTCCTGCAGCGCCTTGGCATCGGCCAGGGTCTGATTGGCGGTAAGCGTGATCGGATTGTAGACGATGCCGGAGACGAAGCGCTTCACCCGGCGCACTTCCTGCGCCTGTTCCCCGGCGGTGAGGTTCTTGTGAATGACCCCGATACCGCCCGACTGCGCCATTGCAATCGCCATCCGCGATTCGGTCACCGTGTCCATGGCGGAGCTGAGCAGCGGGATGTTCATCGACACCGAGCGGGTCACCCGCGTGCGGGTGTCGGCGGTGCTGGGCAGCACGTCGGATGCGCCCGGTACCAGAAGAACATCATCAAAGGTGAGAGCCTCACGAATCTGCATTTGTCGTCCCCATGCATAACCCCGTTTGGCGGTGACCCTATGGCACAGAAGCTGCCGGGGGGAAAGAGGCCGCGGCCAAGTTTGCCCGCCGCAAGGTCAGCCCGCGCTTCCAGACTCCTCCGCCATCTTAAAAAAGTGCATCCCGCGCACATGAATCCGGCCAATATGCCGCCCGCAGACGGGAAAATGCCGCCCTGCGCCTTTCGCCCGCCGCAAAAGCCCATATGCTCCGCCCAAACTGCGGAACCAAAAGGCACAGGCATGGCTGACGAACCTCTTGTTGTGTTTACCCCCTCCGGCAAGCGCGGGCGCTTCCCCGCGGGCACGCCCATCCTGACCGCGGCCCGCCAGCTGGGCGTCGATCTCGACTCGGTTTGCGGCGGCCGCGGCATCTGTTCGAAATGCCAGGTGACACCGTCTTACGGCGAGTTCCCCAAACATGGCGTCACCGTGCGGGACGGCGCGCTCAGCGAGTGGAACAAGGTGGAGCAGCGCTACAAGGACAAGCGCGGCCTGATCGACGGGCGCCGCCTGGGCTGCCAAGCCACGATACAAGGCGACATCGTGATCGACGTGCCGCCGGAGAGCCAGGTCCACCGCCAGGTCGTGCGCAAGCGCGCCGAGGCCCGCGACATCGTGATGGACCCCTCCACCCGGCTGTTCTATGTCGAGGTCGAGGAGCCCGACATGCACAAGCCCTCTGGCGACATGGAACGGCTGATCGAAGCGCTGGAAACCCAGTGGGAGCTGAAGGGCGTCAAGACCGACCTGCACATCCTGCACACCCTCCAGCCCGCCTTGCGCAAGGGCGGCTGGAAGGTGACCGTTGCAGTGCATCTGGGCGACGAAAGCCACCCGCCCAAGATCATGCACATTTGGCCCGGCTTCTACGAAGGCTCGATCTACGGGCTGGCTGTGGATCTCGGCTCCACCACCATTGCCGCGCATCTGTGCGACCTGCAATCGGGCGAAGTGGTCGCCTCCTCCGGTATTATGAACCCGCAGATCCGCTTTGGCGAAGACCTGATGAGCCGGGTCTCCTATTCGATGATGAACAAGGGCGGCGACAGGGAGATGACCCGCGCGGTGCGCGAGGGCATGAACACCCTGTTCACCCAGATAGCGGACGAGGCACAGATCGACAAGGCGCTGATCGTCGATGCGGTCTTTGTCTGCAACCCGGTGATGCACCACCTGTTCCTCGGCATCGACCCCTTCGAGCTGGGCCAGGCGCCGTTTGCGCTGGCAACCTCCAACGCCCTGGCCTTGCGCGCGGCGGAGCTGGAGCTCACCATCCACCCGGCCGCGCGCGTCTACCTGCTGCCCTGCATCGCCGGCCACGTCGGCGCCGATGCCGCGGCGGTCGCCCTTTCGGAGGCACCGGACAAGTCCGAGGACCTGGTGCTGGTCGTCGACGTGGGCACCAACGCCGAGATCCTGCTGGGCAACAAGGAAAAGGTGCTCGCCTGTTCCTCCCCCACCGGCCCTGCCTTCGAGGGCGCGCAGATCTCCAGCGGCCAGCGCGCCGCTCCCGGCGCCATCGAACGGGTGGAAATTGACCCGGAAACCAAGGAGCCGCGCTTCCGGGTGATCGGCTCGGACCTGTGGTCCGATGATCCGGGGTTTGCCGAGGCGATCGCCACCACCGGCATCACCGGCATCTGCGGCTCCGGCATCATCGAGGCGATTGCCGAGATGCGGCTGGCGGGTGTGCTTGACGCCTCCGGCCTGATCGGCTCCGCCGCGCAGACCGGCTCGCCCCGCTGCATTCAGGACGGGCGCACCAACGCCTATGTGCTCTGGGACGGCTCCGCTGATGGCGGCCCCACCATCACCGTCACCAACCCGGACATCCGGGCGATCCAGATGGCCAAGGCAGCGCTTTACTCCGGCGCGCGCCTGCTGATGGACAAGTTCGGCGCCGACACGGTGGACCGGGTCGTGCTGGCCGGCGCCTTTGGGGCGCATATTTCGGCCAAACACGCGATGGTGCTCGGCATGATCCCCGATTGTGTGCTGGAAAAGGTCACCTCAGCCGGCAATGCCGCCGGCACCGGTGCCCGCATCGCGCTGCTGAATACCGGCGCCCGCCGGGAGATCGAGGAGACGGTGCGCAATATCGTGAAGATCGAAACCGCCGTGGAGCCGCGTTTCCAGGAGCATTTCGTCAACGCCTCGGCCATCCCCAACTCGGCCGAGCCCTTCCCGATCCTCGAAAGCGTGGTGACCCTGCCTGCCGTCAGTTTCAACACCGGCGGCGAGACCGAAGGCGGCGGCCGCAGACGCCGGCGCCGCGGCTAAGGCAATTGCAGCCGCTAGCGCGCGCTAGCGGCTGTGCCCGCGCCATTCGCAGCGGTCGAAATCGGCGTAGCGCACCAGCCTTTCGCGCTGTCCCATCGGCGTGAGCCGCGAACACCCCTCCAGGTGCTGCGCGCTCTCAAAGACCGACACCACCCCCCGCGCCCCGCGCGCTCCTCCCGCCGCACAGAGTTGCTCCCCCGGGGCCAGAATAGCGGCCTCGCGGCTGCCATCTGCCGCTTCGGCCACGAAGAAATGGCTCTCCTCCGAGCCGTTCTCGACGCAGACAGAGGTCTCTGCCGCAGCGGAGACCTGCGGGGCGAAAGCGACGGCGAGGAAAAAGATGCGCTTCATCAATTTGTGACTCCCTTTTTCTTGACCCAGCATCTCTTCACTGCCGCTGCGCCGTCCAGTCACGCCTGCGCACAGACTGGTGAAACGGTGCACGCCGGTCTTGGGCCGGGCCGGGCTGCGGCGTTAGCATGGGCCGAGGGGCTTGCAGAGAGGATTGGAAATGAAACACTTCGTGATTACCGCGGCGCTGGCTTTGGCTGCCGCCAGCCCGGCCGGGGCCCAGGACGCGGCCTTTGGGACCGACACCGACGCTGATTATGCCGCCGAACTGTGGCAAGTCATGACCGAGCTGAACCTTGCAGGAGAAGGCATGCTGCGCAGCTTTCCCTATGACGGCGTAGCGCCGCACGGGATGATGCTGGAAACCTTCTACAGTACCGCCAGCGTCAACGGTCACAGCGGCGACCTGGTGGTCAAGCGCAACTATGGCCCCGAAGGGGTGGAGGCCGGCCAGGTGCTGGCAGACCCGGCAACCCACCTGGCGGCGGTGACGGTGATGTTCCGCCGCGAGGAGGGCTATGACCCCGACAATCAGGACTGGTTCTGGGCAAAGTACCTGCCCGACGGGTCGCTCGACAAGAACCCCGCCGGCATGCGGCTTGCCGGCCGGGTGGCCAAGGGCATGGATGCCGGCTGCATCGCCTGCCATTCCGGCGAGGATGACTATTTGTTCACTACGGATCACCTGTCCCGGTAAGGCCCCTTCCCGGCGCCAGGCACCGGGTCTTGAAAACGGCGGTCTGAGGGCCGCCGTTTTCTGCAATTTCGCCGTTGACCCGCCCCGCTGATTTGGCTACCTCAGCAGTCACGGGCGGGTATGATGTAATGGTAGCCTGTCAGCTTCCCAAGCTGAACGCGCGGGTTCGATTCCCGCTACCCGCTCCATTTCTCCTGAATTTTCCGGTTTTACCTCAATAGCTTGCCGTGCCCCGTTAAGGTTGCTGACGGGCCGGAGCGCCGCCTTTGCGTGGCGGAACCGCGCGCTCCCGATTCATGTTATACTTGCGGACCGGACCCGCGCCTTTGCGGGCCGTTTTTCTGGAGGGGGAAATTTCATGAACCGCAGATATCTCACCGCCGCCGCATTCTCCGCACTTGCCGCATACAGCGTCCCCGCGGCCGCCGAAACCACCTGGGATCAGCCCGGCAAGGGCATGGGGATCAGCAGCAGCACGGTGACCGAGATTGCCGAGAACCACATGGTGATGCAGATCCGCTCCGATTACGAAAGCGTCGAGATGGAGGACGAGTCCCATCCGATGCAGGGCGCTGCCGGGCCCTGCTTCGGCGCGGTGGAAGTCGTCGCAGGCGCGGCGGATGGCACAGGCATTTGCGCCTTCACCGACAGCGCCGGCGATACGGTGGTGCTGCACTGGACCGCCAAGGGCATGGACGGGTCCGGCGCGCTCACCGGCGATTGGGAGGTGAGCGGCGGCACCGGCAAGTGGCAGGAGGCCAAGGGCGGCGGCGAATTTTCCTCGCTGACCGATCCGTCCAGCGGCCAGTTCGTGAATACCATCACCAGCAGTGTCACGCTCCCCTGAACGGCTACGGCCCGGTCCGCATGAGGACCGGGCCGGCATTTGCAGGAGTGCTCTTATCTTGACGCCAAGCGGCCCTGCCCTTTGCAGAAGCCGTTTTGAGTTAATGCAAGGCGCGTTGCCTCAACCCGTCCCGCGCACATAGGCGATCAGCTGGCGGGTCGAGCCGTCTTTCTCCTCCGCCCCGCTTTCGCCCGCCAGGAGCGGCGCCAATGTGTTGGCTAGTTCCTTGCCAAGTTCGACACCCCATTGATCAAAAGAGTTGATGTCCAGGATCACGCCTTCCACAAACACCCGGTGTTCATACAGCGCGATGATCTGGCCCAGCACGTAAGGCGTGAGTTGCGGGAACAGCAGCGTTGTCGACGGCCGGTTGCCGGGGAAGACGCGATGACGCGCCTGGCGTTCCAGCTCCTCCCCCTCGAACCCTTTGGCCTGCATCAGCGCCCGCGCCTCCTCCAGGCTGCGGCCGCGCATCAGTGCTTCGGACTGCGCGAGGCAGTTGGCCGCGAGCAGCTGGTGATGCTCCGCCAGCTCGGGTTCATGGCCGCGCGCGGCGACCAGAAACTCCGCCGGGATCACGCTCGTGCCCTGGTGGATCAGCTGATAGAAAGCGTGCTGTCCGTTGGTGCCGGGCTCACCCCAGACCACGGGGCCGGAGTCATACTCCAGCGGCGTTCCATCCATCGCCACCGATTTCCCGTTCGACTCCATCTCCAGCTGCTGCAAGTAGGCAGGCAGCCGCAGCAGGCGCTGGCTGTAAGGCAGCACCGCGCGGGTGGCATGGCCGCAGACCTGCCGGTGCCAGATTCCTGTGAGCGCTAACATTGCCGGCATGTTGTCCTGCCAGGGCGCGGTCTGGAAATGCTTGTCCATCGCCCGCCCGCCATCGAGGAAGGCGCGGAAATCCTCCGGCCCGATTGCCAGCATCAGGCTCAGCCCGATCGGCCCCCAGACCGAATAGCGCCCGCCGACCCAGTCTTCGAAGCCAAAGACATGCTCGGGCGGAATCCCGAAGGCGCGGGTCTCCTCCTCGGCGGTGGAGAGAGCAAGGAACTGCGCGCCCGGATCGCCGCCGCCCGCTTTCATCCAGCGGCGCGCGGTCTGCGCGTTGGTCATGGTTTCGATCGTGGTGAAGGTCTTGGAGGCGACGATTACCAGGGTCCGTTTCGGATCAAGGCCTTGCAGCGTGTCGTGAATGTGTGCCCCATCGACGTTGGAGACAAAATGGCAGCGCGGCCCGTCGTGATAGGGCGCGAGCGCTAATACTGCCATCACCGGGCCAAGGTCGGATCCGCCGATGCCGATATTGACCACATCGGTGAAGGCGCCGCCCGGCCCCGCCAGATCGCCGCTGCGAACCCGGCGCGCGAGATCCTCCATCCGCTCCAGCGTCGCCTTCAGGGTCGGGCGCACATCGCGGCCCTCCACCTCCAGCGGCGGGCCATCCGGATCGCGCAGCGCCGTATGCAGCACCGCGCGCTGCTCGGTCTCGTTTATAAGTGCGCCGGAGAACATCGCATCGCGCCGCGCCGCTACTGCGCGCGTCTCGCATAGCCCGATCAGCGCCGCGCGCACGTCCGCGGTAATCGCGGTCTTGGAGTAGTCGAACAGCATGCCATCGGCGCGCAGGCTGAATCCTTGCGCGCGCTGCGGATCGTTCTGAAACAGAGCCTCCATCCGCTGGTCTTCCAGCTTGGCCTGCAGCGACTTCAACTTCTCAAACATTTACCTTTTCCTGTCTCAAGGAGCCCAATGAACGGTGATTTCGGAAAGAACCGCCTGGATCGGCGCTTCTTCCGGCGGCAGAGTGGCGGCGCGTTCCAGCGCTTCACGCTTGGCGGCGCCGTAGATCACCAGATGCTTGGCAATCGCGGCATCCAGCACCGGCGCGCTGAGGCTGATGCGCGCTTCCGGCTGGCTGTCCGGGCGCATCACCACGAGTGGCGGCGCATTGGCGGCCAGCGCCTCGGCGAGCCCGGCAACACCGGGAAACAGCGAGGCAGTGTGCATGTCCTCTCCCATGCCGAGGAGCAGCACCGACAGCGGCAGTTCGGGTGCAACCGCGCGTTCCAGCTCCGCCAGCGCCGCTTCCGGTTCCTTGCCGTCGGCATAGAAGGGCACGAAGCGCGCGGCCGCGGCGCGTTCGGACAGCAGCCGCTCGCGGATCAGCCGCATGTTGGAGCGTTCATGCTCCGGCGGCACCCATCGCTCGTCCGTGGCCATCACCCGCACCCTGTCCCAGTCGATATCCGCCGCGCAGAGATCGTCGAACACGGGGCCCGGCGTGGAGCCGCCCGCCACCGCAAAGGAGGCGCTGTCGTGGTGCAGAAGATGCGTTTTCAGATCGCCTGCGATTTCATTGGCGACCTCGATCGCCAGCATATCCCGATCCGGGTATTCGTTGACATTCATGGGTTGATTCCCCTCCACTCCCGGCCATCCCGGCGCATCAGAAGATCGGCATCGCCCGGGCCGGTGGTACCGCTATCATAAGGTTTAGGCACATCGCCGCGGGACTTCCACCCCGCAATTAACGGATCGGTCCACGCCCAGGCGGCTTCGACCTCGTCGCCGCGCATGAACAGCGTCTGGTTGCCGCGCACCACGTCCATGATCAGCCGCTCGTAGGCATCGGGCGGATCGCCGCCCTCGGGCCCCAGCGCCTCCGCAAAGCTCATGTCCAGAGGCACGTCAATGAGCCGCATACCGCCCGGCCCCGGCTCCTTAATGGTGACGCTGAGCGTAATACCTTCATTGGGTTGCAAGCGGATCTTCAAGTGATTGGCATGGCGCCCGGCCTCCGCCCCGAAGATCGAATGCGGTGCGTCCTTGAACATCACGCTGATCACCGAGGACCGGTTCACCAGCCGCTTGCCGGTCCGCAGGTAGAAGGGTGTGCCCGCCCACCGCCAGTTGCTGATATGCGCCTTCAGCGCCACATAGCTCTCGGTCGTGCTGCGCGGGTTGCCGACCAGCCCGCGGTAAGACGGGTGCGGCGCCGAAGGGTCAAGCCGCGCCTGGTACTGGCCGCGCACAATATGGTGCGGCTCCACCGGGTCGAGCGCGCGGATCACCTTCAGCTTTTCGTCGCGCACCGCGTCCGGGTCGAACTTCGCGGGCGGTTCCATCGCGATCAGGCAGAGCAGTTGCATCAGGTGGTTCTGCATCATGTCGCGCATCGCGCCTGCGCGCTCATAATACTCCTCGCGCCCCTCGACGCCGACGGTTTCCGCCACGGTGATCTGGATGTGGTCGACATACTGGCTGTTCCACAGGGGTTCGAACAGCATGTTGCCGAAGCGTACCGCCATCAGGTTCTGCACCGTCTCCTTGCCCAGGTAATGGTCGATCCGGTAGATCTGGCTTTCGCGGAAATGGCTGGCCAGGGTGCGGTTCAGCGCCTGCGCGGTCTCCAGGTCGTGGCCGAAGGGTTTCTCCACAACGATGCGCGCATCCGCATGAGTAAGCCCATGGGCATGCAGCCGTTCCGCCAGTGGTGCAAACAGGCTGGGGCCGACCGAGAAGTAGAACAGCCGCACCGGAGCGTCGCCGGGGGGCCGCAACAGCTCCGCAAGCTCTGCCCATCCGCCGTCGCCGCGGGCGTCGAGCGGCACATAGCTGATCCGCTGCAAAAACGCCTCGACCGCCGCGCCCGTGGCCGCGGCGCCGCCGTGCTGGCGCAAAGCCTCCGCCACCAGCGCGCGGTATTGCGCGGCCTCCATACCGGAGCGCGCGGCCCCGATGATCCGCTCACCCCCAGGCAACTGGCCCGCGCAATGGCGGCGGAACAGAGCTGGCAGGATCTTGCGCCGGGCCAGATCGCCCGTGCCGCCAAAGATCACCAGATCAAACGGATCGACCGGTATCACACGCGAAACCATGTGGCATATATCCCCTTTGTTCTGTTGGGGGCCGGTTCAGGGTGCCGCTTGCCGCGGCTTCACATCCCTGTCATGTGCCTGTCCGGCTGCTTTCATTACCCGGCCAGTATAAGCTAGCTTGCCGCGAAAGGAACTGCCCCAAAAGGACATCCGCATGAAAGACCTTCAGAATTCCGTCGCAAACGCCGGGAAATTCCAGCACCCGGAAGTGACGGCAGACGGTCAGGCCCGGGCCTCGGTGCCGCTCAGCCATCCGGAGACCCTGTGGTTCAACACCGGCACGCTGTGCAACATCGAGTGCAGCAATTGCTACATCCTCAGCTCGCCCTCAAATGACGCCCTGGTCTACCTGAGCGCGGCCGAGGTCGAGGATTACCTGGACCAGATCGAGGCGCAGGGCTGGCCGGTGCGCGAGATCGGCTTCACCGGCGGCGAGCCTTTCATGAACCCCGAAATGAACGCGATGGCGGAGGCGGCGCTGGCGCGCGGCTATGAGGTGCTGATTCTGACCAACGCGATGCGGCCGATGATGCGCAAGACCGTGCGCGAAGGGCTGCTGGCCCTGCGCGAGGCTTATCGGGAAAAGCTCACCCTGCGGATCTCGGTCGACCACCACAGCGCCGCGCTGCATGACGCGGAACGCGGCGCGGGCAGCTTCGAGAAAACGCTGGAAGGCATGCGCTGGCTTCGGGACCAGGGCTTCCGCATGGCTGTGGCGGGCCGCACGGTCTGGGGCGACAGCGAGGCGGCCTCCCGCGCGGGCTATGCAGCGCTGTTCGGGCGCGAGGGCTTTGCCATCGACGCCGCCGATCCCGGCCAGACGGTGCTGTTTCCCGAGATGGACGAAACCGTCGAGGTGCCGGAGATCACCACCGCCTGCTGGGACATCCTGGGCAAGCGGCCGGACAGCGTGATGTGCGCATCCTCGCGCATGGTGGTGAAACGCAAGGGGGCCGAACGGCCCGCGGTGCTGGCCTGCACCCTGCTGCCTTATGCGCCGGAGTTCGAAATGGGCGAAACCCTGGCCGAAGCCGAGCGCGCGGTGCCGCTGAACCACCCCCATTGCGCAAAATTCTGCGTCCTCGGCGGGGCCAGCTGCTCGGCCTGAGCACGAGGAAAGCTAGTGGATCTGGAACTCTCCAACCACGTTGCGCCATTCGCCGGGGCCGATCATCTTGCGGTGATTGAAGCGCACCGAATGCAACGGGCCCTCGATCTCGCGCTGCCAGAACTCGATGAACTTGAACAGGCGCGGATGGTCGGGCGCCAGGTCGTATTCCTGCCATAAGAAAGTGTTCAGAACGTGGACGTGGTCGGGCATGTGATAGGTGAATTCGGCAATTGTCAGCCCGTATCCCTTGAGCATCAGCTCGGTCTCGGTGGTCTCCATTTCAAAGCCTCCAAAATCTCCCCCTCTTCCTGATGCTAGCGCGCATTTGGTTAATTTCTGCAAAAACAGAGTGTTACTACTTTGTGAACGGGCAGTTTCCCGCGCCGCTGGCTGTCAGCTTGCGCCCCATATGCAGTATCTGATAGGGTGCGGACACAAGATATAGACCCAAAAGAAAGAGCGGGCAGCCAACGTGAGCGATACGCCGGAAACTCCTGAAAACACGGACGAAAATCTGCCGGAACGGCCAGCATACCACGGCCCCACGGTGTCCATTGAGGCCGAGATGCGCACGTCCTACCTGGACTATGCGATGTCGGTCATCGTCAGCCGCGCCATCCCCGATCTGAGGGACGGGCTGAAGCCGGTGCACCGGCGCATTCTTTATGCGATGCACGAATCCGGCAACACCCACGAGAAGGCCTACCGCAAGTCGGCGCGCCCGGTCGGCGACGTGATGGGTAAATACCACCCGCACGGCGACTCTGCGATCTATGACGCGCTGGTGCGCATGGCGCAGGACTTCTCGATGTCGCTGCCGCTGCTGGACGGCCAGGGCAACTTCGGCTCGATGGACGGCGACAACCCGGCCGCCATGCGTTACACCGAGGTGCGCATGGACAAGCCCGCCGCGGCGCTGCTGGCGGATATCGAAAAAGAGACCGTCGATTTCCAGGACAACTACGACGGCAAGGACCGCGAGCCGACAGTTCTGCCCGCGCGCTTCCCGAACATGCTGGTCAACGGCGCCGGCGGTATCGCGGTCGGCATGGCCACCAACATCCCGCCGCACAACCTGGGCGAAGTGGTCGACGCGACGCTGGCCCTGATCGAAGACCCGGATCTCACCAGCGAGCAGCTGATCGACTACATCCCCGGCCCCGACTTCCCCACCGGCGGCGTGATGCTGGGCCGCTCGGGCGCGCGCAAGGCGTATCTGGAGGGCCGCGGCAGCGTGATCATCCGTTCGAAAACCCGCGTGGAGGAGATCAGGAAAGACCGCTACGCCATTGTTGTGGATGAGATTCCCTATCAGGTGAACAAAGCTGCGATGATCGAGAAGATCGCCGAGCAGGTGCGCGACAAGAAGATCGAAGGCGTCGCCCATGTGCAGGACGAATCCGACCGCAACGGTGTCCGCGTGGTGGTCGAGCTGAAGCGCGACGCCACCCCCGAGGTGGTGCTGAACCAGCTCTACCGCTTCACCCCGATGCAGACCTATTTCGGCTGCAACATGCTGGCGCTGAACGGCGGCCGGCCCGAGCAGCTGACCCTGCGCCGCTTCCTCACCTCCTTCATCGACTTCCGCGAAGATGTGGTGGCGCGCCGCACCGCGCATCTGCTGCGCAAGGCGCGCGAGCGCAGCCATGTGCTCTGCGGCCTGGCCGTGGCGGTCACCAATATCGACGAGATTGTCACCACCATCCGCCAGTCCACCGACGCGGCAGAGGCGCGCGAAAAGCTGATGACCCGGCGCTGGCCGGCCCAGCCGATCCTCGAATATATCGCGCTGATCGATGATCCGACCCATACCGCCAATGACGACGGCACCTACAACCTGTCGGAAACCCAGGCCCGCGCCATCCTGGAACTGCGCCTGCAGCGGCTGACCCAGATCGGCGTCAAGGAAGTCACCGACGAACTGGAAGAACTGGCGGGCAAGATCAAGGAATACCTTGAAATCCTGTCCTCGCGCGAACGCATCATGGGGATCATCTCGGACGAGCTGCGCGAGGTGCGCGACAATTTTGCGGTGCCGCGCCGCACCGAGATCGTCGACTGGTCCGGCGACATGGAAGACGAGGACCTGATCGAGCGCGAGGACATGGTGGTGACCGTGACCTCCGGCGGCTACATCAAGCGCACGCCGCTCGCCGACTTCCGCTCGCAGAAGCGCGGCGGCAAGGGTCTGTCCGGGATGCAGACCAAGGAAGAGGATGTGGTGACCACGCTGTTTGTGGCCAATACCCACACCCAGCTTCTGTTCTTCACCACCGATGGCATGGTCTACAAGCTGAAGACCTGGCGCCTGCCCCAATCCGGCCGCACCGGCAAAGGCAAGGCCATCGTCAACATCCTGCCGATCCCGCCCGGCGTCTCCATTGCTGCCATCATGCCGGTCGATGTGCCGGATGAGGAATGGGAAAACCTGCAGGTGATCTTTGCCACCAGCGGCGGCGACGTGCGCCGCAACCGGCTGTCGGATTTCACCAATGTGCGCCGCAACGGAAAGATCGCGATGAAACTGCCCGAGGACGGCTCGGTCAAGCTGGTCAACGCGCGGATCTGTTCCGAAGATGACGACGTGATGCTGTTCACCAATTCCGGCCGCGCCATCCGTTTCCGCTCCACCGATGTGCGGGTGTTCAACTCCCGCGAGTCGACCGGCGTGCGCGGCATCCGGCTGAACGGCGACGATTTCGTGGTGTCGATGTCGGTGATCCGGCATTCGAAATACACACCCGAACAGCGGACCGCCTATCTCAAGATGCGCCGCGCCATGGCCGGGCTGACCGACGACGGCGAAACCTCGGATGAGGGTGCGGTCGCCGATCCCAACTTCTCCACCGAGCTTTATGCCGAAATGTCGGCGGCGGAGAACCTGATCCTGACCATCACTGCCGGCGGTTCGGGCAAACTGTCCTCCAGCCACGACTATCCGGTGCGCGGCCGCGGCGGCATGGGGGTCACAGCGATGGACAAGGCGATGCGCGGCGGCGAGATCGTTGCCTCCTTCCCGGTGGAGATGGACGACCAGATCATGCTCGCCACCTCCAAGGGCCAGTCGATCCGGGTGCCGGTGGAAGGCATCTCCTTCCGCTCGCGCTCGGCCGGGGGCGTGCGGGTGTTCAACACCGGCAAGGGCGAAGAGGTCGTCTCGGTCGCCTGGATCGCCGAAAACGGCGAAGAAGAGGTCGAGGCGGAAGCGGAATAAGCCCGCCCTGTCCCGCCGGAAAGTGTCAGCGCCGCCCTGTCTCGGGGCGGCGCTTTGCCGTTTAACCCTTCCCTAACCGGTTTCGGCCACTCTGCCCTAAGTGGAAATTCTTTGCGGCGGGCCAGCTCATGAACCTTTATCACTGCTCTATCGACCTGCATCACGAAGCCAAGGCGCTGAGCTTTGCCAGCGCCGTCGATCAATGGATGGGTTATCTGAAGGAACGCGGCGTGGTGCTTGGCTGGCGGCTCTTGCGGCGCAAGCTGAACCTCGCCGGGGACAATTGCCGCGACTTCCTTCTGGAGATTGAATTCCGCGACATGACCCAACTGGATCAGGCCTTCCGCGTGCTGGGCGAACACGACGAGGAGGTCGAGCGCCTTTACTCCAACGTTTCCGCCCTGATTGCGCGGGCGGAGTTTGGCCTCTACCGCCCCTTCCCCGATCCAGAGCGGGCGGAGCGTATGGCGCTGATCTGAACAGTCCCGGTGCGGGCTTCAGAAGAGCGTCGGCGACAAGACGAAGCTTGCGAAGATCAGATAGGCAACGGCGGTATGCATCGGTGCGGTCTCCTGCTCACAGTGTGTGAGGCTGGGAGATTGCGCCCGAAATAAGGCAATTTCGCGGCAGCTTCCTTGCGGCTGCCTCTTTGCGCGGGATTCCGCCCTGCGCCAGTCTTTGCAGGAGGCCCACGGCGCCTTTGCCGGCCGGTGCGGATCCACCCGTGCCGGAACAGCGGCCGGCACCTGAAACGGAGCCGGCCAGAGATGTATTTTGCAAGCGGGCCCGAATTGCGGCGGAACCGCGCCGGGCCCGGGCAAGAGCCGGGATCAGAGCCCGTAGAGCCGGGTGAACTTCTCTTCCAGGTAGCTGAGCAGCGGGCCGGGCGTGGGCTCCATGCCGGCGGCACGGGCGATGGTCTCACGCGGGCTGCGCAGGCTGCCGTATTGCTGCAGGTTCTCCCGCAGCCAGGTGGTCGCCGCACTGGTATCGCCGGCCGCCAGCTGGGTCTCCAGCCCGGGAAGATCGCGCCGCAACCTGTGATACAGACAGCCGGCATAGACATTGCCAAGCGCATAGGTCGGGAAATAGCCGAACAGGCCCACCGACCAATGCACATCCTGCAGACAGCCGTTCGAGGGTTTGTCGACCTTGTAACCGAAGTCGCGCTCAAAGCGGTCATTCCAGGCGGCTTCCAGATCCCAGACATCCAGATCGCCCGACATCAGCGCGCGCTCCAGATCGAAACGCAGCATGATGTGCAGGTTGTACTGCAATTCGTCCGCTTCGGTGCGGATATAGCCTTGATGCACGGTGTTCACCGCCGCATAGAAGGCATCGGCATCGGCCACGCCGAAGTCGCCGAAGGCCTGCCGCATCTGGTCAAACAGCCAGCCGGTGAAGGCGCGGCCGCGGCCGAGCTGGTTTTCGTAGATCCGGCTCTGGCTTTCATGCACACCCATCGACACACCGCGCCCCAGCGGGGTCAGCAGGTAGTCGCGGCTGACATTTTGCTCGTAGGCCGCGTGTCCGACCTCGTGGATGGTCGAGTAGAAGCAGTTGAACGGGTCGATCTCGCTGGTGCGGGTGGTGATGCGCACGTCGAGCCCGAAGCCCGAGCTGAACGGATGCACCGCCTTGTCGACGCGGCCGTGGTGCATGTCATAACCGAAGGCGGTGGCGAGCTTGCGGGTAAGCTCCATCTGCGCGGCTTCGGGGAAAGTGCCTTCCAGCCCCTTGGGAGCGGGTTTTTCCAATACCCTGCCGCGCAGCTCCACCAGTTTGGGGCGCATCGCATCGAAAATGGCGGCGATCTCGGCGGAGGTGGTGCCGGGCTCGTAATCCTCGACCATCGCATCATAGACATTGCCGCCCGCCGCCAGCGCCTGGCCCTCCTGCCGCTTCAGATTCACCACCTCTTCCAGCACCGGCAGGAAGGCGGGCACGTCATCATCGGCGCGCGCCTGGGCCCATTTTCCCTGCGCCTCCGAGGTGACCTGCGCGATCTTCTTGGCAAGTTCGCCCGGCACCTTCACCGCGCGCTCGTAGGCGCGGCGGATCTCGCGCAGCTGCGCCTTGCCTGCGTCATCGGGGGCCACGGCCTGCTCCAGCCACTCGGCGATGCGCGGGTCCGAGCGGCGGGCGTGCAGCGCGGATTCGATCGCCGCCATCTCCTCGCCCCGCTGCGGCGCGGCGCCGCGCGGCATCACGGTTTCCTGGTCCCAGCCAAGGCGGCCCGCGATCTGCCCCAGCGCCTGGGTGTCGCGTTCAAACGCCATCAGGTCTTCAAATGCACTCATGTCTCAATGATCCTTGATCGAGGTTGCAATCGGATAGGCGGCGAGGAAGCGGGCGCGCAGGATCAGCACCCAGACCAGGACCGCCATCAGCTGGTGGGTGATCGCCGCATGCAGAGGCGCGGCGTAAACAACGGTCACAATGCCCAAAACCACCTGCACCGACAGGGCTGCAAAGGCAAAGCTGAAGGCAAAACGGGTGCGCGCATGGGCGCTGCGGCGGCCGCGCAGGAAAGCGACGACGGCAAAGGCAAACAGCAGATAGCCCGCGACCCGGTGAATGAACTGCACGAGTCCGGGGTTTTCAAAGAAGTTCCTCCACAGCGGCTCGATCATGAAGGGCTGCGGCGGGATCACCTGCCCGCCCATCAGCGGCCAATCGGTGTAGGAACGGCCCGCATCGATGCCCGCGACCAGCGCGCCCAGCAGGATCTGGAGGAAAGCGAAATGCATCAGCCCCGTGCCAAGGCCGAACAGCTTTGCCTCCTTGGCGCGGCGCGCCTGCATCAGCTCGCGTTCGGTACGGCCCAGGAGCAGGATGTACCACCCGAGGAACCCCAGGATCACAAAGGCGAGCCCCAGATGCACCGCCAGCCGGTAGGAGGCGACGGCAATCATCCCTTCGCCCTGGGTCACGCCGGAGGCCACCATCCACCAGCCGATCGCGCCCTGCACGCCGCCCAGCACACCCGGCAGCAGCAGCCGCCCGGTCCAGCCCGCGGGGATCTTGCGCGCCACCAGGAAGCCGAAGAAGCCAAGCGCCCAGACCAGGCCGATCACCCGGCCCAGCTGCCGGTGGCCCCATTCCCACCAGTAGATCTCCTTGAAATCAGATAGTTCCATCCACTGGTTCTGGATGCGCCACTGGTCGATCTGCTTGTACTTGTCGAATTCCGCCTGCCATTCGGCCTCGGACAGCGGCGGGACCGCCCCGGTCACGGGGCGCCATTCGGTGATCGATAGGCCAGAGTCCGTGAGCCGGGTCAGCCCGCCCACCACGATCATCGCAACAACCAGGGCAAACAGCAGCATCAGCCAGGCCCGGATCGCCTTGCGCGCGCCGCCGCGGCCGCGGTCGATCACGCCGGTCTGCACTGCGGGGGCGTCGGCCTTGCTGCCCTCGACCTCTTCGAAAATGCTGCGCTTGCTCATGCTTGCCTCGTCTTGTGTTGCTGCCAAAGCTAGGTCCGCTGCCAGGGAAGGTCCAGCGGGCTTAGTCCTGCCGGTCCTGGTTCTGGCGGTCTTTCCAGCGGACCAACTGCCGCAGGATCCCGTGCAGCATCTGCACGTCCGAACGGGTCATCCGCATCCGGCTCCAGAGGTTGCGCAGGTTCACTTTCATGCCCTCGGCCTTCTCCGGCGGGAAGAAGAAACCCGCCTGCTCCAGACGCTCCTCGTAGTGTTCGACCAGCTTTTCCACCTCGATGCCGGTGGCCCAGTCGCCCTTGCGGCCGAGATCGGTGGTCTCATGCGCCACTTCGCCGGACCGGCGCATCCACTCGTAGGCGGTGAGCAGCACGCATTGGCCGAGGTTGAGCGAGGCATAGAGCGGGTTCACCGGCACCGAAATGATGGCGTTGGCCTTGGCGATATCCTCGTTTTCCAGCCCTGCGCGTTCGGGCCCGAACAGCACCGCGACCTTCTCGCCCGCGGCGATCTTTTCGCCTGCGATCTGCATCGCGCGCTCGGGGCTGTAGACCGGTTTGGTCAGCCCGCGCTGGCGCGCCGTTGTCGCAAAGACATAGGTGCAATCCCCCAGCGCCTCCGGCAGATCGGCGCAGAGCTGTGCTTCGTCCAGAAGCCGCCCCGCGCCGGAGGACATTGCCACTGCCTTGGGGTTCGGCCAGCCGTCGCGCGGCGCGACGATGCGCATCCGGTCCAGCCCGAAGTTCCACATCGCCCGGGCGGCGGCACCGGTATTCTCGCCCATCTGCGGGCGCACGAGGACAAAGGCGGGCTGAGGGGTGCCGGTGGGCATCTGGATCTCCGGTGCTCTGCTAAAATCCGCCTTGCTGTAATCCCCGCAGCCGCGGGGGGCAAGCTCTTGTGCCCTGCGGCCCTTCCTGCGAGGCCGTTTCGGCGCGTGCGGCCAGCGCAAATCCTTGCGTCCGGCGGCAGATCGGGTAAACACCGGCCAATCGCCCGTTCAAAGGACCAACGTGATGGACACCCCCGCAGACGCCCCGGAGCAGCCGCAGATTTACCTGGTGAGCCCGCCGAGCTTCGAGCTGGGCAGGTTCCCGGCCCTGCTCGGCCGCATCCTGGACGAGGTCGAGATCGCTTGCGTGCGCCTGGATCTGGCCAGCCGCGACGAGGACACGCTGAGCCGCGCGGGCGATGCGCTGCGCGAGGTGACGATGCAGCGCGACGTGGCGCTGGTGATCTCCGATCACCAGATCCTGGCCGAGCGGCTGGGCCTGGACGGCGTGCACCTGACCGATGCGTCGCGCTCGGTGCGCGCGGCGCGCAAGGCGCTGGGGGCGGACGCCATCGTGGGCTGCTTCTGCGGGACCTCGCAACATGACGGCATGAGCGCAGGCGAAGCCGGCGCCGATTACGTCTGCTTCGGCCCGGTGGGCACCTCCGGCCTGGGCGACGGCACCCAGGCGGAACTGGACCTGTTCCAGTGGTGGTCGCAAATGATCGAGATTCCGGTGGTGGCCGAAGGCGGGCTGACCGGGGACCTTGTCCGCCAGATCGCGCCCTACACCGATTTCTTCGGCATCGGCGAGGAGATCTGGCACAGCGACGACCCCCTCGCGGCGCTGAAGACCCTGACGCGCGCGATGGGCTGAGGCCGCGGCTGAATGCTCCCCGGCCCGCAGCTCACAGAACTTCCAGCATCCGCTCTGCAAACCAGTAGCCGCCGATCAGCGCAATCGTGATCGAGGCCGGGATCGCCACCCGGCCGCGGTATTTCGGATGCCCTCCGAACCACAGCCGCACGCCCAGGTAAGCCGCGGCAATCACCGCAAGCTGGCCCAGTTCGACCCCGATGTTAAAGCCCAGAAGCGCGGGCAGGAAATGCGCGGGCGGCAGACCGAATGCGCCCAGCACTGAGGCAAAGCCCAGCCCGTGCAGCAGCCCGAAGCCGAAGATCACCAGCGTGCGCCAGCCGTGCAGCTTGCGGGCAAAGACATTCTCCACCGCGACAAACACGATCGAAAGCGCAATCAGCGGCTCCACCACCGCCGGGCTTGCATTCACCATCCCCAGCGCCCCAAGTGCCAGCGTGATGGTATGCGCGAGGGTAAAGACGCTCACCTGCACCAGCAGCGGCCGGATGCGCGGGCTGAGAAAGAACAGCCCCAGCACAAACAGGATATGGTCGAGCCCCTTGGGCAGGATATGCGCAAATCCCACAGGCACATATTCGGTGAAAGCCTGCACCGGCGTCTTCGCGGCCCCGCCCGTTAGCGGCACCGGCGGAGAGCTGGCACCGCCCTGCAGATAGCCGGTGTAGGGCTCCTCCACGCCGTGCTGCCGCAGCACCACCCCGCCGGAGCCCTGCGGCCAGGCTATGCGCAGGCTGCGCGCCTCCGGCGGCACCGCGCCGCTTAGGCGCAACATCGTGGCGCGCGGCAGGCTGGTATCGCCAGCCGGTGGGATCTCAACCGCCTCCAGCACAAGGGGGACGGGTCCGGCCGCATGGATCTGAAACTCCTGCAGCCAGTCCTCCGCAAATAACTGCAGCATCGGCTCCAGTTCCTCCGGTTCCAGCGCCCGCAGCTCGTCGTAGTCGGCGGCGCCTTCAGCGTGATCCGTGTTGCTCAGCCCGTCCAGGTCCATGCCCGCCACAAACGCCTCGGCATTCAGGCGCAGGCTGATGCTGATCCGTCCGTCCTCCACGGTGAAATCGGCAATCGCCGGCGTCACTTCGTGCGCCGCCGCATCTGATGGCGCGATTGCCAGACAGCCAGCGATCAGATTAAACAGAAGCAATTGCAACACGGTCCGCAGCCCAAAGGCGCCGTTCCGGACAGCCGAGGTCAAATTCATGCGGGTCCGCCTGTTCTGCCAAATGTTTTTCTTCGGCCTCGCCTCTGCGGCGGCACCGGGATTATGCCACGAGTTTTGGATCGCGCCGGAGAAATATCAAGCCCCTTCCGGCACGCCGCTCACCGCGCGGCTCAGGAACGGCGAACACTTCAAAGGCGCCGAGCTGCCCTATCTGGACCACCGCATCGCCCGGTTCGAGCTGATCAGCGGCAGCCGCGCCCTGCCCTATGAGGGCCGCTCCGGCGACATGCCGGCGCTGCAGGCCGGGCCCGTTGGGGATGGATTGTGGCTGCTGCTGCACCAAACCGAACCGCAGAACATCCGCTATGACGACTGGGAGGCGTTCCAGACGTTTGCAGAGGAAAAGGGCCTCTCCGGCATCCGCGCCCGGCACTTGGCAAGGGGCCTGCCGGGCGCGGGTTTCAGCGAGCGCTATACCCGCTACGCCAAGGCCCTGGCGGCGATCAGCAGCGGCGCGGGCCGGGACCGGGAAACCGGGCTGGAGACCGAATTCGTCGCCCTTGAAAACCCTTACACCTCTGCTTTGACCGCACTGCCCGTGCGGCTGCTCTACCAGGGCGGCCCGCGCCCGCGCGCGCAGGTCGAGATATTCGCCCGCGCCCCCGATGGCAGCGTCACCCGGACCACGGCCGTGACTTCGCAGAGCGGCGAAGCGGAGATCCCGGTGCTGCCGGGGCATCAGTACCTCTTGAACGCCGTGGTGCTGCGCCCGGCGCCGGATGGCGAAGGCCCCGTCTGGGAAAGCCTCTGGGCTTCCCTCACCTTTGCCGTCCCGGGCGAATGACCGGCGCGCGCCGCAGCCGATCCCGCTTGCGGCAGCGCACAAAAGGCGGCAATAGGACGCCATGACACAGCAATCCGGCAGCCAGGCCCCCGAAATCTTGTGCATCGGCTCGGTCCTTTGGGACATCATCGGCCGCTGCCCGATGGAAATGCAACGCGGCTCCGACGTGCCGGGACGGATCACCCGGGTGCCAGGTGGCGTTGCGATGAATATCGCGATGACGCTGGCGCGTTTCGGGCTGCGCCCGGGATTGCTGACCTCTGTCGGCCGCGACGCCGAAGGCGACGAGCTGATCACCGCCTGCGGCCACCTTGGCCTCATCACCGATCACGTCTACCGTTCCGAGGACCTTCCGACCGACCGCTACATGGCCGTCGAAGGCGCCAACGGGCTGATTGCTGCTATCGCGGACGCCCACTCGCTGGAGGCCGCGGGCGACAAGATCCTGCGCCCGCTGTCGGACGGCACGCTCGGCAGTGAGGCCCAGCCTTACGCGGGCCAGGTGGCGCTCGACGGCAACCTCACCCTGTCGCTGCTCGACGATATCCTTGCAAGCCCCGCCTTTGCGCGCGCCGACCTGCGCGTGGCCCCGGCCTCGCCCGGCAAGGCCGAACGGCTGCGCCCCTTCCTCGCCCATACCCGCGGCACGCTCTACGTGAACCTGGAAGAAGCCGGCATCCTCTGCCAGGCCGAGTTTTCCGACAGCGAAAGTGCCTCCCAGGCGATGCTGGACCGCGGCGCCGCCCGCGTGCTGGTCACTGACGGCGGCAGCTCCGCAACCGAAGCCAGCGCCGAAGGCGCGATAACCCTGGTGCCGCCGCGGGTGACCGTGGCGCGCGTCACTGGCGCCGGCGACACCTTCATGGCCGCGCATATTGCGGCCGAGGCTCGCGGTGCCGCCCGCGAACCTGCTCTCGCATCGGCGCTCAAGGCCGCTGCCACCTATGTTTCAGGAGAACCCCCGCTTTGATCGACATCCGTTATTCCGCCGAAGTTGAGGCCGCCAAGGCCGAAGGCCGCCCGCTGGTGGCACTGGAAAGCACCATCATCACCCACGGCATGCCCTACCCGCAGAATGTGGAGGTCGCCGCCCAGGTCGAGCAGGACATCCGCGAGGCGGGCGCGGTGCCTGCCACGATGGCGGTGATTGGCGGCGTGCTGCACGCGGGCCTTGAGCCGGATCAGCTCCAGGCCCTCGGCCAAGCCAAGGGTGTAGCCAAGATCTCCCGCGCCGACATGCCCGCCTGCATCGCCACCGGCGGCACCGGCGCCACCACTGTCGCCGCCACTATGATCGCGGCCCGGCTCGCCGGGATCGAGGTCTTTGCCACCGGCGGCATCGGCGGAGTCCACAAGGGGGCAGAGGCCAGCTTCGACATCTCCGCCGACCTCCTTGAGCTGGCGCAGACCGCGGTCACCGTGGTGGCCGCGGGCGCCAAGGCGATCCTCGATGTGCCGAAAACGCTGGAAGTGTTGGAGACCCAGGGTGTGCCGGTGATTGCCTATGGCCAGGACAGCTTCCCCGCCTTCTGGTCCGCACAGTCCGATCTGAAGGCGCCGCTGCGCATGGACGAGCCGGGCCAGATCGCCCGCGCCCATGCCACCCGCCAGGCAATGGGCCTGCCCGGCGGCCAGCTGATCGCCAACCCGATCCCGGCCGAAGCCGAGATCGCCGCCGAAGAGCTTGCGCCGGTGATTGCCCAGGCCCAGTCCGAAGCCGACGCCAAAGGTGTGGCGGGCAAGGACGTGACGCCCTTCCTGCTGCAGCGCATCTTCGAGCTGACCGAAGGCCGCTCCCTCGCCGCCAACATTGCGCTGGTGCGCAACAATGCGCGGCTTGCGGCAAAGATCGCACAGGAACTCAACAATCTGCGCGGCTGAGTTGATTTTCGGGGCGGAGCCATTGCTCCGCCCCGGGACCGTGCCTAGGTTCCCTTCACCCGATTTTGCCAAGCAGACCGATGACCACGCCATTTGACCACGAACCCCACCGCCGGCCGGGCCTGTTTGCGCGCCTCAGGGCGTCCTTCTTCACAGGCATCGTCGTCATCGCGCCGGTGGGGCTGACGGTGTGGCTGCTGTGGACGGTGATGGGCTGGATCGACAGCGTGGTGCTGCCGCTGGTGCCCGCCACCTTCCGGCCCGAGCAATACATCGGCATCAACCTGCGCGGCGTCGGGCTGATCATCTTCCTGTTGTTCACCATCATGGTGGGCTGGATCGCCAAGGGCCTCATCGGCCGCTCGCTGATCGGTTTTGCCGAGCGCCTGGTCGACCGCATGCCGGTGGTGCGCACGGTCTACTCCGGCATCAAGCAGATCTCCGAAACCGTCTTTGCCCAGGCTGAACGCAGCTTCGACAAGGCCTGCCTGATCCAGTATCCGCGCAAGGGCATCTGGGCCATTGGCTTTATCTCCACCACCGCCAAGGGCGAGGTCTCCGACCGGGCCGAAACCAGCGGCCGGCTGATGAGCGTTTTCGTCCCCACGACCCCCAACCCGACCTCGGGCTTCCTGTTGTTCTTTCCCGAGGAAGACGTGATCGAACTCGACATGACGGTCGAGGATGCGGCCAAGCTGGTGATCTCGGCGGGGCTCGTCTACCCCAACGCCAAGGACCCGGGCCGCCCGGCCGCCCAGGGCCGCAAGGCCGCCGGCGAAAACGGCGCCTAACCGAACATCGTCGGCAGATCGGCCGAGGAGCGCACCCCCAGGTCGGCCTCATGACTTTCCAGAAACGCCTCCGCTGCCTGGCGCCCAGCCGCCTTGAGCCGGGTCAGGATCTGCGGCACCGGAACCAGTTTGGTGGTCACCGACAGCCGCGTCATCAGGTCGTCATCGGCGACCATATGCACGAACACTTCCTTCATCCGCCCGCGCTCTATCGTGCCTGCGGCGATCAGACGCTGCACGAAATTGATCGCCCGCAGCTCGCGCAGAAGCGAGGTGTTGAAGCTGATCTCGTTCACCCGGTTGCGGATCTGCTGCGGCGTCTTCGGCACCTCGTCCCGCTCCAGCGGGTTGATATTCACGATCAGAACATCCCCCGGCAGGCCGTCGCGAAACAGCGGGAACAGCGCCGGGTTGCCGGTGAAGCCGCCATCCCAATAGGCCTCCATCCGCCCGGTTTCCGGGTCCTCGATCTCCACCGCCTGGAACATGTCGGGCAGGCAGGCCGAGGCGAGGATCGCCTCCGTGCTTAGCTCCGCGCCCTCGAAAATGCGGATCTTGCCGCTGCGCACGCAGGTGGCGCAGATGAACAGTTCCGGCCCCTCCTCCGCGCAAACTTCGGAGAAGTTGAACTTTTCCACCACATCCCGCAGCGGGTTCTCGTAGAACGGCCCGTAATGATAAGGTGAGATCATCTGGCTTGCCGCCTCCAGCGGTGAGAACGGCATGGCCGCCTCCATCACCCCGGCCCAGGCCACTGCATCGAAATTGGTGAGCCAATGGGCAAAGCGCATGTCGCCGACCGCGCCCATCCGCCGCCACAAGGCATCCAGCGCCGCTTTTGCACCGTCTCGTCCGCCATCCACCATGCCCGCCTTGAAGGCCGCCCCGTTCAAAGCGCCCGCCGAGGTGCCGGTGATCGCCGCCACTTCGATCTCCTCCGCCTCCAGCAGCCGGTCCAGCACTCCCCAGGTAAAGGCGCCATGGGCGCCGCCGCCCTGCAGGGCCAGGTTAATCCGCTTTGCCAAAATCTGTCCTTTACTTTCTGACCGTAACTACCCCGGGGGTGAATTGGCCCGAAAGGGCCAAGAGGGGGCTGGCCCCCTCCCCATCGCCCGCTTTACATCGCCCGCTTTACAGCGCCGTCCAGCCGCCATCGACGCTGAGCGTGGTGCCGGTAATCTGTGCCGCCGCGTCCGAGCAGAGGAACACCGCGGTGCCGCCCAGCTGCTCCACCGTCGCGAACTCCCGGCTCGGTTGGCGCTCCAGCATGACCTTCTTGATCACCTCCTCGCGGCCCATGCCGTACTTCTCCATGGTGTCGGGGATCTGCGCCTCCACCAGCGGCGTCAGCACATAGCCCGGGCAGATCGCATTGCAGGTGATCGGCTCCTCGGCGGTCTCCAGTGCCACCGCCTTGGTCATGCCGACAACCCCATGCTTGGCCGCGACATAGGCGGACTTGTAGGGCGAGGCGGTGAGCCCGTGCGCCGAGGCGATGTTCAGCACCCGGCCCCAGCCCGCGGCCCGCATCATCGGCAGCGCGGCCGCCGTGGTGTGGAAGGCGGAAGAAAGGTTGATCGCGATGATCGCGTCCCACTTGTCCTCCGGGAAGGTGTCGATCGGCGCAACGTGCTGAATCCCTGCGTTGTTCACCAGGATATCGCAGGCACCCGCCTTTTCGATCAGCGCCCGGCACTCGGCGCCCTTGGACATGTCGGCCTGGATGTAGCGCGCGGTGACACCGAATTCCTCGGCGATCTCCGCCGCCAGCGCGTGATCCTCTTCCCGGCCGGTGAAGGAGTTCAGCACCACATCGGCCCCGGCCCGCGCCAGCTCGCGCGCGACCCCCAGCCCGATTCCCGAATTCGAGCCGGTGACGACGGCGGTTTTTCCTTGCAAGGACATTATGCTCTTCCCCTCGGGTCTGTTTGAACGTAACTGGCACCACTCTGCCATGCTGCATGCGCGAAGGAAACGCGCAAGGCGGCGCGGGCGTTCCTGGCGACGGGGCCTTCAACCTGACGCGGGGTCGCCATTGATCTATCCGGCGGAACGGTTCCGGGACAGCGGAGCGGCTAGCGCACAAAAAAAACGCCCGCACAAGGCGGGCGCTAGTTATTGAGGCAGGTTTCATACAGGCAAGAAACCTATCGAGCAGTGATCTCTTTATAAGCAATTTCCGGCTTCCATCCAAGCTAAAAGTTTGAAAAGACGAAAAAGCGCTCGTAGCGTGCAAGCTCAAGAAAATAAGGGCAGAGCAGGATGGCTAGGCAAGTGCGGTCAAAAAACTTCCTCAATTGGCGTGGCGTGCTGGCGGGAATCACCCTCCTGGCCGGAGCCGGAGTCGCGGCCGCGGAACCGAGCCATGGCATAGCTATGTATGGCGACCCTGAGCTGCCACCGGATTTTGTGGCTTTACCCTACGCCAACCCCGATGCGCCCAAAGGTGGCCGGGTGGTCTTTGGCAACACCGGCGGCTTTGACAGCCTGAACCCCTTCACCCTTAAAGGGACCCCGCCGTGGCAGCTGCGGTTCTGGGGATATGAGAGCCTGATGGGCCGCTCCTGGGACGAACCCTTCACACTCTATGGCCTGCTGGCCGAATCAATCGAGGTGCCGCCGGACCGCTCCTGGGTGGAATTCACCTTGCGGGAGGAGGCGCGATTCTCCGATGGCAGCCCGGTCACGGTCGAGGATGTGATCTGGTCCTACGAAACGCTGGGCACCGAGGGCCACCCGCGCTACCGCGGCTTCTGGACCAAGGTGGAGAAGATCGAGCAGACCGGCCCCCGCAGCCTGCGCCTCACCTTCAACACAGAGGACCGGGAACTTGCGCTGATCGCCGGCATGCGGCCGGTGCTGCAGAAGGCGCAGTTCGAAGGCAAACCTTTCGGCAGCGGCGCCGTCGGCGGCGCCCCGATCGGCACCGGGCCCTACGTGGTGAGCGATCACGAGCCCGGCCGCTTCGTCACCTTCACCCGCAACCCGGATTACTGGGGCAAGGACTTGCCCTTCCGCCGCGGCACCCAGAACTTCGACGAGATGCGCATCGACTTTTTTGGCGACGAAACCGTGCTGATGGAGGCCTTCAAGGCAGGCGAGCTGAGCGCGGTGCGCGAATTCAACGCCGCCAAATGGGAAAACGACTATGACTTCCCGGCGATCCAGCGCGGCGATGTGGTGAAAAGCGAGATCCCGCACCAGCGCCCCTCGGGCATGACCGGGCTGGTGATGAACACCCGCCGCGCGCCGCTCGATGACTGGCGTGTGCGGGAGGCGCTGATCCTCGCCTTCAACTACGAATACATCAGCTCCACCGTGGCCGGCACCAGCCCGCGCCGCATCACCTCTTATTTCTCGGGCTCGGATCTGGCGATGCAGCCGGGAGCCGCAAACGGCAAGGCCGAAGCCCTGCTGGCCCCCTTCGCAGACAGCCTCGCCCCCGGCACGCTGGAGGGCTACACCCTGCCCGAAGGCGACGGCAGCCTGCGCAACCGGGCCAACCTGCGCCAGGCGGTGCGGCTCCTGGCGAAGGCCGGCTGGCAGGTGCAGGACGGCGTGCTGCGCAACGGCGAAGGCCAGCCGCTGCGGCTCTCCCTGCTGATCCGCCAGGGCGATGCCGAGATGAAAACAGTGGCCGGGATCTACGGGCGCGCGCTGGAACGCCTTGGCATCCATTTGACCACGGAAACCGTTGATAACGCACAATATGTCGAGCGCGAAACCGCCTATGATTTCGACCTCACCCGCTACCGCCGGGAACTGTCGCTGAGTCCCGGCAACGAGCAGCGCTATTATTGGGGCAGCGAGGGCGTGGAGACGCCCGGCAGCCGCAACCTGATGGGCATGAACAGCCCCGCGGCGGAGGCGATGATCGACGCCATGCTGACGGCCGAGGACCCCGCGGACTTCACCGCCGCGGTGCGCGCGCTCGACCGGGTGCTGACCGCCGGGCGCTATGTCATTCCGTTCTGGAACTTCGACACCGGCCGTATCGCCCATGTGAAGGAGATCCGCTACCCGGACCGGCTGCCGATCTATGGCGATCGCACCGATTTCATGCCCGATGTCTGGTGGTGGCAGGCGGACTGACCGCCTGCCCGTCCCGCCCCCCCCAATATGCTCTGATCCCTGCCAAGGCCGCTTTCCGGCCGTGGCAGCTTGACAGTTAGTTTATGATTCCGTATTTCGCGAATTATGGAATTAGAAATCACCGATAAGCTCGCCGCGCTGGCGCATCCGAAACGGCTCGCGCTGTTCCGCCTCCTGATGCGGCGCTATCCGGACAGCGTGCCGGCCGGTGAGATCGCCGCCGCGCTGGGATACAAGGCCAATACCGCCTCCGCCTACCTCACGGTGCTGAAACAGGCGGGGCTGATCTCGCAGCAGCGCCAGGGCACCTCGCTGTTTTATGGCGCAAACCTGTCCGGCCTGCGCGGGATGTTCGACGAACTTCTCGCAGGCTGCTGCCGGAACCGGCCCGACGTCTGTGCCCCTGCATCCGGTGAGGCGCTGCCCATGCCGGCCGCCGGGCGCCCCCTGAACGTGCTGTTCACCTGCACCGGAAACTCGGCCCGCTCGCTGCTGGCCGAGGCGATCCTGAACCGCGAGGGCGGCGGCAAGTTCCGCGCATATTCCGCGGGCACCCGCCCCTCCGGCGGGCCGCACCCGGAGGTGATCGCGCTGCTCAACGCCAATGGGTACGACACCTCCCCCCTCAGTTCCAAGGATCTGGACCGGTTCGCCGCCGGCGACGCGCCGAAGATGGATTTCATCTTCACCGTTTGCGACGCCGCCGCCAACGAGGAATGCCCGGCCTGGCCCGGCCAGCCGATGAGCGCCCATTGGGGCCTTGCCGACCCGGTGCGCGCGGAAGGCACCGAAGCTGAGCAAAGCCTTGCCTTCCAGCAGGCCTATGGCCTTCTCCTCAACCGCATCCGCGCCTTTGCTGCGCTGCCATTCGAGACGCTGGACCGCTTGTCCCTGCAGCACCGCGTCGACGGCATCGGGCAGATGCAGCGCCCCGAATAACTTCAACGACAGGCTTCACCCCATGAATATACTTGTGCTCTGCACGGGCAACTCCGCCCGCTCCATCCTGCTGGAGGCGATCCTCAACACCGGGGGCCGCGGCGCTGTGCGCGCCTATTCGGCAGGCTCCACCCCCACCGGGCTGGTGCATCCGCAGTCGCTGGCGCTCCTGCAGGAAAAAGGCATCGGCACCTCCGGCGCCCGCTCCAAGAGCTGGGATGAATTCGCCGGACCCGGCGCACCTGAGATGGATCTGGTGATCACCGTCTGCGCCGCCGCCGCGGGGGAGACCTGCCCGGTCTGGCCCGGCGCGCCGCTTAGGGCGCATTGGGGCGTGCCGGATCCGGCCGCGGCCAGGCCGGAAGATTGGGATGACGCCTTCCGCGCCGCCCACGCCACGCTGGAGCGGCGCGCCAAGGCGCTGCTGGGACTGCCCGTGAAGGAGATGGCGCCGGAACAGCTGCGCGCCGAACTCGCCCGGATCGGAGAGCTGGCATGACCGGACAGAAGCTGCTGGCTGAGGGGCTTGGCACCGCGATGCTGCTGGTCAGCGTCGTCGGTTCCGGCATCATGGCCGAGCGGCTGGCGGACGGAAACGTGGCGCTGGCGCTTCTGGCCAATGCGGTGGCGACGGGCTGCATGCTCTATGTCATTATCACCACGCTCGGGCCGGTGTCGGGCGCGCATTTCAACCCTGCGGTCACGCTGGCCTTCGCGCTGCGCGGCGATCACTCCTGGCGCGCCGTGCCGCCATATGTGCTGGCACAGGCCGGCGGCGGCATCCTGGGGGTCTGGGCCTGCCACGGCATGTTCGGCCTGGATGTGCTGCAAAGTTCCGCCACCATGCACCGCAGCGGCGGCGCCCAGTGGCTGGCCGAGGTGCTGGCGACATTCGGGCTCCTGTTCGTGATCTTCGGCGGGTTGCGCTCCCGCCCTGAGGCCGTGCCCGCGCTGGTCGGTCTCTACATCACCGGCGCCTACTGGTTCACCGCCTCCACCAGCTTCGCCAATCCGGCGGTCACCATCGCGCGCGGCTTCAGCGACACATTTGCAGGCATCTATCCGGGCCATATCCCGATGTTCATCCTGATGCAGCTGATCGCCGTCGGCCTGGGCCACGCAGTGCTGCCGCGGCTGTTTGCCAGGGCGTGACCCCCTGTTTCCCAACACGGCGGCATGGGCGGGAGCGGCAAATTCCCGCCCAAAACCGTGACCGCAATGCAACAACTTCTCGTAATCGTTACATCACCAGCAAAAAGTGTTACCATCAGAGTCCGATAGCTAGAAACCGTTTGTCTGGGAGTGCCCCCCATGCCTGTACAAGCAGCAGCTGCCAGCTGGTTCGACAGGATGCCCCGCATCAAGCAGCGCTTTCCGTATCTGAAAGTCAGCAAGGCGCCTTCCATCGTGGAAGACCGGGACAAATTTGTTGCCTACCTGGCCCGCACCCATCATCTGACCCTGACCGAAGCCAGGGAAGAGGTCGAAGACTTCCTCTATATCGAAAGCCTGCTCATGGAGCTTGACGGCCGCGCCAACTGATCTGGCAGGCCAGGGTTCCGATCAGGCCAGCGAGGTTACCCAGAGAATCGTCGCGTCCTCGGGGCTGAGCGAGATCACGTTGTGCCCCATGGCGGCGTCGTAATAGGCGCTGTCGCCGCGGCGCATCTCAACCGGCTCGTAGAACTCGGTATATAGCTTCACAACGCCGGTCAGCACGTAAAGGAACTCCTCGCCGTCGTGGCGCACCCAGCCGTCGAATTCCTCCATCGCGCGGGCGCGCACCCGGGCACGGTAGGGCAGCATCTGCTTGCGGGTCAGACCGTCGGCCAACAGTTCGTGCTCATAGGTCGCGGTCGCATGGGCCGATCCGTCGCCGGATTTCGTCACCGTCATGCGGCCGTTCACCTGGTCGCGCTGCGGCGGCGTGAACAGCTGCGGCACCGAGATCTCGAGTCCCACCGCCAGCTTCTTCAACGCCTCGTACGTCGGTGACATCTGGCCGTTTTCGATCTTCGACAGGGTGGAGCGCGCCAGCCCCGCCTGATTGGCGGCATATTCCAGCGTCCAGTCCCGCGCCTTGCGCAGCTCGCGCACCCGGGCGCCAAGGTCGAGCGGTTCGGCAGTCTCCTCGCCGCCGCTGGCGCGGGCGATAGTGATCAGGGATTTGGGGTCGCGGTCCGTCATGCCCACTCTATAGGCGCCTGCGGAGCGGCTTGCAACGCAGGACGGCACGGGCTAGCCATCCCCTATGCTGGCCCTCTCCGATCCGGCGCCTTTTGCGCCTTGCCCCTCTCCCTTCAACCTCGCCGCGTACGTGCTGCGCCATGCGGAGCGGCTGGCGGAGAAAACGGCGCTTTCGGTGCTGGCGGCGGACGGCGCCGAAGACTGGAGCTACGCCCGGCTGGAGGCCTCCGTGCGCGGCACCGGCACCGGCCTGCTGCATGCGGGGCTGCGGCGCGGAGACATGGTGCTGCTCAGGCTTGGCAACACCGTGGAGTTCCCCGTTGCCTACCTCGGCGCCATCGCGGCGGGCCTCGTTCCGGTGCCGACTTCGCCCCAGCTGACCGAGCCGGAAGTGGCGCGCATCCTCACCGGGCTCAAACCCGCCGCGGTGCTGCGCGACCCGGCCATTCCCTGCCCGCGGCATCCGCATCAGATCACCCGCGCCGAGCTCAGCGCGATGCAGGCGCTGCCGCCCTGCCGCTATACCGAAGGCGATCCGGAGCGGCTGGCCTATGTGGTCTATACCTCCGGCACCAGCGGCAGCCCTCGTGCGGTTGCCCATGCCCACCGGGCCATCTGGGCGCGGCGGATGATGGTGAAGGGCTGGTACGGCCTTACTTCCGAAGACCGCCTGCTGCACGCAGGCGCCTTCAACTGGACCTTCACGCTTGGCACCGGCCTCATGGACCCCTGGGCCAATGGCGCCGCCGCGCTGATCCCCGGCCCGGATACCCCACCCGAAGCCCTGCCTGCACTGCTCAAGCGCCACCGAGCCACGCTTTTCGCTGCTGCACCAGGGGTTTACCGAAAAATGCTCACACACCTCCCGCTGGACCTGCCGGACCTGCGCCACGGGCTTTCCGCCGGCGAAAAGCTCCCCGCCCACCTGCTGGAGGCCTGGGTAGAGGCAACCGGCAAGCCGCTCTATGAAGCCTACGGCATGTCCGAATGCTCCACTTTCATCTCCGCCGCCCCCGAAGCGCCCGCCGAAGACGGCACGCTCGGCCGCCCGCAGCCGGGGCGGCAGGTGGCTATCCTCGGCTCTGACGGGGTTCTGGAGCGCGGCGCAGAAGGCACCATCGCCATTCACCGCTCCGATCCCGGGCTGATGCTCGGCTATCTGAACGCGGCCGAAGAGACCGCCGCCCGCTTCCAGGGCGACTGGTTTCTGACCGGCGATCAGGGCGCAATGACCGAAAGCGGCGCCATCCGCTACCTTGGCCGCAACGACGACATGATGAACGCGGGCGGCTACCGGGTTTCGCCCATCGAGGTGGAGACCGCCCTGGCCGCCCACCCCGGCATCACCCAGGCCGGCGTGGCCGCGGTGGAGGTGAAGCCAGATACTTATATCATCGCCGCCTTCTACACCGGTCCCGAAGAGTTGAACGCCGCGGACCTGGCCGCCTTTGCCAGCGCGCGGCTCGCGCGGTACAAGCAGCCCCGCGCCTACATCCGCCTCGACACCCTGCCCGCGGGCGCCAACGGCAAACTCCTGCGCCGCGCCCTGCCCGCCTGTTTCAAAGGAAAATCCGCATGAACGCCGTCAAGCTCGACATCCTGTCCGACCCGATCTGCCCCTGGTGCTACATCGGCAAGACAAACCTGGACAAGGCGCTTGCCGCGGTGCCGGACCACCCCTTCGTCATCGAGTGGCACCCGTTTCAGCTCAACCCCGACATGCCGCGCGAAGGCATGGACCGGCGCGAATACCTGGAGCACAAGTTCGGCGGCAAGGAGGCCGCAGTGAAGGCCTACGCTCCGGTGGTGGAACATGCCGGGCAAGCCGGGCTCAAGATCAACTTTGAGGCGATGCAGAGGACGCCGAACACGCTTGACGCGCACCGGCTGATCCATTGGGCCGGGATCGAGGGCAAGCAGACCCAGGCGGTGGATGCCCTGTTCGAGGCCTATTTCGTGAAGGCGCTGGACATCGGCGACGCGGGGGTGCTGCAGGAGATCGCGGCCTGCATCGGCATGGACCCCGAGGCGACCGCACGGCTGCTGAGCGGCGACAGCGACGTCGAGACCATCCGCACCCGCGATGCGCATTCGCGCAAGATGGGAGTAACCTCGGTGCCGACATTCATCGTCGCCAGCCAGCACGCAGTGCCCGGTGCCCAGCCGCCCGAGTTGTGGCAGCAGGTGATCGCGGACCTGCGCAGCCAGCTGGAAGACGGCAGCACGGCCTGAGCGGCGGGCCGCACTCTTTAGCATCGCAACAATGCACAGAAATCTGTGCGGCCGGGCGCTGGTCCGCTCCGGGGATTCGTGATACCCGGATCGGACGCCTCCCAGACCGGACCGATCCCCGGCGCCGCCTGAAGAGGTGTCAGAGGTTCCAGATGTCAATTTCCCCCGCGCACGGCATGGCCAAGGGCGAGTTCATCGCGCTGATCGCGATGATGTTTGCCACCATCGCCTTTTCCATCGACGCGATGCTGCCCGCCCTGCCCGAGATCGGCGCCGCGCTCAGCCCCGGCGACGGGAACCGCGCGCAGCTGGTGCTGACCGCCTTCATGCTGGGCATCGGCATTGGCACCTTCTTCACCGGGCCGCTGTCCGATGCCTTCGGCCGCAAGCGGGTGATCGCGGGCGGCGCGGCGCTCTACATCCTCGGCGCGGCCTCGGCCTGGACGGCGCAGTCCCTGGAAGTGCTGCTGATTTCCCGTGTGCTGATGGGGCTGGGCGCCGCAGGCCCGCGCATCGTCGGCATCGCCATCGTACGTGACCTCTTTGCGGGCCGCGAGATGGCCAAGCTTATGTCGCTGGCGATGATGATCTTCACCCTGGTGCCGGCCATCGCCCCGATGCTGGGCGCGGGCATCATCGCGTTCTCCGGCTGGCGCGGCATCTTCCTCGCTTTTGCGCTGTTTGCCGTCATCATGGTGCTGTGGATGGGGCTGCGCCTGCCGGAAACCCTGCCGCGCGCGAACCGCCGCCCGTTCCGCGCGCCGCTGCTGATTGCGGCGGTACGGGAGATGTTCGCGCATCCATCGGTCCGCTTGTCGATCCTGGTGCAGACGCTCTGCATGGGGATGCTGCTGACCATGCTCACCATGGTGCAGCCGATCTATGACGTGATCTTCGGCCGCGCCGAGACCTTTCCGTTCTGGTTCGGGTTCGTCGCGCTCATGGCGGGCTCCGCCAGCCTGTTGAACGCGGCCATCGTGGAGCGTGTCGGTATGCGCCGCATCGTGACCTGGTCGCTCCGGGTGCAGATCGCCATCTGCACCGTCATGCTGCTCCTGAGCACCGCAGATCTTCCCCAGCCCCTGCTGTTTGCCTGTTTCGTGGCCTGGCAGACCAGCGTCTTCTTCCTCGCAGGCACCACGCTCGGCAACCTCAACGCCATCGCGATGGAGCCGATGGGTCACATCGCGGGCATGGCCGCTTCGGTGATCGGCTCGATCTCCACCGTGCTCGCGGCCTTGATCGCCGCGCCGGTTGGGCTGATGTTCGACGGAACGCTTCTTCCTCTGGGCTGCGGCTTGCTGGCAATGGCGTCGGTTGCCTTCTACCTGATGCTGCGGATGGCCCGGACCGAGGAACGCCTGCCGGCCGAGTGACCGGCGCCCGCAAGCGCCTTGCCCGGGCGCGGGCCCGCGCCTAACCTCTCCGGGCAACCGGGGAGGTTTTTCATGCGCTACGACTATGAGCTTGGCAGCCACACCTGCCCGATCACGACATCCTCTCCCGTGGCACAGGCCTGGTTCGATCGCGGGCTGATCTGGACCTACGGCTACAACCACGACGAGGCCACGGCCTGCTTCCGCCGGGCGCTGGAACACGATCCGCGCTGCGCCATGGCACATTGGGGCATCGCCTATGCGGCCGGGCCGAACTATAACTTGCCCTGGGCCTTGCGCGACGACAGGGGCCGCGCCGACGCACTCGCCGTGGCTTATGATGCAACCCAGGCCGCGCTTGCCTGCCTTGAGGGCTGCACCGGCGCCGAGGCACTGCTGATCCGCGCCCTCCCCGCCCGCTATCCGCAGCGCGCGCCGGTGGAGGACATGCACGCCTGGGATCACGCCTTTGCCGATGCCATGCGCGCGGCATTTGCCGCCTGCCCGGACCATCTGGACCTGCGCGCAGTCTATGCCGAGAGCCTCCTGAACCTGACCCCCTGGCGGATGTGGGACCTGCGGCGCGGAGTGCCGGCCGAAGGCGCCGCTACATTGGAAGCGCAGGAGGTGCTGGAGGACGCCATGCTGGCCGTACCCGGCGCGATGGAGCACCCCGGGATCCTGCATCTCTACGTCCATCTGATGGAGATGTCTCCCACTCCCGAGAAGGCCCTGAAAGCCGCCGACGTGCTGCGCACCCTGGTGCCCGACGCGGGCCACCTGGTGCATATGCCCACGCATATCGACGTGCTTTGCGGCGATTACAACAACGTCGTGCGCTGGAACCAGATGGCAGTGGAAGCCGACCTCAAGTATTACACCCGCGAAGGTGCCTTCAACATCTATACGGGCTACCGCCTGCACAACTACCACTTCGTGATCTATGGCGCGCTGTTCCTTGGCCAGCTAGACCCCGCCCTGCGCGCCGTTGAGGCGATGCGGGAGACCACGCCCGAGGCGATGCTGCGCGTCGAAAGCCCGCCAATGGCGGATTATTTCGAGAGCTACATGGCGATGCACCCTCATATCCTGGTCCGCTTCGGGCGCTGGCAGGAGGCGATGGCGCTGGAGTTGCCCGCCGACCCGGACCTTTACCGCACGCTCACCGCCAACACCCGCTACGCCCGCGCCATTGCCTATGCCGCCACCGGCCGCGTGGCGGAGGCTGAGGCCGAAGAAACACGCTTCCTTGAGGCCAAGGCGCGGGTGCCGGAAAGCCGACTGCTGCACAACAACCGCGTGGTGGACTTGCTTGAAATCGCACAAGAAATGCTGCGCGGCGAGATCGAGTACCGCAAGGGCAGCTACGACGCCGCCTTCACCCATCTGCGCCGCTCGGCGGAGCTGGACGACAACCTGCCTTATGACGAACCGTGGGGCTGGATGCAGCCCACCCGCCACGCACTGGGAGCGCTGCTATTCGAGCAAGGCCGGAAAGAGGAGGCCGAAGCGGTCTACCGCGCCGACTTGGGCCTCGACGGCACCCTGCCGAGGGCCTCGATCCACCCGGACAATGTCTGGAGCCTCAAGGGTCTGCATGATTGCCTGAAGGCCCGCGGCGAAGATACTGAAATCAGGCACATAAAACAGAAACTGGACCTGGCGCTGGCCCGCGCCGGCCGCTCCGTGGCCGCCTCATGTTTCTGCGCTCGGACGGCGATGGCGCCAGACAGCGGCGGCAGCTGAGCAAATTTCTTCGAAGAAATTTGCCAAGGAAATTCGAATTTCCTTGGCGCCCGTTACCCGGCCTTCGCCTTTTTCTTCTCGGCCACCACTTTCTCCGCCAAGTCGCGGGCAATAGCGAAGGCGCCCTTGATCTTGTCGCTGTCCTTCTTCCAGTCGCGGCGCACGACAATCTTGTTGTCCTTCACCTTGGCCAGCCCGTCTTGGGCCTTGATGAACTCAACCAGCCCCTGCGGCGAGGCGAACTTGTCGTTGTGGAACTGGATAGTCGCGCCCTTGGGCCCGCCGTCGAGCTTGGCAATTCCCGCCCGTTTGCACATCGCCTTGATCCGCACCACCAAGAGGAGCGTGTTCACCTCCTTGGGCAGTTTGCCGAACCGGTCGATAAGCTCGGCGGCAAAGCCCTCCAGCTCCACCTTGGTGGTGAGCGACGAGAGCCGCCGGTAAAGCCCCAGGCGCACGTCGAGATCCGGCACATAGTCCTCGGGGATCAGCACCGGCACGCCGAGGTTGATCTGCGGCGCCCATTGCTCGTCTGCGTCCGACAGCCCCTCCATCTCGCCCGCGCGGATCTTGGCAATCGCCTCCTCCAGCATCGACTGATAAAGCTCGTACCCCACGTCGCGCATTTGGCCCGATTGCTCCTCGCCCAGAAGGTTGCCCGCACCCCGGATATCGAGGTCTTGCGAGGCAAGGGTGAACCCCGCCCCCAACGTGTCGAGCGAGCCGAGCACGCGCAGGCGTTTTTCGGCCGTGGGTGTCAGACGCTGGCGCGGCTTGGTGGTGAGGTAGGCGTAGGCCCGGGTTTTCGAGCGGCCCACCCGGCCGCGTATCTGGTAGAGCTGCGCGAGGCCGAACATGTCGGCGCGGTGCACCACCATCGTGTTTGCGGTCGGAATATCGAGCCCGGATTCGACAATGGTTGTCGCCAGCAGGATGTCGAACTTGCCGTCATAGAAGGCGTTCATCCGGTCATCCAGCTCGCCTGCCGCCATCTGCCCATGCGCGATCACATAGGTGAGTTCCGGCAGCTGCTCTTTCAGGAACTCCTCGATCTCCGGCAGGTCGGTGATGCGCGGCACCACGTAGAAGCTCTGCCCGCCGCGGTAATGCTCGCGCAGCAGCGCCTCGCGCACGGTGACCGGATCGAACTCGCTCACGTAGGTGCGGATCGCCAAACGGTCCACCGGCGGGGTGCCGATGATCGACAGATCCCGCACCCCGGTGAGACTCAACTGCAACGTGCGCGGGATCGGCGTGGCGGTCAGCGTCAGCACATGAATGTCGCTGCGCAGCTGCTTCAGCCGCTCCTTGTGGCCGACGCCGAAGTGCTGTTCCTCGTCGATGATCAGAAGCCCGAGGTTCTGGAACCGGACGCTCTTGGCCAGGAGCGCATGGGTGCCGATCACGATGTCGACCGTCCCCTTGGCGAGACCCTCGCGGGTCTGGCTCGCTTCCTTCGAGGACACAAAGCGCGACAACTGTCTGACTTCCAGCGGAAATCCCCGGAACCGCGCCTTGAAGGACGCCGCATGCTGGCGCGCCAGAAGCGTGGTCGGCGCGACAACCGCCACCTGCAGGCCGGACATCGCAGCAACAAAGGCCGCGCGCATCGCCACTTCGGTCTTGCCAAAGCCCACGTCGCCGCAGACCAGCCGGTCCATCGGCTGGCCCGAGTGCAGATCCGACATCACGTCTTCGATCGTGCGCAGCTGGTCGTCAGTCTCCTGATAGGGGAAGCGGGCCGAGAATTCCTCCCAGGCGTGCGGCGGCGGGTCCATCACCGGCGCCTTGCGCAGGGCGCGTTCGGCGGCGATGCGGATCAGCCGGTCGGCCATCTCGCGGATGCGCTCTTTCAGCTTGGCCTTCTTGGCCTGCCAGGCGCCGCCGCCAAGCTTGTCCAGAAGCCCTTCCTCGTGGCCGTATTTGGACAGCAGTTCGATGTTCTCGACCGGCAGGTAAAGCTTTGAGGCTTCGGCATATTCCAGAAGCAGGCACTCATGCGCGGCACCGGCGGCGGTGACAACTTCCAGCCCCTTGTAGCGGCCGATGCCGTGGTCCACATGCACCACCAGGTCGCCGGGCGAGAGCGATTGCGCCTCGGTCAGGAAGTTCTCCGCCTTGCGGCGCTTCTTCGGCGCCCGGATCAGCCGGTCGCCCAAGACGTCCTGTTCCGAGATCACCGTCATGTCCGGCGCCTCGAACCCGTGTTCCAGCGCCCAGACCGCGAGATGCAGGCCGGACTTGCCGATGCGGGTGCCATCACGCACCAGAATCGCCTCAGCCAGGCCCTCGTCCTCAATGAGCCCGGTGAGGCGTTCGCGCGCGCCTTCGGAGTAGGAGGCGATCAGCACCGGCCCTTCCTGCATCCGGGCTTTCACATGCGACGCCAAGGCCCCGAAAAGACTGATGTTTTCCTGCTGGCGCTCGGGCGCGAAATTGCGCCCGATACGGCCGCCCGCATCCGCCACGCCGGGGCCGGAGGCCTGCGGCAGCGGGTGGAACTGCACCATCCGGTGCGCCGCAGTGGCGCGCTGCCAGGCGGCATCGTCGAGATACAGCAAGCCCGGCGGTGCGGGTTTGTAGACGGTGCCCATCCGCCCCTTCTGGGTCATCGCCTGCTTGCGGGTCTCATACTGGTCGGCAATCGTCTCCCAGCGCGCCAGCCGCGCAGGCGTGACCTGATCGTCGAGCGTCACCGTCGCGTCGGGCAGGTAGTCGAACAGCGTTTCCAGCTTTTCGTGGAAAAACGGCAGCCAATGCTCGATACCCTGATGCTTGCGGCCCGCGCTCACCGCCTCATAGAGCGGGTCGTCGGTGCCCGCGGCCCCGAACTCGATCCGGTAGTTCTGCCGGAAGCGGGTGATCGCGGCCTCGTCCAGGATCACTTCGGAGACCGGCGCCAGCTCCACCACTTCCAGCTTTTCGGTAGTACGTTGAGTTGCCGGATCGAAACGGCGGGCGCCATCCAGCACATCGCCGAACAGATCGAGCCGCACCGGGCCGCTTTCGCCCGGCGGGAAGATGTCGATGATACCGCCGCGGACTGCGTAGTCTCCCGGCTCCATTACCGTGGGGCTCTGCGTGAAACCCATGCGCACCAGGAATTTGCGCAGGGCGTCCTCGTCCACTTGGTGATCCACTTGCGCGGTAAAGGCGGCCTCGCGCAGGATTTCGCGCGCAGGCACCCGCTGGCTCGCGGCGTTGAGCGTGGTGAGCAGCACGAAACGCTCCGGCATCTGGTGCACAAGTGCTGCCAGCGCCGCCATCCGCGCGGCCGAAATATCGGCGTTGGGGGACACCCGGTCATACGGCAGGCAGTCCCAGCCCGGGAAGATGAACACCGGCATCTGCGGCGCAAAGAAGGCCAGCGCCGCGCGCATCGCTTCCATCCGCTTGTCATCCCGCGCCACATGCAGCACCGGACCGCCGGATTTCTCCGCTTCCTTCAGGATCAGCCGCGCGTCATAGCCTTCCGGCGCGCCGCCCATGGTGACCGGCTTCTGTGTAACTGCCTGCTGTGCCATGCCTGCCCTTTCCCGAATTGTCCCTGGACCCGGCCCAGGTTCCTCAAAAGACCCCGATGGTCAGATTCTGATACATGCCCCACAGCGCGGTGACAAAAATCGACACCAGGCCCAAGCACTGGATAATGAAGCGGCAGGTTGCCAGCCGCCGGCGCAGCACCTCGCCCGTGGCCCGTTCCCGCGCGATGCGGCGCGCCGTCGCCAAGCTGATCAGGCTCACCACTGCCATCGGGAACATAAGCAGGAACACCGCCTGGGCAAACTCCACCAGGTAAAGAAATCCCAAAAGCCCCAGCATCGTGAGGACGAAGCAGCCAAGCGCCAGGAGCCAGGGGCCTGAGACCTCCGCCACATAAAGCAGCCGGTTCACGTTGATCCGGACAATGTCCTCCAGGTCCTGCGCCGCCTGGCCGCCGTTGCGGCGCGCCCGGTAGACCATGTCGAAGGGCACGCCCAGCACCCAATGGCTGGCCGTCGACCACATCACCGCCAGCGCAATCCAGTACCAGAGATTGGAAAAGGATCGAAGGTCAATCAATTCATAGACAATGTGAAACAGGTCCACCCCAGCCCCCATCCTTCAGCTGCCGGCCCGTCGGCCTGTTCTTGTTGATGCGCCCCTATATCAACCGGGCGTGCGCCGCAGGCAAGCCCGCAAAGACCGGCACTTGCGCGGCGCGGCGAATGTGCCTCTTGTTCTTGGCGCCCCTTCCATGCCACCCAAGGGCAAGCAAGAACGAGAGTATGCCATGAAGCCCACCGTTGCCCCCTTTCCCGCCGCCCGCCTGCGCCGCACCCGCGCCAGCGCCGCGATCCGCGATCTGGTGCGGGAAACCACCCTCACCCCGGGCGATCTGATCTGGCCGATGTTCATTCGCGCGGGCGACGGGGCGGAGGAGCCCATCGCCTCGATGCCCGGCGTGCTGCGCCGCTCGGTCGACAAGGCGGTGGAGGCCGCGGTGGAGGCGCAGGCGCTTGGCATCCCCGCGATCTGCCTGTTTCCCTACACCGACCCGGCGCTGAAGACCGAGGATTGCGCCGAGGCCTGGAACCCGGACAACCTCACCAACCGCGCCATCCGGGCGATCAAGGCAGCGGCACCGGATATCGCGGTGATGACCGACGTCGCCCTGGATCCTTACAACATCAACGGCCACGACGGCTATGTGGTGGAGGGCGAGATCGTCAATGACGCCACGGTGGAGGCGCTGGTGAAGATGACCCTGGCCCAGGCCGAGGCCGGCGCCGGTATCATCGGCCCCTCCGACATGATGGACGGCCGCATCGGCGCGATGCGCCGGGCGCTGGAGCAGGCAGGCCACCACAACGTGGCGATCCTCTCCTATTCCGCCAAATATGCCTCCGCCTACTACGGCCCATTCCGCGATGCGGTGGGCGCTTCGGGCGCGCTCAAGGGCGACAAGAAAACTTACCAGATGGACCCAGGCAACAGCGACGAGGCGCTGCGCCTGATCGAGCGCGACCTGATGGAGGGCGCCGACATGGTGATGGTAAAGCCCGGCATCGCCTATCTCGACATCTGCCACCGGGTGAAAACCGCCTTTGGCGTGCCCACTTACGCTTATCAGGTCTCCGGCGAATACGCGATGATCAGGGCCGCGGCGCTGAACGGCTGGATCGACGGCGAACAGGTGATGATGGAAAGCCTGATGGCCTTCAAGCGGGCGGGCTGCAACGGAGTGCTCAGCTATTTTGCACCGGAGGCGGCGCGTTTGCTGAACGGCTGAGGCCATCCCCGCAAAGACGCAAGGATTTCTCAGCGGGAAGCCGCCGCGCTGCCGCCGCGGCAGATGACAGGCAGCGGTTTTCCGCGTATACCGGCGCCAGAGCCGGAGCGAACCGGCCCCTTCCGCAACCCATTACAGGCCCCTGAAACATGAGCAGTTTTTCCTCTTCCCGTTTGACCCGGCGCGGATTTGCGCTTGGCGCCCTGGCTGGTGCCGGCGTCACCGCCGCCTGCGGCAATGGCGTTGGCAACAACAACGCCGCCACCATCGACGCGCGGGTCGATGCAACGCTGAACCAGATGTACAGCCGCTATCCCAACACCGTGACACTGGCCGAAAAAGCCACCGCCATGCTGGTGATGCCGCTGGTGACCGAGGCAGGCTTTGTCTTCGGCGGCGCCTACGGACGCGGCGCGCTGCGCATCAATGGAGTCACTGTGGACTATTACTCCACCGTGAAGGGCAACGCCGGGTTTCAGATCGGCGCCCAGCAATACGCCCATGTGCTGTTCTTCATGACCGACGGCGCGCTGGCGGGCTTCCGCCGTTCCTCGGGCTGGGCCGCTGGTGCCGATGTTGAATACGTGGTGCGCGACGAGGGCAACGCGCTCACCGCCGACACCAACACGCTGACTTCGCCGGTTCTGGCGGTGGTCTTCGGCCAGGCCGGTCTGCGCGTCGGCGCCACGCTGGAAGGCACCAAATATACCCGCATCATCCCCTGAGCGGGGCGGGCGGGAGGCGCGCTCCGGCTTCCTCTTGCTGAAAATATCCCCGCCGGAGGCATGGCCTTTCCCTTGGGAAAGGCCATTTCCTTTCAGATCCTTGCCCCGCGAACCTCACCCAAAGTCGCGCAACCGCTTGATCAGCGACGACGTATCCCAGCGCCCGCCGCCCATGCGCTGCACATCCTTGTAGAACTGATCGACCAGCGCGGTCACAGGCAGGCTTGCGCCCGCCTCATCCGCCGCCGCCAGGCAGATGCCCAGGTCCTTGCGCATCCAGTCGACCGCAAAGCCGTGCTCGAAGTGACCGTCCAGCATCGTCTCGTGCCGGTTCACCATCTGCCAGCTGCCCGCTGCGCCCTGGCTGATCACTTCGGCCACCGCGCGCCCGTCAAGCCCGGCCTTCTCAGCAAAATGCAGCGCCTCGCTCAGACCCTGCACCAGCCCTGCAATGGCGATCTGGTTGCACATCTTGGCCAGCTGGCCGGCGCCGCTTTCGCCGAGGCGGCGGCAGATCCTGGCATAGGCGCCGATCACTGGCTCGGCAGCCTCGAAAGCCGCTGCATCGCCGCCGCACATCACCGACAACACGCCGTTCTCCGCCCCCGCCTGGCCGCCCGAAACCGGCGCATCGACAAAGGCGATACCGCGCTCTGCGGCCGCGGCATGAAGCTCGCGCGTGACCTTGGCCGAAACCGTGGTGTGATCGACAAAGGTGCTGCCCCCGGCCATGCCGGCAAAGGCGCCGTCCGGTCCCAGGCAGACCGCGCGCAGGTCGTCGTCGTTGCCGACGCAGGCCATCACCATCTCCGCGCCCGAGGCCGCCGCCCGCGGCGTCGCGGCAAAGCCGCCCTTGTGCTCCCCGACCCACTTGCGCGCCTTGGCCTCGGTGCGGTTGTAGACAGTGACCTCATGCCCCGCTGCCGCGAGGTGCCCGGCCATCGGATAGCCCATCACCCCCAGCCCCAGAAACGCCAGTTTCGCCATCTGCTTTTCCCCTGTTCCGTCTTCGCATATGTTGCGGCTAACCCTAGCAGCCGCGCCGCCGGGCGCAATCGCTGCAACGGGGACGGCAACCATTACCTGAGGAATTCTGCCGCTGATGGGACGTCTTTTCCGCTGGCTCCTGCGCCTGGCCGCAGGGCTCACCCTGCTTTCGGTTCTGGCGCTCGCGCTGGTCTATTTCCTCGCCTCGCAATCGCTGCCCGACTACGGCAAGGACATTGCCCTGCCCGGCCCTGCGGCACCGCTGGAGATCGTGCGCGACAATGCCAATGTTCCGCATGTCTTCGGCAGCTATGGCGCCAGCGACGAGGATGTCTACTTCGGCCTCGGCTACGCGCACGCGCAGGACCGTCTGTGGCAGATGGCCGTGCTGCGCCGCACCGCGCAGGGGCGCCTGTCGGAGATCTTCGGCCCCCGCACGGTGGAGACCGACGTCTTCCTGCGCCGGCTCGGCCTCTACCGGCTGGCGCAGGAATCGGTGGAGGACCAGACGCCCGGGACGCTCACCGCGCTCAAAGCCTATGCCGCGGGTGTCAACGCACGGCTGACCGAGATCAATGAAGACGCGCTGGGGCGCGGCGCCCCCGAGATGTTCCTGTTCAACATGCCCGTCGCCCCGTGGCAGCCCGCGGACAGCATCGCGGTGATGAAGCTGATGGCGCTGCAGCTCTCCGGCCACATGCGGGAGGAGATCCTGCGCGCCCGCGTCTCGCTCACGCTGGAGGATGCGGCGCGGTTGAAGGACATCCTGCCCGACGCCCCCGGCAATGGCGTGGCAGCGCTGCCGGAATATGCCAGCCTGGTGCCCGGCGTGGCGCGGTTTGCGGAAAACACCGCCGCGGAAACGGAAAGCCTCCTGTTCCCGCTCGCGCCGCGCGGGCTCGGCGGCGCCTCCAACGCCTGGGCCGCCGCTCCCGACCGCTCCGCCTCGGGCGGCACGCTGCTGGCCAATGACCCGCATCTCGGTCTCACCGCGCCCGCGATCTGGTATCTGGCGCGGCTGGAGCTGGGCACCGGCGGCGTGATCGGCGGCACTATCCCCGGCGTGCCGGCCGTGATCACAGGCCGCTCCGAGACGCTTGGCTGGGGGGTCACCTCCTCCTACATGGACGACATGGACCTGTTCATCGAACAGCTGAATCCGGCGAACCCCGAACAGTACAAATCTGAGGACGGCTGGGAGGATTTCATCACGCGCCCGTCGATCATCGGGATCAAGGGCGAAGCACCAGTTACCCTCACCCTGCGCTGGACCCGCAACGGCCCGGTGCTGCCCGGCTCGCTGTTCAACCTTTCCACAATCACCCCGCCCGGCCATGTGGTGGCGCTTGGCTGGACCGCGCTCAGCCCCGATGACACCTCGATGACCGCGGCGCTGAACCTCATGCGCAGTGCAAACGTGCAAGAGGCAATTTCTGCGGGCGAGGATTTCATTGCGCCCTCGCAAAATCTGACGCTTGCGGACCGGACCACCATCGCGATGAAAACTGTCGGCGCCTTCCCCCGGCGCGACGCCCGCCACGACAGCAAAGGCCGGATGCCAAGCCAGGGCTGGCGCGCGGAGAACCGCTGGCAAGGCCGCGCGCCTTATGCCAAAAATCCGGAATTCGTGAGCCCCCGCGGCGGTATCCTTGGCAATACGAACAACAAACTTCTGGACCGCCCCTTCCCGGAGCATGTCTCTTTCGACTGGGGCGACACCCAGCGCATCCACCGCTGGAAGAAGCTGATGCAGGACCGCGAGGTGCATACACGCGACAGCTTCATCGAAGCCCAGCTCGACACCGTTTCCTTCACCGCCCGCGCGCTCCTGCCGCTAATTGGCGCCGATCTGTGGTTCACCGGCGAAGCCGCGCCCGAAGGCACGCCCGAGCGGCAGCGGCAGAAGGCGCTCGCGCTGCTGTCGGAATGGAACGGCGAGATGAACGAGCACCTGCCCGAGCCGCTGATCTACGCCGCCTGGCTGCGCGCCTTGCAGACCCGGCTGATCGCAGACGAGCTGGGGCCGCTGGCCCGCGAGTTCACCCATGCCGAGCCGCTGTTCATCGAACGTGTCTACCGCGACGTCGATGGCGCCTCGGCCTGGTGTGACGTGCGCCAGAGCGCCCCGCGGGAGACCTGCGCCGGTATGGCCCGGCTGGCGCTGGACGATGCGCTGATCTGGATTGCCGAGAACCATGGCGGCACCTTGGAATCGCTGCGCTGGGGCGATGCGCATGAGGCAACCCACGACCACCCGGTGCTGGGCGAGGTGCCGCTTTTGCGCTTCTTCGTCAACATCCGCCAGTCCACCAGCGGCGGCGACCATACGCTGCAGCGCGGCCGCAGCTCGGGCAAGGACCCGGCGCCGTTTCAGAATGTGCATGCAGCCGGCTACCGCGGCGTCTATGACTTTGCCGATCCCGACAGCTCGGTCTTCATCCTGTCGACCGGCCAGTCCGGGCATTTCCTGTCGCGCCATTACGACGACATGGCGCAGCTCTGGCGGCGCGGCGAGTACATCCCGATGTCACTGGACGAGGAGCTGGCGCGCGCGGCGGCTGTCGGGGTGACACGGATCAGCCCGCGGGACTGAGCCGCGCATCGGCGGTGCGCGCGGTGGCGATCCGAACCGCAGTTACAGGCAGTTTATGGCTGCCAAGTCCGTAGACCCTGTCGATGGACCGCCAAGCATCAGCCAAATCGCCGCCGCGTGAGGGCGCGCCGGCGATGCGCGGCGGCCTTCGGCCTTGTTCCGCGCTGGTGCATTGCTTAGCCCGGTCCAATAGCAAAAAAAGCCCTCCATAAACGGAGGGCTTTCTCATTTCACGAGCCAGAAGATCAGCGCTCAGAGCTTCCTGTACTGCGCCTTCTGCCGTTCGGTCCAGAGCACGGTGAGATCGAAACCGTCGTCGGTCTGTGTCTCACTCTGCACCAGGTCCTGCTGGAACAGCCAGGCGCGTTGCTTGCCTTGCGAAAACGCGAGGCTCAGCACCTCTTCGTGGCGCACGCCTTGCAGTTTTTCCGCCACATCGGCCAGAAGCGCATCCAGCCCCTCCCCCGTGAGAGCGGAGATCGCGTGGATCCCTTCTTCTCGCGCGGCCCGGTCGCGGCGGGCTGCGGCCTCTTCCTCCGGCAACAGATCCAGCTTGTTCCAGACCTCGATCCGGGCGCGCTCCTCCTCCACTCCAAGCGAAGTGAGGATCGCCTCCACGTCGGCGGCCTGCTCGCGGGTCTGCGGGTGGCTGATGTCACGCACGTGCAGCACCACGTCGGCCGCCAGCACCTCCTCCAGCGTGGCGCGGAAGGCGGCAACCAGCTCGGTCGGCAGATCGGAGATGAAGCCCACCGTGTCGGAAAGGATGATTTCTGGCCCGTCCGGCAGCTCGACCCGGCGCATCGTCGGGTCCAGGGTGGCAAAGAGCATGTCCTTGGCCATCACCTCGGCGCCCGTGAGCCGGTTGAACAGGGTCGACTTGCCGGCGTTGGTATAGCCCACCAGCGCCACGATCGGATAAGGCACCTTGGCACGCGAGGCACGGTGCAGCGCGCGGGTCTTCACCACCTTGTCAAGCTGGCGGCGCAGGCGCACCAGCTGGTCGTCGATGGCGCGGCGGTCGGCCTCGATCTGGGTTTCACCGGGGCCGCCGACAAAGCCAAGCCCGCCGCGCTGCCGCTCCAGGTGGGTCCAGGCCCGCACCAGCCGGGTGCGCTGATAGCTGAGCGCAGCCATCTCGACCTGAAGCACGCCCTCGCGTGTCGCCGCCCGGTCCGAGAAGATCTCCAGGATCAGCCCGGTCCGGTCCAGGATCTTGACCTTCCAGGCCTTCTCCAGGTTGCGCTGCTGCACGGGCGAAACCGGCCCGTCGATCAGCACCAGTTCGACCTCCTCGGCCTTGAAGATCTGGCCCAGCTCTTCGATCTTGCCCGATCCGAACAGCATGCCGGGATGCGCCTTGGGCAGGCGCACGACACCGGAGCCCGCAACCGTTAGATCAGGCAGAGCCGCAGCCAGGGCGGCGGCTTCTTCGAGCGCGAAGCCGGGATCCCGGCGTTCGCTGTCGGATTTGATTTCCGGATGCAGAACCCAGGCCCGGGTCTGCTTCCTGTCATGCTCCATCAAGAGGCGTCTTCACCTTCATAAAGGCTGATCGGCTGGGCCGGCATGATGGTCGAAATCGCGTGTTTGTAGACCAGCTGCGACTGTCCGTCGCGGCGCAAAAGCACGCAAAAATTGTCGAACCAGGTGATTACACCCTGCAGCTTGACCCCGTTGATCAGAAAAATTGTGACTGGAACCTTGGTTTTACGAACGTGATTCAGGAAGGCATCCTGAAGATTCTGTCTGTCCGAAGCCATTTTTGTTATCTCGCCTTTTTTCTTGCTGCGCGCGATGCGCGAGCGCGCCGGATTCCTTTGAGTATGGACGCAGTTGAAATCAGATTCCACCCGAAAAAACAAAGCGCAGATACGGCATTCAGCCGATCAGCTGCGCCAGAGGTTGGGCGACAGGAGCGCGATGAAGGCCAGCGTCTCCAGCCGCCCCAGCACCATCGCGACGCAGAGGATCAGCTTGGCCGGATCGGCAAGCTGATTGAGCACGATCGGCGTGCTGGCCGCGGCCTCGGTCAAGGGGCCGGTGGTGGACAGCGCCGCCACCGCGAGGATCATCGACTGCTCGAAATCGGTGCCCACTGCTGCCAGCGCGGTGCTGATCACCGCCAGCGACAGGGCAAAGAGCATGAAGAAGATCCAAGCCACATAGGCCCCATTCTTCTGCAGGCGGCGGGCCCGGTCGCCGCCGCCGCTGACCGAATGCGGATGCACCAGCCGCTCCATCTCGCGCAGGCCGTTGAGGTAGAGCGCATAGACCCTGAGCAGTTTGACGCCCCCCGCCGTGGTCGCCACGCCGCCGCCAAAGACCGCCAGCCCCAGGAGGATCATGCCCGGCGTCTCCAGCCCGGACCACTCCCGCGCCGCGGCCCATTCGGAACTTTCAAAGCCGGTGGTCGACAGGAAGGACATCACCGTGAACACGGCCCCCCACAGCGCCGTCAGCGCCTGCGCGGGGTCGGCGGTTGCAGAAACCTCGAAGGCCGCGACCCAGTGGCGCAGGAACAGCACCAGCGGCACACCGAGGATGATCAGCAGACCGGTGCGGAACTCCGGGTCGCGGTCCAGGCGGCCATGGCCGGAGGTGACGGTATCGCTGGAGAAAGTGAGCCGCGACAGCGCAAAGAACATGAACAGGAACATCACCATTTCTCCCGGGATGCCGCTGGCCGCGTCCTGCACCCCGCCGGTGGCCGAAATCCCAGACGTCGCCAGCACCGACATCGCATGGCACAGCCCCGCCAGCGCCGCCTCGCCCGTCATCATCAGGAGCACCCACAGCACCAGCGTCAGCCCGCAGTAGACCGGCGCCAGGGTGCGGAACACCAGGACCAGCTGACGGCGGGGATCGGCTTTCTGCATCTGCGCAGGAACCCCCGCGCCCCCGCCCGGCACCCCCTTGGCGGTAACCTCGAAACCGCCAAGCGACATCGGAGCCAGCACGGCGGAGGCGGCGATCCACATCAGAAGGCCGCCCATCCAGCCCACCATCGCCCGCCACAGGTGCACGCTGTTGGACAACCGTGCGGGGTCGTCGAAGACATCCGCGCCGGTGGTGGTGATGGCGCTCACCATGTCGAAATAGGCGTTCAGAAAGCGGGTGTTGACCATCGCCTCGTGCACCGGCACCGCCAGGAACAGCGGCAGCACCGCAAAGGCCGCAAGCAGCGACAACAGTTGCCCCGGCATGCCGTAGCGCGGGATGCGGTTGCCCAGAGCAAGACCGGTCAGCCCCACCAGCACCAGCCCGCCGAGGCCTGCAAAGAAAAAGCTTTGCGCGGTGTGGTGGTTATCCTGCACCAACGCATGGGTGGCGGGCACCCACATCGCCAGAGAGGCCACGCCCCAGAGCAGCAGGAACAAGGGCAGCCGCAGGATGCCGTGGGAGGCTTTGACCGCGCGCGCCATGTCAGAAGTAATCGATCGAGACCTGCAGCAGGCGCTCCACCTCGGGCACGTCATCGGCCATGGCAAAGAGCGCGATCACGTCGCCCTCCTCGATCCGCGTCTGCCCGGTCGGACGCAGCATCTCGCCGTTCTTCAGGACGCCGCCGACCAGCACCCCTTCGGGGAAATCGGTCTCCCGGATCATCTGGCCCGCGATCGGCGAAGTCGACAGCACCTCGGCCTCGATCATCTCGGCCTCGGCATCGCCCAGCGAGTAGACCTGCCGCACCCGGCCATAGCGGATGTGGCGCAGGATCGAGCTCACCGTGGTGGAGCGCGGGTTGATATAGGCGTCGATCCCCAGGTGCGGCAGCAGCGCCACCAGGGTCGGATCGTTGATCAGCGCGATGGCAAAGGGGCAGCCCTCGGCCTTGGCGCGCACCGCAGCCAGCATGTTGGTGCGGTCGTCGTCGGTCACCGCCAGCATCGCGTCGGCCTTGTCGATGCCCGCTTCGATCATCAGCGCCCGGTCCAGCCCGTCGCCGTTCAGCACAATGGTCCGCTCCAGCTCCTCGGCGGCGTGCTCGGCGCTCTTGCGGTCGCGCTCGATCACCTTGGCGCGGATGCGGCTGGTGCGCGCCTCCAGCGCCTTGGCGACCTCCAGCCCGACATTGCCGCCGCCCACGACCACCACGCGGTCCTGGCGTTTCTCGGTCTTGCCGAAAACCTCCACCGTGCGGGTCACGTCCTCGGCATGGGCAAAGACATAGCAGCTGTCGCCCACAAACAGCTGATCGCCCGGCTCCGGCGCAAACAGCGTGCCCTCGCGCCGCACTCCGACGACAATGGCGCGCAGGGTGGAAAACAGGTCGGTCAGCTGCCTGAGCGGCGTGTTCACCACCGGGCAGTGCTCGTCGATCTGGATGCCCAGGAGCTGCGCTTTGCCGCCCATGAAGGTCTCGATATCAAAGGCCGCGGGCGCCGACAGCCGCAGCATGGCGGCGGCGGCAACCTCGCGCTCGGGGCTGATCACCACGTCGATCGGCAGGTGCTCGCGGCGGTAAAGGTCGGAGTAGATCGCGGTGAGGTAGCTTTTCGCCCGCAGCCGCGCGATCTTGCGCTGCACCGAAAACACCGAATGCGCCACCTGGCAGGTCACCATGTTCACTTCGTCGGAATGGGTGGCGGCGATTATCATGTCGGCATCGCGCGCGCCCGCCCGCTCCAGCACATCCGGGTAGGAAGCAAAACCCGCAACCCCCTGCACATCCAGCGTATCGGTGGCGCGGCGCACCAGATCGGGATTGCTGTCGACCACGGTGACATCATTGTGCTCGCCGGAAAGGTGGCGGGCGATCTGCCATCCGACCTGGCCCGCGCCGCAGATGATAACCTTCATGAGCCTGTCCTTTGGGCGCCATTTTGCCCGGATTGAATGACAGATGCCGCCATCACGGTCAATTTAATTGTAACGCCCTCAGTTTGCAGGCATTCTTCGGCCATGCACCTCGCGCGCGTGATATCCGCCGCAGCCCTGGCGCTGCTGGGCCTTGCCGCCTGCGGGCCGCTTCCGGTTTACTACAGACAGGGCGCTGAGGTGTCGCGCCTGCAGGCGGACGAGCTGGCCTGCGAGGCAGAGGCGCTGCAGCAGGCCCCTGTCGCCAGCCAGATCCGCCAGCGACCTCCCATCTACCGCCCCGGCGGCCGGTTCTGCCACCATGGCGATTGCCGCTATCATTCAAGCATCTGGGTGGAGGGCAGCTATTACACGGTGGACGTGAACCGGCCGTTGCGGCTGCGGCTGGAGCGCGCCTGCATGGCGGGCAAGGGCTATCAGCAGCTAAGCCTGAAGCGCTGCCCGCAGGGCCAGGCCCGCGCCGCAGGCCCCGCGCTGCCGCCGCTCGGCCCCGGCAACTGCGCGTTGAGAACCCGCGGCGGCACCACTCTGGTCGGCACCAGCTCCGGCGGCTGACCGGGCAGCCCGGCTTGCCGGCCGACCGGCTGCCGGGCCGCGCGTCCCCGCCCGGCAGCCTTTGTGGCACGGCTCAGACCGCGTCTGCCTCCGCCGCTTCCGTTTCTGCGTCCGCCTCGACCCGCGCCACGCGGGCGCCCGCCTTGCTGGAGGTCACCACGCCCAGCGACTTCAGCTTGCGGTGCAGCGCCGAGCGCTCCATGCCGACAAATGACGCGGTGCGGCTGATGTTGCCGCCAAAGCGGTTGATCTGGGTCAGCAGGTATTCGCGCTCGAAGGCCTCGCGCGCTTCGCGCAAAGGCAGCGTGGCCAGCGCGCCCGACAGCACCACCCGGCCGTCGCCCTGCGGCTTCTCCTCCTCCCGCGGCAGGTCCCTCGCCTCGATCGGGCCGCTGCCCTCGCCGAGGATCAGCACCCGCTCCACCAGGTTCTTCAGCTGGCGCACGTTGCCGGGCCACATCATTGTCTGCATCAGCGCCACGGCCTCATCGGTCAGCTCGCGCAGCGGCAGCCCCTGGGCCTCGTTGAACTGGCGGATGAAGTGACCTGCCAGCAGCGGGATATCCTCGCGCCGGTCGGCCAGAGAGGGCACCGCCACCGGCACCACGTTCAGCCGGTGAAACAGCTCCTGGCGGAAGCGGCCGGCATCGATTTCGGTGTCCAGATCCTTGTTGGTGGCAGAAATCACCCGCAGATCGACCCGGATCTTCTCGCTGCCGCCTGCGCGCTGGAACTGCTGGTCGACCAGCACCCGCAGGATCTTGGACTGGGTGCCAAGCGGCATGTCGGCGACCTCGTCGAAAAACACGACGCCGCCGTGCGCCTGCTCCAGAAGGCCCGGCTCCACCCCGCGCTCGTGGCTTTCGCGGCCGAACAGCACCTCCTCCATGCGCTCGGGCTCGATGCTGGCGCAATTGACGGTGACAAAGGGCGCTGCGGCGCGGGCCGAATTGGCGTGGATGTAGCGCGCTGCGATCTCCTTGCCGCTGCCCGCGGGGCCGGTCAGCATCACCCGGCCGTTCGACTTGGTCACCTTGTCGAGCTGGCCCGCAAGGGTGCGGAAGGCAGCCGAGGCGCCGATCATCTCGGCTGCGCCATTGTCCTTGCGCTTGAGATCGGTGTTTTCGCGGCGCAGCTGCGAAGCTTCCATCGCGCGCCGGATCACCACCATCAGCTGGTCGATGTTGAAGGGTTTCTCGATGAAATCGTAAGCCCCCTGTTTGATCGCCGCGACCGCAATCTCGATGTTGCCATGGCCCGAGATGATCACCACCGGGATCTCCGGATTGTCGCGTTTCACCGTCTTCAGGATGTCGATGCCGTCCATCTGGCTGTCCTTCAGCCAGATATCGAGGATCAGCAGCGCCGGCGCTTCCTCCTCCAGCCGCGCCATGCATTCGTCCGAGCTGCCCGCCTTTCGGGTGGCATAACCTTCGTCTTCCAGAATGTCGGAGACCAGTTCGCGGATGTCCCGCTCGTCGTCCACAATCAGAATGTCACTCATGTCAGACCTGCTTTCACTGTCGCTTTGTTTTGCGCATCTGCCCGTACTGCTGCGGGCAGGCGGATGACGGCCATGGCACCGAAGTGCGCCTGCCCGTCAAAGGCTGGGGCATCTTCCAGCGTGAGCGTGCCCCCGTGCTCTTCGATGATCTTCTTGACGATCGGAAGCCCCAGCCCGGTGCCCGCATCGCGGGTCGTCACATAAGGCTCAAACAGCCGTGCCCGGTCTTCGGGCAGGCCGATACCATTGTCGGCGATGCGGATCTCATAGCCGGTGGCGGCGCGCGCGGCCTCAACCCGGATTTCCGGTGCGTAGCCTTCCGGCGCGCCTTTTTTCCTCAGGCTTTCGATCGCTTCGCCAGCGTTCTTGATGAGGTTGGTAAGCGCCTGGCCAATCATCGTGGCATCCAGATCGGCAGGCATCTCCGCCTCCGGCAGATCGGCCGCGATCTTCACCTCGGGCTGGCCGGTCTGCTGCAGGATCACCGCGTCCTGCACCAGTTTGGCGAGGTTCTCCTCGCGCCGCTCCGGCTCCGGCATACGGGCGAACTTGGAGAACTCGTCCACGATCCGGCGCAGGTCGTTGGTCTGGCGCACGATCACATCGGTCATCGCGCGCAGCTGGTCGCTGTCGCTTTCGGTTTCCAGCTTGGGCCCGAACTTGCGCTTGATGCGTTCGGCGCTGAGCTGGATCGGGGTGAGCGGGTTTTTGATCTCATGCGCGATGCGCCGCGCCACGTCGCCCCAGGCTGCCATCCGCTGGGCGCTGACCAGGTCGGTCACATCATCGAAGGCCACCACGTAGCCCTCCAGCCGCCCCTCGCCCGAGCGCCGCGGCGCCATCCGCACCAGCAGGTTCTCCAGACGGCCCTGGCGGGTCACCTTGATTTCCTCCTGCACCACATCGGCGCCGCTGGCGGACAATTCCTCGAACAGCGGCCCGAACTCCGGCACCGCGACGGCCAGCGCCAGCGATTGCTGGTCGTCCTGCCAGTCCAGAAGCCGCTCGGCGGAGCGGTTGACGAAAGCGATACGCCCGTCCGGGTCGAGCCCGACCACACCCGACGTCACCGAAGACAATACCGAGTCGAACAGGCGGCGGCGCCGTTCAATCTGCCGGTTGTTGTCGACGAGGCGGCCGTGCTGAGCTTTAAGCTCACGGGTCATCTGGTTGAAATACTGACCCAATTGCGCAATCTCGTCGCCGCTGCCGCCCTCTTCCGGAACCTGCACGTCCAGATTGCCCGCGCCCACCCGCTGCGCCGCAATGGTGAGCCGGCCCACAGGGCGCGACAGCCGTTCGGCAAACCACATCCCCAGCCACATCGCGGCGAGGATCAGGATCACCGCAAAACCGAGGTAGAGCAGCGCAAATTCGAACAGCACCCGCCCGCGTTCGCTTTCCAGCTGCTGGTAAAGATGCGCGGTCTCCTGGGTTTCGTCCAGGAGGTTCAGAAGCTCGCCGTCGACATCGCGGCTGATGTAGAGGTAGCGGTCGACAAAGGCGTCGAGCGGCACCAGCGCGCGGAATTCGCTGTTGTCCCAATCCTCGATCAGGGCAAAACCCTGCGCCCGCGCGGCGTCGATCTGGCCTGTGTCTGGCTCTTCGTAGTCAAACTCGTAAGACCGCTCGCCACGGGCGCGGATCTCGCCCGCGCCATCGATGATATAGGCTTCGCGCAAGCCGCGCTGGATCTGCAGCTGCCCCTGGGTCAGCACCTGGCGCAGCTCGGCGTCGTTGATAAAGAAGCTGCGGGCGCGGCTGTTGTCGAGGTAGCGCGACAGTGCCCGGGCGTCCTCGCTCAAGTCGTCCTTCTGTTGCGCCTGATAAGCCTCTGCGGCGGCAAGCGAGCTGCCGATCACCTGCCGCACCCGCTGGGAGAACCACCCCTCCAGGCCCACGTTTACGGTGAGCACCGCAAAGACCGCAACAATCACCGTGGGCACCAGCGTCAGGAAGCCGAAGGCGCCGATCAGCCGCAGGTGCAGCCGGGAGCCCGCCGATTTCGACCGCCGCGCCGCAAACAGCCGCACGGTCTGGGTCAGCACCAGCACCGCGATCGACAGGATGTAGACGAGGTCGGCCAGCAGAATCAGCCGCAGCGTCTTGGAGGAGGCTCCATGCCCCAGCGGGCCGATCACCAGATAGGTCAGCAGCGTCAGCAGCGGGCCCAGGAGGACCAGCCCCAGCGTGCCGATGTTGCGCGCCTTACGGGTTTTCCGCCAGCGGTCCATGGCTGTGAACGGCCCGTATGCCGAGCGGAGATGTGACTTCTGCGCCACCGACTGCCCTCATCCTGATGTGTGACTACTTCCGAGTCACCGCCATATCTCGTGGCCTGGCCGCGGAAAATCGCGTTTTGGCCACTGTTATGTGGCGAGATTACATCAGTTTGCGGCGCCGTGTCACCTCAATATCCAGATCGGTGATCTTCTTACGCAAAGTATTGCGGTTGATCCCGAGCAATTCCGCGCAGCGCGCCTGGTTGCCGCCGGTCGCGGAGAGGGCAATTTCAATGAGCGGCGTCTCCACCTCACGCAGCAGCCGCACGTAAAGTCCGGGCGGCGGCAGCAGGTCGCCGTGCAGGTCGAAATAGCGCTGCAGGTGGCGGCGCACCGATTCCGAGAGCTTCTCGTTCGACACCCCCGCTGCCGGTTCCGGCCCGGCCTGCGGACCCAGGGCGGTGAGGGTTTCCTCCTCGCTGATCTCCTCGTTGCGGGCGGTAAAGGCAAGCCGGCGGATCAGGTTCTCCAGCTGGCGCACATTGCCCGGCCAGCGGCAGTGGCGCAGCGCTTCACGGGCCTTCCGGCTCAAGGTCCGGTGCGGCGCGCCTTCGTTTTCGGCGCGCACCATGAAATGCTCGGCCAGGAGCGGGATGTCCTCCACCCGGTCGCGCAGCGGCGGCACATGCAGCACGGTGCCGCAGATCCGGTAGTAGAGATCCTGGCGCAGCCGCCCAGCCTCCATCGCCGCCGCCAGGTCCTGCTGGCTGGAGGCCATGAAACGCGGTGCATGATCGCCGGGGGTATCCATCATCCGCACCAGCCGTGCCTGCGCCTCTTCGGGCAGATCGGCCAGCTCGTCAAACATCAGCGTGCCGCCGCGGGCCTGTGCCAAGAGCCGAGCGGGCCCCTCCAGTTCGGCAAGGCTGGCAGCACCCGCCTGCACGAAAGGCATGGTGCGCCGGTCGGAGAAATCATGGATCGAGCGCGCGATCAGGGATTTGCCCGCCCCGCTTTCGCCGGTGATCAGCAGCGGCAGGTCGGTGTTCATCACCCGCGCGATGAGCCGGTAAAGCGCCTGCATCACCTCGCTGCGCCCGATCAGCGGCAGCTCCTCCGTCTCGTCCGGGGTGTCGGTGCGGGGCGCCGGTGCGGTGCGTTTCTCCGCCAGCGCCTTGGCGGTGCGCTTCATCAGCTCCGGCAGGTCGAAAGGCTTGGGCAGGTAGTCGTAGGCCTCCGCGGCTTCCGCCTTGATCGCCGTCATTATGGTGTTCTGCGCCGAGATCACGATCACCGGCAGCCCGGGCCGGTCTGCCTGGATCTTGGGCAGCATCTCCAGCCCGTTCCCATCCGGCATCATCACATCCGAGATCACCACATCGCCCTTCCCTTCCGCGACCCAGCGCATCAGCGTAGTGAGCGACGAGGTGGCATGCACCTTGCAGCCCGCGCGGGTCAGCGCCTGGGTCAAAACGGTGCGGATGGTGCGGTCGTCGTCCGCGACAAGTACGGTGCCGTCCATGGCATCAATCCTCTTGCAGGCCGCGGCCGCGCGGAACCCGCGACAGCGACAGCCGGAATACGGTCTTCCCCGGAACGGAGCTCACCGAAATCCAGCCATTGTGGTCCGAGATGATCTTGCTCACCAAGGCAAGCCCCAGCCCGGTCCCGTTTTCCCGGCCCGAAACAAACGGGTCGAAGATGTCGTCCTTGATCGCTTCCGGCAGCCCCGGCCCGTCATCCCGGATCTCGATCTGCAGCGGCAGCAGCTTGCCGGTGCCATCGCTGCGGCGCAGGCGGAAGGAATGCTCGTAATAGGTGCGGATATGGATATGCCCGCCCCTCTTCCCGGCCGCTTCCGAAGCATTCTTGAGCAGGTTCAGAACCACTTGCAGCAACTGGTCCTGATCGCCCCAGGCCAAGGGCAGCGAGGGGTCGTATTCCTCGGTGATCCGCATATGCGCGCCAAATCCCAACAGCGCCGAGCGGCGCGCGCGGTCCAGCAGGTCATGCAGGTTCACCGGCTTGAAATCCGGCTCCGACAGGTTGCCGAACTGCTCCACCTGCTCCAGAAGCTTCACGATGCGGCGGCTTTCGCTGACGATCAGGTCAGTGAGCTCCAGATCGTCCTGCGGCAAGTTCATGCTCAGAAGCTGCGCCGCGCCGGTGATGCCTGCGAGCGGGTTCTTGATCTCATGCGCCAGCATCTCTGCCATGCCTATGGCCGAGGCCGCGGCGGATTTGGCGCTATGGGTCTGCGTCATCCGCCCCGCCAGCTCGCGCGGGCTCACCATCATCAGCATGACCCCGTCCTGCCCCTGCAGGGGCGACACCTGCAATGCGCATTGCAACGGCGCACGGCTGCCGGAGCCGACGTCGATATCGTTCACAAACAGCGGCGTGCCCTGCACCCGGGCGCGGGCAAAAGCTTCCTCCACCGGCGCGTCGATTGCCAGCGTGTCCCAGACCGGCTGGCCGATCAGCGCCTTGCGGGAGGCATTCAGGAAGCCCTCCCCGGCGCCGTTCACATCGGCAATCCGGTCGCGCGCGTCGATCAGGAAGGCAGGCACCGGCAGGGACGCCCAGAGCGCAGCGCTGTCGGTCATGCGGCGGCCTCCTCATCGCAAGGCGCGAGCGCATCTGGCAGCAGGGCCAGCACCCTGGCGGGCTGCTTTTCGGTCAGCACCATCCGGCGCAGGGCCGTGCCGGCGCCCGCCTCGTCCATGTACCAGCCCAGATGCTTGCGCGCGACGCGCACGCCCAGATCCACGCCATAAAACTTCAGCATCGCCTCGTAATGTGCTGAAACCATTGCCACCAGTGCGCTGCCTTCCGGGATCTCCGGCGCCGGAGTCCCCCAGAGGTGACAGGCTACCTCGGCCAGGAGCCAGGGCTTGCCCCCGGCGCCGCGGCCGATCATCACCCCATCGGCACCCGACAGCTCCAGCGCCCGCCGCGCGGAGGCGGCATCGACGATATCGCCATTGGCCAGCACCGGCACACCGACGGCCTCCTTCACGGCCCGGATTGCCGCCCAGTCGGCGGCACCTTTGTAAAACTGGCAGCGGGTGCGGCCATGGATCGTCACCATCTGCACCCCGGCCTCCGCCGCACGGCGCGCGACGTCCGGCGCGTTGAGGCAATTGCCGTCCCAGCCCAGCCGGGTCTTCAGCGTCACCGGCACATCCACTGCCCCCACCACCGCCTCGATCAGGCGCAGCGCGTGGTCCGGCGTCTTCAAGAGCGCCGAGCCGGAATAGCCGTTCGTGACCTTCTTCGCCGGGCAGCCCATGTTGATGTCGATGATCCGCGCGCCCTGCCCGGCCACCTGCTTCGCGGCTTCGGCAATCCAGTATTCCTCGCGGCCCGCAAGCTGCACCGCGGTGTTCTCCGCATCGGCGCTCAGCTCGGCGCGTTCGCGCACCCCGGGCTTGGCCTGCACCATCTCCTGGCTCGCCACCATCTCGCTCACCATCAGCCCCGCCCCGAAGGAGCGCACCAGATCCCTGAACGGGCGGTCGGTGATTCCGGCCATCGGCGCCAGCGCGATCGGCGGGGTCATGGAGGTGGTTCCAAGCGTGAAGGACAATTGCCTAATCCTTGTGCATCTGCAGGGTTTCTATCCGAGGGCACCGCTATGCTACAACGAAGCGGCGCATTGCAAGGCATGGGTAAACGGCGTTTGCCTATTTTTTAAGCAGCCGGAGACGGGTGATTGCCTCTTCCTGCGCCACCTCCTAAACAATGGCCAGTATTTCCAAGAGGTTTTCATGACCACAGCAGCCCTGATCGTTGCCGCAGGCCGCGGCACCCGCGCCGGCAGCGGGCTGCCCAAGCAATGGCGCCCGCTGAAGGGCCGCCGGGTGATCGACTGGACGCTGGAGGCCTTTGCGAATGCAGGTGTTGAGCGCATCGTGCTGGTGCTGTCACCGGACGACCGCGCGGCGTGGGAGGAGTTCTCCGCAAAACCCGGCCTGACGCTGGCAGAAGGCGGACCTGAGCGCGCGGCCTCGGTGCTGAACGGGCTTGAGTCGCTGGAGGGCCGGGGAATTAAAAAGGTGCTGATCCACGACGCCGCCCGCCCCTGCGTGAGCTCTCAGCTGATCCGCTGCGTTATCAATGCCTTGGACGGCCATCTTGCAGCGGCTCCCGCGCTTGCCGTCAGCGATGCGCTCTGGACCGGCGCGGACGTACAGGTCACCGGCACGCAGGACCGCAGCGGGCTTTTTGCAGCGCAGACACCGCAGGGCTTCCGCTATGAGGCGATCCTTGCAGCACACCGCGCCCATCCCGGCGGCGCCGCCGACGACGTGGAGACCGCCCGCGCCGCGGGGCTTGACGTCGCCATCGTTCCGGGCGAGCCCGACAACATAAAGATCACCCAGCCCGGAGACTTCGCCCGGGCCGAACGCATTCTGGGGGCAGACATGGATATCAGGCTTGGCAACGGCTACGACGTGCACCGGTTCGGTCCGGGCGGCAGCGTCACCCTCTGCGGGGTGGAGATTGCACACGACAAGGCGCTGCAAGGCCACTCCGACGCCGACGTGGGTATGCATGCGGTGACCGACGCGCTTTACGGCGCGCTGGCCGAGGGCGACATCGGCCGCCACTTCCCGCCCTCCGATCCGCAGTGGAAAGGCGCGGCCAGCGAAACCTTCCTGCGCCACGCCGCGGAACTGGTGCGCGAGCGGGGCTTCACCATCTCCAACGTCGATTGCACGCTGGTCTGCGAATACCCCAAGATTACCCCGCATTCTGCAAAGATGACCGCGGTTATGGCCGAGATCCTTGGCATCGATGCAACGCGCGTGTCGATCAAGGCGACCACATCGGAGCGCCTGGGATTCACGGGCCGCGGCGAGGGCATCGCCGCGCTGGCCACCGCCGCGCTGGTGAAGGCATGAGGGCCGCGACGCTCATCGGCACCGTATTCGGTGTCGGCTACCTGCGCCCGGCGCCGGGCACCTGGGGCTCGCTGGCGGCGCTGCCGATGGCCTACGGGCTGCACCAGCTGGGCGGCTTCCTGCTGCTCGCCGCGGCTACGCTGATCTGCTTTGCCGCCGGGGTCTGGGCCGCCGAGGTGATGACCCGCGGCAAGGAAGACCTCGACCCGTCTGAATTCGTGATCGACGAGGTCGCGGGCCAGTTCACCGCGCTCTGGGCGATCTCCTACCCGGCCTGGGCGCATGATATCGACATTGCCGCGATGTGGCCCGGCTGGATTGCCGCCTTCGTGCTGTTCCGCATCTTCGACATGTGGAAAGTCGGCCCTGTCGGCTGGGCCGACCGGCAGAAGGGCGCAACGGGCGTGATGATGGACGACATCATCGCAGGTATCATGGCTGCCATTGGCGTGGTGCTGCTGGCGGGCCTCTCGCACGGGGTGCTGGGGCTATGAGCGGCGTGGCGGCGGAGCTGATTGCCCGCGCCACCGCCGCAGGTGTCACCATTGCCACAGCGGAAAGCTGCACCGGCGGCATGATCGCCGCGGCACTCACCGATATCGCGGGCTCCTCCGCGGTGGTCGACCGCGGCTTTGTCACCTATTCCAACGCCGCCAAGATCGAGATGCTGGGCGTCACGCCCGCGACTCTTCAGGCAACCGGCGCCGTGAGCGAGGAAACCGCGGCGGAGATGGCCGCAGGCGCGCGCAAGGCGGCGGGTGCCACCCTGGCGGTTTCCGTCACCGGCATCGCCGGACCGGGCGGGTCGGAAGTCAAGCCAGAGGGCCGGGTCTGCTTCGGCCTCGCCCGCAAGGGTCAGGAGACCGTGACCGGGACCGTGGACTTCGGCGCCCCCGGCCGCGCCGAGGTGCGCGCAGGCGCCCGCGATCACGCGCTGCTGCTGCTTTTGCAGGCGGTTTCGCAAATCGAACGCAAATTGGGCAGCAAGGGCTGACGCCAGCCCAAAAAACCGGCACTTGCACAAAAGCCCTCATTTTGTGCGTCCGCACGCTGCCTGCCGCTTTTTCCCGCGCCCGGCTTGGGCTTTCAGCTCATGCCAAGGGATTTGCACGGGAAGGAGCATCCGGATGAATGCAGCCGATACAGCTTGGATCATTGTGGCCACGGCCCTGGTTCTTTTCATGACACTGCCGGGGCTGGCGCTGTTTTACGGCGGGCTGGTACGCGCCCGCAATGTGCTCAGCGTCTTCATGCATTGCTACGCCATCGCCTGTTTGATGAGCGTTCTGTGGCTGGCGCTTGGCTATTCCATCGCCTTTGGCGGCGGCGGTGCTGGGACGGGGGCTGGCCTGTGGGGCGGTCTCGACAAGATGTTCCTTGCAGGCGTCACGGCCGAGAGCCTCGCCGGAACCCTGCCCGAGGTGCTGTTCTTCGCCTTCCAGATGACCTTTGCCATCATCACGCCCGCGCTCATCGCCGGCGCCTACGTGGAGCGCGCGGGCTTCGGCTTCGTGCTGCTGTTCTCGGGCCTCTGGATGCTTCTGTGTTATGCGCCGGTGGTGCATTGGATCTGGGGCGGCGGCTTCCTCGCCGATGGCGGCATCTTCGGCGAGACCGGGGTTCGCGACTTTGCCGGCGGCATCGTGGTGCATGAGACCGCAGGGATCGCGGCGCTGATCATCGCCTTCTTCCTCGGCCCCCGCAAGAACCGCAGCATTCCGCCGCACAATCCGGGCTATGTGATGATCGGGGCGGCGATGCTCTGGGTCGGCTGGTTCGGCTTCAACGGCGGCTCGCAGCTGGCCGCGGACGGCGGCGCGGCGATGGCGCTGACGGTCACCCATATCTCCGCAGCCACTGCTTCGCTCAGCTGGGTTCTGTGGGAGAAGATCAAGCACGGCCGGGCCTCGCTCGTGGGGCTGGTCACCGGCACGATTGCAGGGCTTGCCTCGATCACCCCGGCCTCCGGCTTTGTCGGCCCCATGGAGGCGCTGATCATCGGCGCGGTGGCAGGCGTGCTCTGCCAGGAGGCGGTGAACCTGGTGCGCAACCGGATGCAGATCGACGACACGCTGGATGTCTTTGCCGTGCATGGCGTCGGCGGCATCTTCGGCACCATCATGATTGCCTTCTTCGGTGCTGGCACTTGGGCAGCGCAGCTGGGCGGGCTGGCCATTGTCGGCATCTTCACTGCCGTGGTCACCGTCGCGCTGGTCAAACTCACCGCCGCCCTCACCTCCTTGCGGGTCGATCTGGAGAGCGAGACCAACGGGCTCGACCTCTCTGTGCATGGCGAACGCGCGTATGATATGAACAGCTGAGCCCGCGGCGACGGAAACACCCGGCTGATGGCCGGGCGCAGGCGGCCCCCTCATCCGGGGCCGCTTTTTGTTATCCGGGGTCTCAGGCCGCGGTGGTGAGCGCCTGCTCTGCCGGTGCGGCCGCGGCGGCAGCTGCTGCGCCCGCCTCGTAACCGGAGGTTGCCGCGTTGGCATTGGCCGCCGCATCGTCCGGCGGTGCGATCAGGGCTGCGGCGGTGCTGGAGCCTTCCGCGGCTGCTTTCACGCTGTCCACAAGCGCCGCGGCGCGGGCATCGTCCAGCGCGGCCTGGGCGCGGGCCTTGGCGGCACTGGCAGCATCGGCTTTCTGCGCCGACGCCTGCCGGCTCGCCTGGCCGTTGCTGCTGCCGCTGTCCGCTGAATTATTTCCGTCCGAGGCCTTGCTCTCCGCGGCCGGCTGCACTGCGCCGCCAGAGCTGCTTTCCTGCACTGTGCCGTTTTGTCCGCCGGCCCCCTGACTGCCTTGCGTATTGCCCTGGCCGGAGGCCGGGGGGAGGAGGATTCCAATATCCATCTGTTCACCTGCTTGCGATTTTTTATGCTTTTTAATGGTCCGCGAAACACGGCCGAAACATGGCAAGTCCCGGCTCAGAACAGGGTTTTGGTAACACTGGTTGCCAAAGGGTTAACGCACACAGGCGCTGCACGCCGCAGGCGCAGCCCGGAGCAGCTCAGCGGCCCGCAGGCCCGTAAAGCTCCGCCGCGCGGCGCTCGAAGGCGCGCACGATCCGCTGCATCGCCTCGTTGAAGACCACGCCGATGATCCCCTGCAGCACCGCGTTCTTGAACTCGAAGTCGACAAAGAATGTGACATCGCAGCTGCCATCCCCGCGCGGGGCAAAGGCCCAGTTCGACTTCATGTGGCGGAAAGGCCCGTCCACATACTCGGTGTCGATCTTGTACTCATCGGGGTACAGCGTCACCCGGCTGCCGAAGCGCTCGCGGAAAACCTTGAAGGAGATTACCAGATCCGCCTCCATGATCTCTGCCGTGCCAAAGGGCGTGCGGCTGCGGATGCGCGCGGCGGCGCACCAAGGCAGGAACTCGGGGTAGCGCGCGACATCCGCAACCAAGTCGTACATCTGCTGGGCGCTGTAGGGCAGCTGGCGGGTTTCCGAATGGGTGGGCATCGCGTTTATGATTTTCCTGCTACTATTGTGGCGCGTGATGTCATATGAACGCGCGGAAATTTCAAGAGGGCACCCATGTCACAGCGTCCATATGTCATTGATGTGATGATCTCGGCCAAGACCATTGCCGCGCGGATCGAAGAGCTTTGCGGCGAGATCCAGCGCGAGTTTGAAGGCACCGACAAGCTGGTGGTGGTCGGGCTTCTGCGCGGCAGCTTCGTCTTCATCGCCGATCTGGTGCGCGAGCTGGATCTGCCGATCGAGGTCGACTTCCTGGAGGCATCTTCTTATGGAGATTCCATGGAGAGCAGCCGGGAAGTGCGCATTCTCAAGGACTTGCGCGGCGCAATTGAAGGGCGTGATGTGCTGGTGGTGGAAGATATCGTCGACACCGGCCACACGCTGAACCACGTGGTCCACCTGCTCAACAGCCGCCAGCCCGCGCGGCTGAAGTCGATTGCGCTCTTGGACAAGCCGTCCCGGCGCGAGGTGGATTTCCGGGCCGACTGGATCGGCTTCGAGATCCCGGACGAGTTTGTTGTCGGCTATGGAATCGACTACGCCCAGCGCAACCGCAACCTGCCGCATATCGGCAAGGTGCGCTTCACCGACGAGGGCTGAGGGGCGAGAAATACAGGGGCGGCCTGCGTACACTTCCTGTGCACCCCCCGTACACCGGCAGAGACACATGCGGGCGGCAAACTAGCGGTTGCCGCCCGTTTCGCTGTTCAGCAGCGCGTCGGTGACAGCGGAGAAAACCCCGGCGCCCACCGGGATCAGGGCATCGGGGAAATCGTAGTCGGGATTGTGCAGCTGCGGCTGGTTCTCCCCTGCGCCCAGCCAGAACATCGCGCATTTTGCAACGCGGGCGAACTGGCCGAAATCCTCCGACCAGCGCTGCGGCATGTCCCAGACCTCCGCCGGGCGGCCCGCAGCAGCCGCTGCTCCGCTCAGGATCGCGGTGGCCTCGGGGTGGTTGGTGCAGGCGTCAAAAATGTCATCATAGGTGACGGTGCAGCTGAGCCCTTCCTCCGCCGCGGTCTGCCGGGCCAGCGCCTCTGCCGCGGCCACCAGCTCCGCCATGCGGCTGTCCTGCACCGTGCGCAGGGTGACCCAGATCTCCGCTTCACCCGGGGCAATGCCGAATGCCGCCTCTCCGAGCCGCGCGTGGGTCAGCGTGGTCAGCGCAAAATCCGCGCCCAGCGCACCGCCCTGGCCGAGCGCCGCAAGCTCCGGCATCAGCCGGGTCATCGCGGCAGCGGGAGAGACGCCATCCTGCGGCGCGGCGGCGTGGGAGGTCTTGCCGGTCAGCCGGATCCGCATGCCGCGCGAGGCACAGTTCGACGGCCCGGCACAGAGCGCGACGCGCCCCGCAGCAAGCCCCGGATAGTTGTGCAATGCAAAGGCAAAGTCCGGTTTGATCCGCTCGAATTGCGGATCTGCAATGACCGCCGCGGCGCCCTTGCCGGTCTCCTCGGCCGGCTGGAACAAGAGCACCACCCGCCCGCGCTTTGGCCGCTGTGCTGACAATTCGGCCGCAAGCGCCGCCACCATCGCCATATGACCATCATGGCCGCACAAATGGCCGCGTCCGGCATGGGTAGACCGGTAAGGTTGACTGGACAGCTCCTCGATCGGCAGCCCATCCAACTCACAGCGGAACAGAACCGTGGGGCCGTCACCGGCGCCGTCGAAGACTGCCGCAACGCCATGCCCGCCCAGCGCGGTCAGCAACTCGTCAGGAGCAAAGCCGCGCAGGTAGCCGGCGATCAGCGCCGCGGTCCTCGCTTCCGCGCCAGAGACTTCCGGGATCTTGTGCAAGCTGTGGCGCAGCGTGGTGAGCTGCGCCAGCCGCTCGGGCGTCATGCCAGGCCGAGCTTCTTGTTGCGGGCCTCGCGCAGGCGGGCAAAATCGTCACCCGCGTGATAGGACGACCGCGTCAGCGGCGTGGCAGAGACCATCAGGAAGCCCTTGCCGTAGGCCGCCTTCTCGTAGGACTTGAACTCCTCCGGCGTCACAAAGCGGTCTACCGCGTGGTGTTTCGGCGTCGGCTGCAGGTACTGGCCGATGGTGAGGAAGTCGACATCCGCCGCGCGCATGTCATCCATCACCTGGCGCACCGCCTGGCCGTCTTCGCCAAGACCGACCATGATGCCGGACTTGGTGAAGATCGACGGATCCAGCTCTTTCACCCGCTGCAACAGCCGCAGCGAATGGAAGTAGCGCGCGCCGGGGCGCACTTCCGGATAAAGGCCGGGCACGGTCTCCAAGTTGTGGTTGAACACATCCGGCTTGGCTTCGGCCACCATCTCAAGCGCCGCATCGTCACATTTGATAAAATCCGGGGTCAGGATCTCGATCGTGGTCTTGGGGCTGCGGTGGCGCACGGCGCGGATGGTCTGGGCGAAGTGATCGGCGCCGCCGTCTTCCAGGTCATCGCGGTCAACGCTGGTGATCACCACATGATTCAGCCCCAGCTTCTGCACCGCATGGGCGACGCGCCCCGGCTCGAAGGCATCAAGCGTGTCGGGCTTGCCGGTGGCGATGTTGCAGAAGGTGCAGCCGCGGGTGCAGATCTCGCCCATGATCATCATGGTGGCGTGGCCCTGGCTCCAGCATTCGCCGACGTTGGGGCAGCCCGCTTCCTCGCAGACCGTGACCAGATTGTTGTCGCGCATGATCTTGTGCGTCTCGGCATAGCCCTTGCCGCCCGGAGCCTTCACCCGGATCCAGGCCGGCTTCTTGGGCTGAGCATTATCCGGGCGGTGCGCCTTCTCGGGGTGGCGCTGCTCGGGGATTTTCAGGTCTCGCACTTGGATCGTCCCTTCCGGCAACTGAGTTTTTCCGCCTTGTAACATAGCGGGCCGCGGTTGGCACGGCCAGATCGGCAAGGCGGCTCTGTGTGCCGCACATGGCTCCCGCACCGGTCCGGCCGGTTGCGATGGCCGCGCTGCATGGCGCAATTCCTTGTGATTGCGGCGTATTGCTGCAGCGCCGCGGCAAAGCTTCGCGGCGGGCGCGGAAGCAGCGTGCAGGCCGGTTGAAGCAGGATTAGAATCGTTATAACCGTTCGCGCCGAAAGAATACCGAATTCAGGAGCATGTTGAGATGAAAGCAGGCGTAAAACTGCCCGACGTGACCTTCAAGACCCGTGTCCGCGACGACGCGATCGAAGGCCCGAACCCCTTCCGCTGGGAAGACAAGACCACCGCAGACTATTTCGCAGGCAAGCGCGTCGTGCTGTTCTCGCTGCCCGGCGCCTTCACCCCCACCTGCTCGACCTACCAGCTGCCGGGTTTCGAGAAGGGCTTTGCCGACTTTGAGGCCGAGGGCATCGACGCGATCTACTGCATGTCGGTGAACGACAGCTTCGTGATGAACAAATGGGCCGAGGCGCAGGGCCTGAAGAACGTCGGCGTGATCCCCGATGGCTCCGGCGAGTTCACCCGCAAGATGGGCATGCTGGTCGACAAAGCGAACCTGGGCTTCGGTGCGCGCTCCTGGCGTTACGCGGCGATCATCAACGATGGTGTTGTCGAAGCCTGGTTTGAAGAGCCCGGCCTGTCCGACAACCACCCCGAAGACCCCTATGGCGTCTCCTCGCCCGAGACCGTGCTGAAGCACCTGAAGGAAGCCAAGGCCGAAGTCGCCGCCTGAGCGGGCTTCACTTGAGGATACTGTGCGGGTCCGCCGGTGGCGGGCCCGTTTTCTTTTGCCGGACGAGTTGGCCCGAAACCGATTGCTCCCCGGCGCGGGCCACGGCCGAAGGCCGCCTCGCATCGCCGCCTTGCGCCGTCGGCGCGCGGCTTACTGCTTGGCGCTCGGGGTCGAGGCAGCCTTTTCCAGGCGGAGCCAATACGGTTCGCGGACACCTCCTTTCCCATTGGAGCGGCCGCGGAGCTCAGCCGATCATCGCCGCCTCGCGCTCCGGCAGCCCGTCATAGTGGCTGGCGAGCTGCTGCAAGGCAATGCGCAGCACGATCTTGCCTGAGCGCGCCGACCAGCCAAGCTGGCGCTCCGCCGTTTCCAGCCCCTCCAGGTAGCAGCAGCAGCGCAGCGCAATGTCGCTCAGCCCCGGCCCCAGCAAGCTCAGCGCCTCTCTCATCCGCAGCCGCGCCGCCTCGGCGGTTTTGCAGAGCGGCTGGCCGGGGCTGCGCAGGGCACAGCTGCCGGGGGCGAAATGCTGTTCGCCCCGGGCCAGGTGGCTGCCGATCTGCGCCAGCTCGTAATCCTCCCGCAGGCGCTTGCCCGCGGCGGTCATTGCAGGCGTCAGGAACGGGTCGCCTTCGCGGTCCGTAAGCCGCGCCAGCATGTCCAGCGGCGTCTCGCCCAGCCCGTAACGCGACTTGCGCAGCCGTCCGGGCAGCGCCGATTGGCCCATGAAGGGCACCTGCCCCTCGGCAAAACCGTTTTCCAGCGCCGCGCGGGCGCGGTTTTCGCGGCTCGCCACGATACGGTTCAAAGCGCTGCGGCCCGCGGGCGTGATCTGGTAGCGGCTGATCCGTCCGGGCCGCGAACAGGCAATCCAGTCCAGCAGCGCCAGCGCCCCGGCCAGGGCCTTGCCGACCGCGGCTTTCTGCTCCGCGCCTGCGCCCGCGCCGTCGCGCACCACAACCGCCTTCTCCATTTCGCCGGCAACCGCCAGCACCGCACCGCTGCGGCAGAGCAGGGCGAGCACTTCCCCGGCCTGCTTTTCGAACCCGTCGCCGGACCACTCCCCGGCGCCGCCATGCGCTTCGGCCAGCGCCGGAAGCGCGCCCGAGCGGGCAAAGCAGCGCGCCGCCAGCTGGGCCAGCGCGCCGTCGATCAGCGGGTCGTCCCGGCGCGCCTCCACCCGGCGCACCTGGCGCAGCACGGTAGAGGCATGGCACCCCGCCTTGCGCGCCAGCTGCCGTATCGACCGGCCGCCTTCGGTGTGTTCCAGGTAGCGGCCCACTTCATCGGGCACCCAGGTAGGCAAGGGTGCATGTGGCAATATCTGCATGTTTCAGGTTCCCCGGCAGTCTCCCAGGCGGCTACCCACCACTTGCCCACAGGGTTCCCCACAACAAGTGTAGCGTATAGCCGTCTGATTTTGAACAAAACTTCAGATTATCCACCATTGTTTCCCAAAAAAAACCAATCATCAAACAAGGCACCGTTCGCCGGTAGCGGCGCCGCCGCAACACCCCTAAAAGTTGTGTTAAACGGGATCCGTCTTGAGCAAGGAAAGGAAAAGCCGATGCAGGATCTCTACAGCCGCCTGACCGCCCTGCGGCGCCCCCGGCTGCTGGCGCGCAGCGCCCGGCTCGGCGCGCGCTCCTATTGCCGCAAGCGCGATCTGCCGCGCGTCCTGGGCTATGGCACGCTGCCGCGCCCGGCGGTGGCGGCGCTGCAGCTGATGGAGCTGGAACAGGGGATGGAGGACAGCCGCAAGCGCGGCGAGGCCGGTTATTCGCTGATTCGCCATGTCGAGCTGCTGATCGCGCTGGCGGGAGAAGCCGAGTTTCTGGAGCGCCTGGGCAGCCCGTCCGATACGCAGACGGCGGCCGCAGCGGGCCGCCGTGTGGAGCAGGCAACAGGGATCACCCCCTGCCCGCCTGTGTCAGCGCCCCCGGCCGCGTGACAAAAGTCACGGGACCGGGCGGCGCAGGCCGGATCACATGCCCGGTTTACATGAACGCATCCGGCATCGAGGCCTTCTTGTTGACCACATATTCCTCCAGCGCCTGCTTGAGGCCAAGATCCAGCTCCGGCTGCTGATAGGTCGCCAGCAGGTGATCGACCCGGTTGGTGGCCAGCGCATAGGTGTCGCGCGCGCCCTCCTCTTCCCAGGTCTCAAACGGCTTGTAGTCGAACAGGTTGGATTTCCAGAAGGCGGATTTGAAGTTGGCCTGGGTATGGGCGCAGCCGAGGTAGTGCCCGCCGGGGCCGACCTCGCGGATGGCATCCATCGCCTGGGCGTCCTCATCTACCGAAATGCCGCGGGCCAGCCCGTGCAGCGCGCCCAGCTGGTCGGCGTCCATCACGAACTTCTCGAAGTCGGCAACCAGCCCGCCTTCCAGCCAGCCGCAGGAGTGCAGCATGAAGTTCACGCCCGACAAAAGCCCCATGTTGAGCGAATTGGCGGTCTCGTAGGCGGCCTGCGCATCCGGCAGTTTGGAGCCGCAGAAAGAGCCGGCCGAGCGGAACGGCAGCTTCAGGCGCCGCGCCAGCTGGCCTGCGCCATAGGTCACCAGCGAGGCTTCGGGCGTTCCGAAGGTGGGCGCGCCGGAGTTCATGTCGATCGAGGAGACGAAGGCGCCAAAGATCGCGGGCGCGCCCGGACGCACCAGCTGGCTGTAGGCGACACCGGTCATCACCTCGGCCAGCACCTGCGTCAGCGTGCCTGCCACCGACACCGGCGCCATCGCGCCGCCGACGATGAAGGGGGAGATGATGCAGGCCTGGTTGTTCTTCGCGTAGACTTCCAGCGCGCCCATCATCACGTCGTCGAAGGTCATCGGCGAGTTGATATTGGTGAGCGAGGTCATCACGGTGTTGTTCTGCACGAACTCCTCGCCAAAGAGGATACCGCACATGTCGACCGAATCCTGCGCCCGCACCGGTTCGGTGACCGAGCCCATGAAGGGTTTGTCGCTCAGCGTCATATGCGCCATCAGCATGTCGAGGTGGCGCTTGTTGACGGGAATGTCGGTGGGCTCGCAGACGGTGCCGCCGGAGTGGTGCAGCCACTTGGACATATAGGCGAGCTTCACGAACTTGTTGAAGTCCTCCATCGTCGCATAGCGGCGGCCGCCCTTGGCGTCGCGCACGAAGGGCGGGCCATAGACCGGTGCCAGCACCAGGTTCCTGCCGCCGATCACCACCGATTTTTCAGGGTTGCGGGCGTGCTGGGTGAATTCAGCCGGCGCGGTCTCGCACAGCTTGCGGGCCAGGCCGCGCGGGATGCGCACGCGCTCGCCCGATACATCGGCCCCCGCGTCCTTCCACAGCTTCAGCGCTCCGGGGTTGTTCACGAAGTTGACGCCAACCTCCTCGAGGATGGTCTCGGCGTTGTGCTCGATGATCTCCAGCGCCTCGTCGTTCAGCACTTCGAAGTTGGGGATGTTGCGCTCGATGTACTTCGCGGTTTCGATCTTGACGCTGGTACGTTCGGCCCGGCGGGCGGCGCCGCCGCCACCCCGTGCGCGACGGCGCGGTGCTGCTTCTGTCATGGTTTGTCCTCAACAAGGGCATTCATTGCGGCTGTTTCTACCTCCGTCCCGCCCCCTCGCGCCGAAAGATAGCGGCCATTCAAGTTGAAAAGCGACATTGCCGCGGCATTTTCCCGCGCTGCCCCGGCAGTTGGGCTGTCCGGAACCGGAAATTCCGCACTGGCCGGCTTGCGTTTGCCGGCCGGAAGCTGGCACAGGATGTTGGCGCTAACAAATACCACCCCTGGCGGAAAAGGATTGCTTCATGGACCGGATTTCACTGACAGCCGACCTGTCGTTCAGCCGCATTGCCTATGGCTTGTGGCGGATTGCCGATGCCGAAGACGCAACGGCCGCGCATATCTGCGGCAAGATCAGCGCCTGCCTTGACCAGGGCATCACCACGCTGGATCAGGCAGATATCTACGGCGGCTACCTCGCGGAAGCCATCATGGGCGAAGCTCTGAAGTCTGCGCCCGGCTTGCGCCAGAAGGTGGAGATCGTCAGCAAATGCGGCATCGTCATGCCGTCCGAAAGATACAGCACCGCGCCAGTCAAGCACTACAACACCAGCCGCGCCCATATTTTCGCAGCCGTCGAGCAGAGCTTGCGCGACTTTGGCACCGATTACCTCGACCTGCTTCTGATCCACCGCCCCGACCCGCTCATGGACCCCGAGGACACCGGCCGCGCCCTGGACGATTTGGTGGCAGAAGGCAAAATCCGCGCCGCGGGCGTGTCGAATTTCCGGCCCTGGGATATGGATCTGCTGCAATCGGCGATGTCGCAGCCTCTGGTGACCAACCAGATTGAACTGAGCCTGGCGGAGCTTTCGCCATTCACCGACGGCACCTTGGCCGCACTGCAGCGGCGCAAGCTGCCCGCAATGGCGTGGTCGCCGCTCGGCGGCGGCGCGTTGATGCGCGGCAGCACCCCACTGACCGCCCGGATGGAGGAACTCGCTGCCGCCAATGGCGTGGACCGCGCCTCCATCGCGGTTGCCTTCCTGCTGGCGCACCCGGCGCGCATCCTGCCGGTCATGGGCACCAACAGCCTGGACCGCATTCAGAGGCTTGGCGATGCGCTCTCCGTCAAGCTGAGCCGCGAGGAATGGTTCGAGCTCTACACGCTGGCCAGCGGCAAGCCCGTGCCGTGATGCCCTGTCCGGCCGGGCGGGCGCAATTTTGCGGCCCGCCCGGCCATAGGCACTTGTCACAGCAACGGCTTCGACGTATTGGCGGCGCATGACAGAGACATCCCATGACCGCCTCCTCATCATCGACTTTGGCAGCCAGGTCACGCAGCTGATTGCGCGCCGCCTGCGCGAGCTGAACGTCTATTGCGAAATCCACCCCTACCAGAATGTCACCATGGACTTCGTGCGCGAGCTGGCGCCGAAGGCGGTGATCTTCTCGGGCGGGCCCGACAGTGTGACCCGCGAGGGCTCCCCAAGGGTGCCGCAGGAGATCTTCGATTACGGCGTCCCGATCCTTGGCATCTGCTATGGCCAGCAGGTGATGATGCACCAGCTGGGCGGCCGGGTGGTCAGTGGCCACGGCACCGCCGAATTCGGCCGCGCCTATGTCACTCCCACCGAGGAGCGCATCCCGCTGCTGACCGGCTGGTTCCTGGAGGAACGCGAGCAGGTCTGGATGAGCCACGGCGACCATGTCTCGGAAATTGCACCGGGTTTCAAGGTTTACGGCACCTCCCCCAACGCGCCCTTTGCGATCACCGCCGACCTGGAACGCAACTTCTTTGCGGTGCAGTTCCACCCCGAGGTGCACCACACCCCGAACGGCAAGACGCTCTATGAGAACTTCGTGAAGCTTGCAGGCTTCACCGGCGACTGGACCATGGGCGCCTACAAGGAAGAGGCGATCCGCCTGATCCGCGAACAGGTCGGCGGCAAACAGGTGATCTGCGGCCTTTCGGGCGGTGTCGATTCCTCGGTTGCGGCGGTGCTGATCCACGAGGCGATCGGCGATCAGCTCACCTGCGTCTTTGTCGATCACGGCCTTCTGCGCAAGAACGAGGCGGAAGAAGTCGTCAAGATGTTCCGCGACAACTACAACATCCAGCTGATCCACGCGGATGAGAGCGACCTGTTCCTGGGCGAGCTGGACGGCGTCTCCGACCCCGAGACCAAGCGCAAGATCATCGGCAAGCTGTTCATCGACGTGTTCCAGAAACACGCCGACACCATCGACGGCGCCGAGTTCCTGGCCCAGGGCACGCTCTACCCCGACGTGATTGAATCGGTCAGCTTCTCGGGCGGCCCCTCGGTCACTATCAAGTCGCACCACAACGTGGGCGGCCTGCCGGAGAAGATGGGCCTGAAGCTTGTGGAGCCGCTGCGCGAGCTGTTCAAGGACGAGGTGCGCGCGCTGGGCCACGAACTGGGCCTGCCCGCAAGCTTCATCGGCCGCCACCCCTTCCCGGGGCCGGGCCTGGCGATCCGCTGCCCGGGCGAGATCACCCGCGACAAGCTCGACATCCTGCGCGAGGCGGATGCCATTTACATCGACCAGATCCGCAAGCACGGTCTTTATGACGAGATCTGGCAGGCCTTCGTCGCGATCCTGCCGGTCCGCACCGTTGGGGTGATGGGCGACGGGCGCACCTATGATTATGCCTGCGCCCTGCGTGCGGTGACCTCGGTGGATGGCATGACCGCGGATTACTACCCGTTCAGCCACGAATTCCTCGGCGAAACCGCCACCCGCATCATCAACGAGGTGAAGGGCATCAACCGGTGCACTTACGACATCACCTCCAAGCCTCCCGGCACGATCGAGTGGGAATGACCCAGCATTTGCTGAACCCCGGCCCCCGCGGCCGGGGTTTTTCTTTGCCCGCGCGCGGCGGCACGAGACGCGGGAATTCCGGTCAGGGTTAACCAATCCCTCAGAGGTTTGCGGGATAGTCGCCGCAGACACTTTGCGCTTTGGAGAATCCAAATGATCATCTGCCACCCGCTGAAGCTCATTTTCATCAAGACCAAGAAAGTGGGCGGCACCTCGTTCGAAATGGCCTTGTCCAGCTTCTGCGACGCGGAGAGCGTGATCACCCCGATCACCCCCAACGACGAAGCCAAGCGGGTGGAGTTGGGCTATCGCGGCGCACAGAACTACAAGGCCCAGACCTGGCCGGACGGCAGCCGGAGCAAGGCGGAGTTCTACAATCACATGCCCGCCGCCCTGATCCGCGCGCAGGTGCCGAAAGGCATCTGGGACAGCTACCGCAAGGTGACGATCTGGCGCGACCCCTATGATGCCGCGATCTCGCGCTATTATTGGGAAGAGCTGGAGCGCGCGGGCATCAGCTTTGGCGATTTCACCAATGTCTACCGCCACATGCTGCAGGAAAACCGGCGCATCGCGCCACTGGAGGGCGCCAACGCCCCCGACGTCTTCCTGCGCTACGAGCACCTGGAAGAAGACATCGCAGCCCTCGGGATCGCGGGTCTGTGGGAACGATTCTCCGCGCTCAGCGCCAAGGGCGGCCTGCGCCCCAAGGCTGGCGCCGAGCCGCAGGCGGTCTATCAGGCCTTCCCTCAGGCCGCCGACATCATCGAGGAGCAGTGCCAGGGGGAGATCGCCCGTTTCGGCTACCCCCGCCCGGTCGCCAAAGCGGCGTCCGCGCCGGTTCAGGACAGCGGCGCCAGTCAGTTCATCTTCACCCTTTCAGCCGGGCGCACCGGCACGGCCTGGCTGGCCGAGCTGATCAAGGTGAACCTGCAGATGCCTTCGGTGCATGAACCGCTCGGCATCGGCGACTTCGGCAAGACCATGCCTGAAATCCGCCACATGCGCACCTTCAACACCGTCGGCATGGACGGGCTGCTCTGCGATTTCTGGGAGCGCAAGCTTGCGGGCCTGCAGGCGCCTTATGCCGAAAGCAACCACACGCTCGGCAAATGCGGCCTGATCGAGGCGCTGGCCGAAAGCAGCCTCTGCGCCGCCAGCACCGTGGTCATCCTGCGCCGCGACCTGGCCAAGCAATCCGCCAGCTACGTGGTGCGCGGCGATTTCAAGAACATCACCATCCCCTGGCAATGGTATCTGGACCGGAACTACCCCAATGTGATCGTCAGCCCCGATCAGATGAAGCCGCTGGGCGAAGTGGGTTATGCGCTCTGGTACGCAATGGAAATGGCAGCGCGGCAGGCCTACTACCAGCTGCTATACGGCAACCGGGTGCATTTCGTCGAGGCCCAGCTCGAGGACGCCACCAAGCCCGAGGGCGCCGCCCGGCTGCTGGCGGCACTTGGCTATGACGGCCCCGTTACCCTGCCGCCGAAAAAGAACGCGATGACCGCCGATGCCGAGATGATGGCGGCCCTCACGGCGGAATACCGCACCCTGCTGGCGCGGCTCAACTTCGACCCGCTGGCGCTGGCCGCCCGCTACATCGAAGCAGGCCGCCGCCTGGATACGCCGCCAGTGCCGCGCCTGCCGGCCGCCCCTGCGCCGGCCCCGGCACAGGCAGTTCCGGCTTGACGCGCGGCCGCTAATCGCGCCTGTCTTGCGGGAACGCAGACAGGAGACAGACATGACGGCGCCGCTTTCCGCCACCGCCCGGGCCGCACTCTGGATGACGGGTGCGGTCTGCTCCTTTTCGGCGATGGCGATAGCCGGGCGGGAGGCCGGGCTCAGCCTCGACACCTTCGAGATCATGACCTACCGCAGCCTGGTGGGGCTGATCGTGGTCTGCGCGGTGCTCAGCCTCACCGGTGGCTGGCCCCAGGTCAGCCGCGCGCGGCTTGGCGCGCATCTGCTGCGCAACATCTGCCATTTCACCGGCCAGAACCTGTGGTTCTTCGCCGTGACGCTGATCCCGCTGGCGCAGGTCTTTGCGCTCGAGTTCACCGCGCCGCTCTGGGTGATCCTGCTGTCGCCGCTCCTCCTGGGCGAAGCGCTGACCCGGCGCCGGATGGCCGCGGTTGCCCTGGGCTTTGCGGGCATCCTGCTGGCAGCCCGGCCGAGCCCCGAAACCCTCGACCCCGGGCTGGCAGCAGCCGCGGCCTGCGCGATCTTCTTTGCCCTCACCGCGATCCTCACCAAGCGGCTCACCCGGCTGGAGGCCACCGGCTCGATCCTGTTCTGGCTGACTTTTATGCAGCTGGGGATGGGGCTGCTGGCGGCCGGCTGGGACGGCGACATGACGCTGCCCGCCGCCGCCACCCTGCCCTGGCTGATCGTGATCGGGCTGGCGGGCTTGTCCGCGCATTTCTGCCTCACCACCGCGCTGTCGCTGGCGCCCGCCAGCGCGGTCGCCCCGATCGACTTTGCCCGTCTGCCGCTGATCGCGGTTTTGGGAATGCTTATCTATGGCGAGGCGCTGGAGATCTGGGTGCTCACCGGGGCGGCCCTGATTTTCCTCGGCAACTACCTCAATCTGTCTGCCAGAACCGTTGCGAAAACGCCTGCATGACGCGGCGGCGCCGGGCGTATCCGGCAAGTTGCCGTTCGGTAAATATTGATCTGCGGAAATCTGCCCGACTACGTTCGCCCAAAGCGGCCCGCCCAGGCCGCAACTGAGGGAGGAACAATGAAACGCTATCTTGCAACATCGGCGGCCTTGGCGCTGGCATCGGGTTCGGCCATGGCAAGCGGCCTCGACCGCACCGGCCAGCCGATCGGCATTATTTTTGAGGAAGGCAACTACGTCGAATTCTCGGCTGCGACCACCTCGGTGGACCTGTCGGGGACCGACCGCAATCTCTTGCCGCCGCTGTCACCGGCTGCCACCGGCGATGTCGGCGAGCGCTTCAGCATGTTCGGCGCAGGATACAAGCGGGACCTCAACGAACAGCTGTCCTTCGCCCTGATCTTCGATCAGCCTTGGGGTGTGGACGTGAACTACCCGGTAGGCGGCTCCAGACTGCTTGGGGGCACGACTGCGGTGGCAGATTCCAACGCCCTGACTGCTCTGCTGCGCTACAAGTTCAACGACCGCTTCAGCGTGCACGGCGGTCTGCGCTACCAGGAGATCGACGGCGAGATCAATCTGAACGGGCTCGCTTACACTTCCATCGGCGGCACTTTCAACGTGATGGTGAACAAGGATGGCGCCTTCGGCTGGGTGGCCGGTGCGGCCTATGAGATCCCCGAGATCGCCCTGCGCGCGGCGCTCACCTACAGCTCCGAAATCGAGCATGACTTCGACCTGAACGAGACCTTTGCCAGTGGGGCCACCGCCAGCACCTCGACTAAGACCAAGACTCCGCAGTCGGTCAACCTCGACTTCCAGACCGGCATCGCGGCCGACACGCTTGCCTTTGCCAACATCCGCTGGGCCGAGCACAGCGTGACCGATCTGGTTGTGCCGGGCCTGAGCACCCTTGCCCGCCGCTCCGTCGACCTGATCGACCTGGACGATTCCTTCACCTACACGGTAGGCATCGGCCGCGCCTTCAACGACAACTGGTCCGGCTCGGTGGCGCTGATCTATGCCGATGTGGACGGGGACGACCTGGTGTCGCCGCTGGCGCCGACCCACGGCTACGAGGCGATCCGCCTGGGCGTGCAGTACAAGCAGGACAAGATGACAGTGTCCGCCGGCGTGCGCTACACCGACCTGGGCGATGCGGTTGCCTCGCCAGGCGGCACCCCGGTTGCCAACTTCCAGGACAATGATGCGGTCAGCTTTGGCCTGAAGGTCGGCTTCCACTTCTGAGCCTTCCGCTGACCGGAAATTTCAATCCCCGCCCCTTTCCGGGCGGGGTTTTTCGTTTGCCGCAGGAAACGGGTCGCCTGTGTGCGCCTCTCACGCTAGCCCTGATGCATGACACAGATGACCCTCTCCCCCCGCGCCTGGGCCGAACTGATGCTGCTCGGGCTCATCTGGGGCGGCTCCTTCCTCGCGATCCGGCTGGGGCTGGACGAGATCCCCGTGGTGACGCTGGTGCTGCACCGCTGCGGCTGGGCGGCGCTGCTGCTCTGGATAGTGGTGCTGATGATGCGCCTGCCGTTGCCGCGCGAGCCGCGGGTCTGGGTGGCCTTTCTGGTGATGGGGCTTCTGAACAACGTTATCCCCTTCGCGCTGATGGCCTGGGGGCAGCTTCATATCGAAACCGGGCTGACTTCGATCCTCAACGCCGCCACCGCGATCTTCGGCGTGATCGTCGCGGCCATGGTCTTTGCCGACGAACGGCTGAGCTTGCGCCGCGCGGCCGGCGCGGTTCTGGGCTTTCTTGGCGTCGCCACCGCCATCGGGCTGGAGCAATTTGCCCAATTCAACCTGCGCAGCACAGCGCAGTTCGCGGTGCTGGGCGGCGCGCTGTCTTATGCCTTTGCCAGCGCCTGGGCCCGGGCGCGCTTGCGCGGGCTGGCGCCGCAGGTGGCGGCGGCGGGGATGCTCACCGGCTCCACCCTGATACTCTTGCCGGCGGCCCTGTTCCTCGACGGGGTGCCGCAGCTGCCGCTGGCACCCGCCACCTGGGGCTCGATTGCCTATTTCTCGCTTGCGGCCACGGCGGGCGCCTATCTGCTTTATTACCGGGTGCTGGCGATGGCAGGCAGCGGCAACCTGATGCTGGTCACGCTGGTAATCCCGCCGGTGGCGATCCTCCTCGGCGCGCTGGTCCTGGGCGAGGCGCTGCGGCCGCAGGCCTTTGCCGGCTTTGCGCTGCTGGCAGCGGGGCTTCTGGTCCTGAACGGCGCCCCCCGGCTGCGGCGCAAGCGCGCGCGGAATTGAGCGGAATTGACCGCTGCGGCGGCGGAAGTTAGCAAGGCGGAGCACCTCAAAGGACCAGAATACGCCCATGCTTTACTCTTCCGCACAGGACTGGCGCGATGCGCCCGCCAAACGCGTGCTCTTCTTCGGCATGTCGGGCCTCGGCAAGACCCATGTCAGCAATCTGCTGCGCGGCGCCGGGCAATGGTTCCACTACTCCGTCGACTACCGCATCGGCACCCGCTACATGGGCGAATACATTGCCGACAACGCCAAGGCGGAGGCGATGAAGGTGCCCTTCCTGCGCGGGCTTCTGCTTTCGGATTCGATCCACATCGGCTCCAACATCACGTTTGAGAATCTCACCGCCGTCGCCGCCTACCTGGGCAAGCCGGGCGATGTGGCCAAAGGCGGCCTGCCGATAGCCGAATACAAGCGCCGCCAGGAACAGTTCCGCGTCGCCGAGATCCGCGCCCTGATGGACACCGAGTATTTCATCAGCCGCGCGCAGCAGCTTTATGGCTACCCGCATTTCATCTGCGATACCGGCGGCTCGATCTGCGAATGGGCCAACCCCGAAGACCCCGCCGACCCGATCCTGACGGAGCTGTCGAAACACACGCTGATGGTCTGGATCAAGGGCGATGCCGCCCACACGGCGGAGCTGATCCGCCGCTTCGACCGCGCCCCCAAGCCGATGTCCTACCAGCCCGAGTTCCTCGACCGGGTCTGGCAGGAGTATCTTGCACAGAACCGGCTGGACGAGGGTGAGGTCGACCCCGATGCCTTCATCCGCTGGACCTACGCCCAGGCGCTGGCGCACCGCCAGCCGCGCTATCAGGCGATGGCCGGCAAGTGGGGCATCACCGTCACCGCCGACCAGATCGCCGAGGTGCGCGACGAGGCCGCTTTCGATCAGTTGATCGCCTCCGCTCTTGAGGCCCGGAGCTAAGCCGCCTATTTCTGCACTTCCGCTATACCGCACACACGTCCGCAAATCAGGATACCGCCATGCCCATCAAGATCCCCGCTGACCTGCCCGCCTATAACGTTCTGACGAACGAAGGCGTGATGGTCATGTCGCCGGATCAGGCGGCACGGCAGGACATCCGGCCGCTGCGTATCGGGCTGCTCAATCTGATGCCCAAGAAGATCCAGACCGAGAACCAGTTTGCCCGGCTGATCGGCGCAACGCCCCTGCAGATCGAGCTCAGCCTCATTCGCATGACCGAGCATCAGACCCGCAACACCGCCGCCGAGCATATGGAGGAGTTCTACCGCCCCTTCCAGGAAGTGAAGCACGAGAAGTACGACGGGCTCCTGATCACCGGCGCCCCGATCGAGCATCTGGAGTTCGATGAGGTCACTTATTGGGACGAGATGCGTGAAGTCTTCGAGTGGACCCAGACCAACGTGCATTCCACCTTCGGCGTCTGCTGGGGCGGGATGGCGATGATCAACCATTTCCACGGCGTGAGGAAACACATCCTCGGCCACAAGGCCTTTGGCTGTTTCCGGCACCAGAACCTGGTGCCCGCTTCGCCGTACTTGCGCGGGTTTTCGGATGATTTTGTGGTCCCCGTCAGCCGCTGGACCGAGATGAAGCAGGCCGAGATCGACGCCCGGCCAGCCCTGCGCACCCTGCTCGGCAGCCCCGAGGTCGGTCCCTGCCTGATCGAAGACCCGCAGCACCGCGCGCTCTACATCTTCAACCACTTCGAGTATGACAGCGACACGCTGAAGCAGGAGTATGACCGCGACATCGAAAGCGGCACCGCGATCAACGTGCCGCTGAACTACTACCCCGATGACGACCCGTCGCAAAAACCCCTGAACCGCTGGCGCAGCCACGCGCATCTGCTTTACGGCAATTGGATCAACGAGATCTACCAGACCACGCCGTACGCGCTGGACCGGATCGGTGCGTAAGGCAATGCTGCTTGGCGCCGTGGCGCTGTCGGCAGCGGTTGCCTTCACCGCGTTCCGGGTGCAGCAGCGCGAACGCCGCGCCGAGGCCAGCCACCCGCCCCGCGGCCAGCTGGTGGAGGTCGGCGGCCACCAGGTGCATGTACTGGAAACCGGCCAGCCGCGCGGCAGTGCTCCGGATCTCGTGCTGATCCACGGCGCCAGCGGCAACACCCGCGACATGACCTTCCGCCTGGCCCCGGCGCTGGCCGCAGACTACCGCATCCTGGTGGTGGACCGGCCCGGGCTTGGCTACAGCGACCGCATCAACCGCTCGGGCGCCAGCATCCGCCAGCAGGCGGCGCTGATCCGCGAGGCGGCCGCCCGCTTCGGCGCCGAGCGGCCGGTGGTTCTGGGCCACAGCTACGGCGGCGCGGTGGCGCTGGCCTGGGCAGTGGATCAGCCCGGCAGCCTCTCGGCACTGGTCAATGTCGCGGGCCCCTCGCACCCCTGGGACACGCCGCTCGATGCCTTCTACCGCATCACCTCCTCCGCCCTCGGGCGCGCGCTGGTGGTGCCCGCGCTCACCGCCTTTGTGCCCGAGGCCAAGGTCCGCGAGACGCTGACCTATGTGTTCGCCCCGCAAGCCGTGCCGGAGGGCTACGCCGAGCATTTCGGCCCCGGCCTCACCCTGCGGCGCAAGACGCTGCGCGCCAATGCCTTGCAGCGCGCCAACCTTCTGTCAGAGATCGAGGCGCTGGCGCCGCACTACCGCAAACTCACCCTGCCGGTGGAGATTGTGCACGGCAGCGCCGACACCACGGTGGCCGTATCGCTGCACGCCGAGAAACTGGTGCGCGACGTGCCCTCCGCCCGGCTCACCCTGCTCGACGGCATCGGCCACATGCCGCATCAGGCCGCCACCGGCGAAGTTGTCGCCGCGGTCCACCGCGCCGCCGCCCGCGCGGGCCTGCGCCAAGCCAGCCTGGATTGAGACCGCCTGCCCGGGCCGGTTTGCGTTAAAAGGATTCACATTCCATACTGCGCTTCCGCACAAGCGCCCGTATAAGGAATTGAGCCAAGGGGAGTTTTACATGCAGCTGCCATTTGACGGAGCGATCAGCGCCTTTGCCGCCAGCGGCGCCCCCGAGGACGTGCGCACCGCTCTGCGCGATAAGGAAAAGGGCGAGATTCCCAGCCCCGGCTACCCCTATTCGGAGCGGATGGACCGCAAGGGCTACGAGCGCTCGATGGAGGCGCTGCAGATCGAATTGGTCAAGATGCAGGCGGGCGTCAAGGCCAGCGGCCAGCGCATCGCCATCGTCTTCGAGGGCCGCGACGCGGCCGGCAAGGGCGGCACCATCAAGCGCTTCCGCGAAAACCTGAACCCGCGCGGCGCCCGCACCGTGGCGCTGGGAAAACCCAGCGAAGAAGAGCGCACGCAATGGTATTTCCAACGATATATCAAGCACCTTCCCTCGGCCGGGGAGATCGTGTTCTTTGACCGCAGCTGGTACAACCGCGCGGTGGTGGAGAAGGTGTTCGGATTCTGCACCGAGGCCGAGCGCGAGCGTTTCTTTCACCAGGTCACCGGTTTCGAGCAGGCGCTGGCCGAGGACGGCATCCAGCTGTTCAAGCTCTGGCTCAACGTCGGACGCGCCGAGCAGCTGCGCCGCTTCCTGTCGCGGGAGCGCGACCCGCTGAAACACTGGAAGCTCAGCACCATCGACGTGCAGGGCCTGGAGAAATGGGACGCCTATACCGACGCCATCGCCGAAACTTTCGTGCGCAGCCACTCGGGCGAGGCGCCCTGGACTGTGATCCGCTCCGACGACAAGCGCCGCGCCCGCCTTGCAGCCATCCGGCGGGTGCTGCACGCGGTGGGCTACGCAGGCAAGGACGCGCAGGCCATCGGGCCGCTTGACGGAAGTATCTGCGGCGGGCCGGACATCTGGGATGCCTAAGCGCGGCTATCACCACGGCAACCTGCGCCAGGCGCTGGTGGAGGCAGCACTGCAACTGATCGAAGCCAAGGGCCCGGCCGGCTTCACCCTGTCGCAGGCAGCCAAGCAGGCGGGCGTCACGCCGGCCGCGGTCTACCGCCATTTCGAGGGCCGCGAGGACCTGATCGCCGAGGCCGCGCGCCAGGGCTATCTGATGTTTGCCGACCTGATGCAGCACGCCTACGACAAGTACCAGCCCGCAGCGCTCGCGGCGTTCGAGGCGACGGGCCGGGCCTATCTCGCCTTTGCCCGCAAGCACCCGGGCCATTACATCGCGATGTTCGAAAGCGGCATCTCGGTCAACCGCACGCCCGAACTGGCCGAAGCCGCGGCCCGCGCCCGCCGCATCCTGGAACGCGCCGCCGCCGATCTCAGCCGCCATATTCCGGAAGAAAAACGCCCGCCCGCCTCGATGTTCTCGGCCCATATCCTGGCGATGAGCCACGGCGTGGTGGAGCTTTATGCCCGCAACACCCCCGGCGCCACCTCGCCCTTCCCGCCCGAGGATCTCTTGGAAAGCGGCATCGGCATCTACCTGCGCGGGCTGGGGCTGATCGCGCCCGACAGCTGAGGCAAGCGCCACGGCGTTTGCAAACGCCGTGGGCCGGCGCGTGCGGCCGGGCCGGCGCTCAGAACCGGGCCGTGTGCTGCGGGGTGCCCAGCTCGGCCTCCACGCTCACCAGCCGGACCTCGCCAATACCCTTGATCTCCTCGGGGCCGAGGTCGGCGACATGGAACTCCTCCGACAGCGCCGCTTTCATTGCCTCGGGTGCCACGATCTTCATCGGCCGGGCAAAGACCTGCAGCCGCGACGCCAGGTTCACCGCCGGGCCGAAGACGTCATAGACATACTTCTGGATACCCACCACCGAACCCACCGCCGTTCCGCTGCCCAGCCCGATCCGCGCCTGCCACTTGTGCTGATGGCTCTCGTTGCGCCGCTCCAGGTAGCGCAGGAAGCGGATCGCGCAATGGGCCACCGCGGTGGCGTGTTCGGGTACTGGCTCCGGCATGCCCGCCACCGCCAGATAGGCGTCGCCAATGGTCTTGATCCGCTCGCAGCCGTATTGCTCGACAATGCGGTCGAAGGCGGTGAAGATGTCGTTGAGCTCGCCCAGCGTCACCGTCGGATCGGTGCGGGAAGCGAAATCGGTGAAATCGACGAAGTCCAGCATCACCACCGAGACATTGGGGTAGAGCTGCGGAGTGACCACGCCGAAGGTCTTGAACTCCTCGTAGACCTGCCGCGGCATCAGGTTGAGCAGCAGCCGTTCCACCCGCTCCTTCTCGCGCTCCAGCTCGCGGGTGTTGCGTTCCACCATCGCTGAATAGCTGTCGATCATGCTTTCCAGCTCGCGGATGCGGGTGATGTTCTGGCATTCCACCACCAGGAGCGGCTCCTCCAGCTGGCGCGCCAGCGAGATGTTCACCGCAAACACCAGCGTGCGCCGCTTGCGTTTGATCTTCAGCTCCGCCGAGTAGCGCAGCCCGTCGCTGCACAAGGGGCCAAGCTGTGCCGGGTCCAGCCCCTCGATCACCCCGGTCAGCACCGCGTCCGGGGCGGGTGTGCCGAACCACTCGGCAAAGGGCTGGTTATGAAAGACAAAGCCGAGGTCGGAGGCGCGCACCACCGCCACCCCCACTCCGATCGCCCGCAAGAGCTGTTCGTTGATCGCAGCAAGGCTCATGCCGCGGACCGGGCGACGATGAGGCCGCGCTTGGATTCGATCGCGGCCAGCGTCTGGCGGATGTCCGGCTCGGACACGCCATGCTGCGCCAGCGCCTCGCGCAGGAGCGCCGCCATCTCGTCGAAATCGGCATGGCTGATCCCCAGCGCCCGGTGCACCGTCTCCAGCCGGGCATCGCTGAAGGACGCGGGCCCGCCCAATAGCGAGGAGATGAACTTGGTCTGATGGTCGATCAGCCGCGGCATGTCGACGTCTTCGAAGTAGCCGCCGATCTGATCCGACTCGAGCGCCAGCTCGTAGAAGGTCATCACCACGCGGCTGATGGCGCTGAAGCCGCCGTATTTTTCATAGATGGTCTGGGGCATGGCGGCCGTCCTGTTGAAAGGAAACGGTGTGTGCCATGCTACGCCAATTCGGCGCAAAAGTTAACGCCGGCGCCGGCCTTGGCGCTGCGGGCAAAGAAAAAGGCCGCCAAAGCGGCGGCCTTTTCCCAAAATACGTGTCCTGAAGCTTAACGCTTGGAGAACTGGAAGGAGCGGCGGGCTTTGGCCTTGCCGTATTTCTTCCGTTCCACCACGCGGCTGTCGCGGGTCAGGAAGCCTGCCGCTTTCAGCGCGCCGCGCAGGGCGGGATCATAGAGCTGCAGAGCCTTGGAGATGCCGTGCTTGACCGCGCCGGCCTGACCGGACAGGCCGCCGCCCTTGACGGTGGCGTAGACGTCGAACTGGTCTTCGACACCGGCTACCTGGAACGGCTGGCGCAGGATCATCTGCAGCACCGGACGGGCGAAGTACTTGTTGATTTCCTTGCCGTTCACCTCGACCTTGCCGGAGCCCGGCTTGATCCAGACACGGGCAACGGCGTCTTTACGCTTGCCGGTGGCATAGGCACGGCCAAGTTCGTCACGAACCGGCTCACGTGCGATGGTTTCTTCCGCGACAGCTTCCACGCCTGCAACTGCGCCCAGCTCTTCGAGAGTGTTGATCTGATCAGCCATCGATATCAGCTCCGGGTGTTTTTCTTGTTCATGGATTTCACATCCAGAACTTCGGGGCTCTGGGCTTCATGCGGGTGCTCGGCACCTGCATAGACACGCAGATTGGTCATCACCTGACGGCTCAGGCGGTTGCCCGGCAGCATGCGCTTGACGGCCTGGATGACAACGCGCTCGGGGTGCGCGCCTTCCAGGATCTGCTGCTTGGTGCGGGACTTGATGCCGCCCGGGTGGCCGGTGTGCCAGTAGAAGTGCTCGTCGCGCTTCTTGCCGGTCATCTGCACCTTGTCGGCGTTGATGATGATGACGTTATCGCCCATGTCCATATGCGGAGTGAAGGACGCTTTGTGCTTGCCACGCAGACGCATGGCGACGATCGAGGCAAGGCGGCCCAGAACAACGCCCTCGGCGTCGATCAGGATCCACTTCTTCTCGATGTCTGCCGGAGTAGCAGAGAAGGTTTTCATGGCAGGTCAATCCTGTTTGTCGTGAAGGCAGAATCCGCTGCGGACCTGCCTGAATGCGATGGAGGGGGTTTACGGGCATCGCAGGGCCGCGTCAACAGGTCCAAACGGGATTAAATCAAGCTATTTCATACACTTACAATTTAGGTATAATAATACCCCACAAAATCACACGCTGATCTGCTCGGGCGGGTTGTCCAACAGCGCGCGCAGCCGCAGCATCGCCTCCTCGAAGCGTTTGAGCGGCACATGGCCGTTGACCGCGATGCGCACCGCGTTGGGGGCGCGGCCGTCGCGCAGGGCGAACTCATCGGCCGAACGGATCTGCACTCCCTGCGCTTCCGCCGCGCGGGTGAAGGCGGCGGCGCGCCAGCCATGCGGCAGCTTCAGCCAGACAAAGGGCACCTCCGGGTTCCAGGTCAGGTCAAAGGCGCCAAGCACATTGACCGCCACCCGCACATAACGTGCCATTTCCTCGCGCACCGCGGCGATCAGCCCCGGCAGGCGCGGATCGCTGAGCAGGATGCGGGCGAGCTCGGCCAGCGGAAAGGCAAGCCCGAAATAGCCATGTTCCGCCGCCCGCCGCAGATCCGCGCCGCGCCCCTCCGGAGCCAGGGCAAACCCGATGCGCAGCGCGGGCGTCAGGATCTTCGACAGCGAGGAAATATGCCACGACAGCTCCGGCGCCAGCGCCCGGTAACCGGGCGCCCGCGCCTCGCCCAGCCGGTAGCAATCGTCCTCGATGATCTGCACCCCGTGGCGGCGCGCCACCGCAACGAGCTCCTTGCGCCGCTCCAGCGGCGTGAACAGCCCGGTGGGATTGTGCACCTCGGCGCTGGTGCACAGCACCGAGGCCCCGGTCTTGCGGATCGCCAGCTCCATCGAATCCGGCCGCACGCCGTGCTGGTCCATCGCCACCTCCGCCACCTGCGCCCGCACCAGGTCGGCGGCGCGGCGGAAGCCGGCATAGGAGAGGTCCTCCACCATCACCACAGGCTGCTGCTCCTTGAGGATGGTCTGCAGCACCACGATCAGCCCGTTCTGGCCGCCATGGGTCAGCACCACGTCGCTTTCCCCGACCGGCCCCACGGCCGAGTTCATCAGCCAGTCCGCTGCCGCCTGGCGCACCGGGCGGTAGGCGTCCCGGGTCGGGTAGTTCAGAAACCCCGGGGCCTCCCCTTCCGCCACCCTGTGCAGCGCCTCGCGCACCGCCGCCACCTGCCCCATGTCGGCAATGCGCGGACTGAACAGGCTCACCGAGTTGGGATCCTTCGCCTCCAGCAAATGCAGCTGCCGCGACCAAACGTCATCGGGCACCGGTGTCTTCTTCTCTGCTACGAAGGTCCCGCGCCCGACCTCGGCTTCCAGCACGCCTTCGTCGGTGAGGATGGAATAGGCCCGCGCCACAGTTCCGGGAGTGATGTTCAGTTGATAGGCCAAGTCCCGCACAGGCGGCAGTTTCACACCGGCGCTGAGGCTGCCCGCCTCGACCGCGCTGCGGATGGTGTCGGCCACCTTTTTGTACTTGGGGCCTTTGGCCCCGCTGAGGCTCTGCGGCCAAATTGTACCCATTACAATCCACCCTTGGACAAAGTGTTCCACTTTTTGTATCAAAAAATGGCAGCAACGCAATAGGATTGTATTGATACAATAACAGGATATCTCCCATGGCACAGATGACGCAGACGGCAAATCCCCATATGATCTACCTCAGCAGCCGCCCGGCCCTGCCGGCGCTGGCGCGATGGGCCATCGTTTTTGCGGCTTCAGTAACCAAGTGGAGCCTGCGCCACCGCACCCGCAAACATCTGCACCGGCTGACGGACGCGCAACTGAAGGACATCGGGCTGAGCCGCATGGACGCCCGTTATGAAGCCACTCTTCCGTTCTGGCGCCCTTGATCCCCGGGCAAAGGAACCACTTCACGGCCGGGGCTTGTCCCCGGTCTTTTTTTGTCTGCGCTGCGGAAAAGCGGCCGCCTGCAAGCGGAACGCCGCGCCGCGCAGGCGCGCGTCGGCCTTCGGCCTTGCTCCGCGCGGAAGACGTGCCCGACCGGCGCTCCTTTTTTTCTGCCCGCACTTCAAGCGGGTAGCCGCTATGCGGAAATTTATGGTTGATCGAATCTGCCCACGTCCCTAAATGCCCCATCACTTTCGGTACCGATCCCAACCCCGGACTCTTATCCGGGGGGGCGCTAAGGGCCGGCTGGATTGTCATCTACTGGAACGAAGGGGAGCGCCATGACAGACGCCAACCTCTTCCAACTGGGGATCGGTCTGGAGACAGGCGCCCATGAGGAAGATACCGACCGCGGTGTGACCACTGCGAACATCGACGCTATTGTGGAGTCCGACCGCGAGGATCACTTCATCCGCAAGGATGGCAAGGTCTTTGCCGGCACCCACCTGATCATCGAGGTGATGAAGGGCACCGGGCTGGACTGCGAAGCGCGCATCCAGAAGGCGTTCCGCGACTGCGTGGACGTCTGCGGCGCCACGCTGCTGCACATCCACACCCACAAGTTTTCGCCCCAGGGCGTCTCCGGCGTGGCCGTGCTGGCCGAAAGCCATATCTCGGTGCACACCTGGCCGGAAATCGGCTATGGCGCCTTTGACGTCTTCATGTGCGGCGATGCCGAGCCGTGGAAGGCCGTCGGAGTGCTGAAAGAGGCGTTCAACACCGATATGGTGGAAGTGCGCGAGCTGCTGCGCGGGGAGGAGCTGATCGCCAAGGAGGTCGCGGCATGAGCGATGCCGTCAAGCATGAGTGGGTCACCGAGAGCCTGCACGCGCATTACGCCCAGCGTTTGCGCGTGGACGAGATGCTCTATGACAGCAACACCGCGCACCAGCGCCTGAAGGTGTTCCAGAACGGCCAGTTCGGCCGCATCCTGACGCTGGACGACGTGGTGCAGACCACCGAAGGCGACAACTTCATCTACCACGAGATGCTGACCCATGTGCCGATCCTGGCGCATGGCAATGCTAAACGCGTGCTGATCATCGGCGGCGGCGACGGCGGCATGGCCCGCGAGGCGCTGCGGCATCAGTCGGTCGAGCATGTCACGATGGTGGAAATCGACGGCGGCGTGGTGGATTTCTCCAAAGAATACCTGCCGATGCTGAGCGAAGGCGCCTTTGACGATCCGCGCCTGAACCTGGTGATCAACGACGGTGCGCTCTTCATGAAAGAGAACACCGAGAAGTTCGACGTGATCATCGTCGATTCGACCGATCCGATCGGGCCGGGCGAAGTGCTGTTCACCGACACCTTCTATGGCCACGCGGCGCGCTCGCTGACCGAGGACGGCATCATCGTGACGCAGAACGGCGTGCCGTTCATGCAGGGCGATGAGCTGACCGGCACGCTGCGGGCCTTCCAGGCGCTGTTTGCCGACGCCTCCTGCTACCTGGCGACCGTGCCGACTTACGCAGGCGGGCCGATGGCCTTTGGCTGGGGCAGCCTGTCCGGCAAGGCCCGCAACGTGAGCCTTGAGGACCTGGAAACCCGCTTTGCCGCCGCCGGAATCGACACCGGCTATTACAACCCGGAGGTTCACAAGGCCGCCTTTGCCTTGCCGAACTACGTGAAGAAGCTGTTCCCGTAAGGAACACCGGAGACAGGGGGCCGCGGCCCCCTTTTTCATTTCTCCTCCAAGGATATCCGTCCGGACGCCTTGCGCACCCGGTGCCTCGGATCGTCACGGCCCTTCTGCTGCAAGCCAATTCCGCCCTTGGCCTGCCCGCCGCTTCTTGCTACCCGCAGCGGAACGAAACCAAAGGCGGCGGACCAGATGCAGCACGACCCCATCCTTGTTGTTGACCGCGAGACCGGCGAGACCTTCGAGGAAGCCGTCCTTGGCGAGAAATGGATCCGCTGGGCCTATCAGACCGCCGGCGCAAAGCCGATTGAAAAGCTCTTGTTCCGCTCCGCCCTCATCAGCCGCCTGATGGGCGCCTGGTTCGACTCGGGCCTCTCCAAGGGCAAAATTGCCAAGGTGGTTGAGGAGCTGAAGATCGACATGAGCGAAGCCGCCGCCCCGGCCAAGAGCTTCAAAAGCTTCAACGATTTCTTCATCCGCCGCCTGAAGCCCGAAGTGCGCCCCTTCAGCACCGATCCGCAAGACATCGTCTCCCCCGCCGACGGCCGGGTACTGGTCTTCCCGCAGCTGGACGAAGACACATTCGTGCCCGTGAAGGGCCACCCGATGTCCGTGCGCACCATGCTGCCGGGGATTGCGGAGCGGTTCTTCGGCGGCGCGCTCGCCATCGTGCGGCTGTGCCCGGCCGACTACCACCGCTATCACTTCCCCGCCGCAGGCCGGATCACGGCCGCAGAGGACATCGGCGGCGCGCTGCATTCGGTGAATCCGATCGCGCTGGGTGCAGGCCCGGATGTCTTTGGCGAGAACAAGCGCAGCTGGACGCTGATCGAGAGCGACGCCTGCGGCGCCTACGCCTTTGTCGAAGTCGGCGCCTTCGGGGTGGGCAGCATCGTCAACACAAGGACCGAGGGCACGGTCGCGAAGATGGAGGAAAAGGGCTACTTCAAGTTCGGCGGCTCGACCGTGGTCGTGGTCTTTGAACCGGGCCGCGTCCAATTTTCCGAGGATCTGGCGGCCAACAGCGCCAAGGGCCGCGAGACCCTGGTGAAGCTGGGCCAGCCGCTCGCCCGGGCGCTCTGACGCCCGCGGCGCAGGCCAAGCCGCTTGCAAGCGGCTTGCCCCTGCCGCAGGCCTGCCCGCGCCTACCGCTTGGGCGGGATCGAATAGGTCATCGAGGCGCGCGCCACAGGCTCGTCCTGGCCGTCGGAATACATCAGCACATCGGCGACGGCGAGCACCCGGCCCAGCTTCAGCAGCCGCGCCTCGGCAACCACATCCGCGCCGGCCGCCGGCTTGCGCATGAAGTCGAGCGAGCAATTGGTGGTCACCGCCAGCGCCTCCGGCCCAAGCCGCGACAGGATCAGCGCATAGATCGCGCAATCCGCCAGCGCAAACATCGACGGCCCCGACACGGTGCCGCCCGGCCGCAGATGCCGCTCTGCCGTCAAAAGCCGCATCCTCAGACGGCTTTCGTCCAGCGCGTCGATGGCAAAATCCTCCGCCACCTGCGGGAAAATCTCCTTGAGGTAAGCGCCCAGCCCGTCCCGGTCGAATGCAAGTGCCATGCTTTTCCTTTCTCCCTGCCGCGCATAGAGTTGCCCCAAGCTTCGGGAGGAGAGCAAGATGACAATTCTGAAACGTCACGACACCGGCGCCATTGCCCGGCTGACCATGAACGCGCCCGAGCGGCTGAACGCGCTCTCGGACGAGATGCTGGCCGCGCTGCACGAGCAGATCAATGCGCTGAGCGAAGACCGCACGATCAAGGTTGTGGTGCTTTCGGGCGCGGGCAAGGGCTTCTGCGCGGGCCATGACATCAGGCAAATGACCGCCGGCCGCGCGAATGAGGACGGCGGAAAGGCCTATTTCCAGGACCTGTTCGCCCGCTGCACAGCGGTGATGACGGGCCTGCAGAAACTGCCGCAGCCGGTGATCGCCCAGGTCCACGGCATCGCCACCGCCGCGGGCTGCCAGCTGGTCGCTTCCTGCGATCTGGCCGTGGCCGCCGAGGGCACGAAATTCGGCGTCAATGGCGTCAGCATCGGCCTGTTCTGCTCCACCCCGATGGTGGCGCTTTCGCGCAACATCCCGCGCAAGCAGGCGTTTGAGCTGCTTACCACCGGGGAGTTCATCAGCGCCGCCCGCGCCGCCGAACTCGGCCTGGTGAACCGCGCTGTTCCCGCCGGGGACCTGGAGGATGAGACCACGCGCCTGGCCGAAACCATCGCCGCCAAGCTTGGCGCCGCGGTGAAGATCGGCAAGCAGGCCTTCTACGAACAGCTGCAGCTGCCGCTTGACGAGGCCTATGCCCATACCAGCGAAGTGATCGTGGAGAACCTTCTCTACCGCGACACCATCGAGGGTATGGCGGCCTTCCTGGAAAAGCGCAAACCCGACTGGCAGGACGGCTAAAGCCCGAACGGATAGACGCGCATTGCCGGCGCGCGCGGAGGCGATGCGGTCGGGAGTGGCTGGCAGTTTATGCCGGCCAAGTCCGTAGACCCTCTCGAGGACACGCCCAGCCCCAGCCAAATCGCCGCCGCGCGGGGGCGCGCCGGCGATGCGCGGCGGCCTTGCGGCCTGGTTCCGCGCCCGGGCATCTAAATCGCCCTCCGGACACTCCTGAAAATTTCTGGAAAATTTTAGCCTTTGTTTACCTTTCGGCGTTTATTGTTTCCATACGGCGCCTTTCAATAAAGGCGCAAAGATGGCAAAGATTGAGCAAGGCCCGCCTCTCACCGCGGCCTGCGCAATTTGGGCCGCCGCTTGCGAAGGTCCCTCCAACGCCGGTTCTCTCTCACCGGCGCGGCATTCCGCAAGCGGCGGCCCCAAATCCCCCCGGACCAGCAAATGACGTGATCCGGCAGACCAGCCTGCTTGCGGCGCGCATGATGCCGGCTGCGGCCCGGCACACCCGCCGCCATTTCCCGCCGCATATTGCACCGGCACCGCCCCTGCCCTATGTGCAGCGCATGACACAGACATTGCATATCGTCGGCGGCGGCATGGCCGGCTCCGAAGCCGCCTGGCAGGCGGCCAACATGGGCGTCAAAGTGGTCATCCACGAGATGCGCCCCAAGGTGGAAACTTTTGCCCATCAGACCGGCAACCTCGGCGAGATGGTCTGCTCCAACTCCTTCCGCTCGGATGACGACGAGCAGAATGCGGTGGGCCTGCTGCACTGGGAGATGCGCCAGGCAAACGGCCTGATTATGGCCACTGCCGATGAGCACCGCCTGCCCGCAGGCGGCGCGCTGGCCGTCGACCGCGACCCCTTCGCCGAAACCGTGACGGCCAAACTGAAGGGGCACCCCAATGTCGAAGTTTCCTACGGGGAGATCACCCGCCTGCCCGAAGACGGCCACTGGATCTTTGCCACCGGCCCGCTGACATCGCCCGAATTGGGCCAGGCAATCCGGGCCGAGACCGGCGCTGAGGCGCTGGCTTTCTTCGACGCCATCGCGCCCATCGTCTATGCCGACAGCATCGACATGTCCCAGGCCTGGATGCAGTCCCGCTACGACAAGGGCGAGACCGAGGAAGAGCGCACCGCCTACCTCAACTGCCCGATGACGAAGGACCAGTACGAAGCATTCATCGATGCCCTGCTGGCCGCGGACAAGACCGAATTCCACGAAGGCGAGGAGTCGTCTGCCCCCAATCCCACCCAGTATTTCGACGGCTGCCTGCCGATCGAAGTGATGGCCGAACGCGGCCGCGAAACCCTGCGCCACGGCCCGATGAAGCCGGTCGGCCTCACCAACCCGCACAAGCCGGACGAAAAAGCCTACGCCGTCGTCCAGCTGCGCCGCGACAACGCGCTGGGCACGCTGTTCAACATCGTCGGCTTCCAGACCAAGATGAAATACGGCGCCCAGGCCGAGGTCTTCCGGATGATCCCGGGGCTGGAAAACGCAAGCTTCGCCCGCCTTGGCGGTATCCATCGCAATACCTTCATCAACTCGCCCACCCTGCTGGATGCGCAGATGCGGCTGAAACAAAAGCCCAACATCCGCTTTGCAGGCCAGATCACCGGCGTCGAAGGCTACGTGGAAAGCGCTGCCATGGGGCTGCTCGCAGGCCGTTTCGCCGCGGCAGAAATCCTCGGCCAGGAGCTGCCCGCGGTACCGCAGGACAGCGCCATGGGCGCGCTCATCCACCACATCACCGGCGGCGCCGAGGCCAAGACCTTCCAGCCGATGAACGTGAACTTCGGCCTGTTCCGCCCGGCCGAGGGCCTGAAGGGCGGCCGCCGCGGCCGCAAGGACCGCTACAAGGCCTATACAGACCGGGCCAAGGACGCCTGGACCACTTGGCTTGGCAAGTTTTCATAGACGCCCCCCCGGCGGCCCGGTTAAGATACGCTTATGGGAGACAAATTTCTCGACCGCATCTTCGGGGCCAAGGACCCCAATGCCATTCGCGAGCTCTATGAGAGCTGGGCCGCCTCTTACGAGGAGGAGATCGGCGAGAGCGGCTATGCCACTCCCGCCCGGATCGCGGCGGCGCTCTGGAAACACTTGCCTGAACCGGAGGCGCCTGTGCTCGACTACGGCTGCGGCACCGGGCTGGCGGGGCTTGCCCTGCGCGCCGCGGGCTACCAGGTGATCGACGGGCTCGACCCCTCGCCCGCGATGCTGGACCGCGCCCGCGGAAAAGGCGTCTACCGGAAACTTGACCTGCTCGACCTCAAGGACAAGGCCCCGGTCGCCCCGGGCAGCTACCGCGCCATCGTGGGCTGCGGCGTGCTCGGCACCGGCGCGGCGCCGCCCGTCACCTTCGACGTGATCATGCGCAGCCTTTCCCGCGGCGGATTGTTTGCCTTCTCCTACAACGACCACGCGCTCGAAGACCGCGCCTATACCGGCAAGCTGAACGACTGGCTGGACTGCTCCGCCGCGCGGCTGCTGTTCCGCCATCACGGCGAACACTTGCCCGGCATCAACCTCAAGTCCACCGTCTACGTGATTGAGAAGGCGTGACATTCACCACCCGCTTCGCGCCGTCTCCAACCGGACCGCTGCACCTGGGCCATGCCTATTCCGCGCTTCTGGCGCAGGACATGGCGGCCCAGGCGGGCGGGCAGTTCCTCCTGCGCATCGAGGATATCGACCAATCCCGCGCCCGCCCCGCCTGGGAAGCCCAGATCTACCGGGACCTCGCCTGGCTCGGCCTCCGCTGGCCCGCGCCGGTGATGCGCCAGTCGGACCGCCTGCCGCACTACCGCACAGCACTTGCCCGCCTCTCGGAAATGGGCCTCACCTACCCCTGCCGATGCAACCGCGCCGATATCGAAGCCGCCGCCGGCGCGCCGCAGGAGGGCGTGCCGCGATTCGGCCCCGACGGCCGCATCTACCCCGGCACCTGCCGCACCCGCCCGCTGGCCGAGGCCACGGACGGCGACGTGATCCGGCTCAATATGGCAAAGGCTGTGGCAGCCGCGGAGCTGCGCAGCTTTTCCGAAACCGGCAGCGCCTTTGCGGGCGTGCATCCCCCGAGCCCCGCGCAGCTGAATGAGACGGTGGGCGACATCATCCTGGTGCGCCGCACCATGGGCAGCTCCTACCACCTTTCGGTGGTCGTCGACGATGCCGGCCAGGAGATCACCCATGTGGTCCGCGGCGCCGACCTGTTTGATGCCACGCAGATCCACGTGCTGCTGCAAGCGCTCCTGCACCTGCCCACGCCCGTCTACCATCACCACCGCCTGATCCGCGACGAAGCGGGCAAGCGCCTGGCAAAGCGCGACGATGCCCGCGCCATCGCCAAATACCGCGCCGACGGCGCAACGCCGGAGGATCTGCGCCAAATGCTGGATTTGCCGCCACTTTCTGGCTGAAAACACCCTGCCGCGGCCGGTCCCGAAGAGCCGCCGATCGCTCAAGACGCGCCGCCGCCGCCACTTTCTGACTCAAAATACCCCCGCCGGAGGCACGGCCCGCCAGGGCCGTCCCCCTTGCGGCGGTCAGACCATCGGCTGCATCAGCTCGGTCTCTTCCCCGTCCCGCACCGCGGTGTAGAAACAGCTGCGCCGGTTGGTGTGGCAGGCCGGCCCGGACTGGCGCACAATCGCGAGCAGGCAGTCGCGGTCGCAGTCCAGCCGCAGGTCCACCAGCGCCTGCACATGGCCCGAGCTCTCGCCCTTGACCCAGAACGCCTGGCGCGAGCGCGACCAATAGGTGACGCGGCCGCTCTCCAGCGTGCGCGCCACCGCGTCGGCATTCATCCAGGCCATCATCAGCACCTCGCCGGAGCTCTCGTCCTGGGCGATGCAGGGGATAAGGCCGCCCGCGTCGTATTTCAGGCTGGCGGGATCAAAGGACATGTCAAAAACCTTTTGCATCTGGAACTCGGCCCCTTATGTATGGGGAACCACGCAGCAGGGAAAGCCCGGGGGAGCCATGTCTGGCGAAAGTGATCTCATAAAGCTCTATTCCACCCGCATCCTTGCGCTGGCGGCCGAGATCCCGCATCAGGCCCGGCTTTCCGACCCTGGCGCCAGCGTCAAGAAACGCTCGCCGCTGTGCGGCTCCACCGTGACGGTGGACGTGACACTCGAGGATGGCCGCATCGCCGCCTTCGGCCAGGACGTCAAGGCCTGCGCCCTGGGTCAGGCCTCTGCCGCTGTGGTCGGCGCCAATGTGATCGGGCGCACGCTTGCAGAGATCGAGACCGCGCGCAATGAGTTGAAGGCGATGCTGACGCAAGGCGGCCCGGTGCCGCAGGCGCCGTTTGACGGTCTTGAAGTGCTGCAGCCCGCAGCCGAGTTCAAGAACCGCCACGCCTCGATCATGCTGGCGCTGGAGGCGACGCTGGAAGCCATGCAGACCGCCGCCAAGGCCAAATGCGCCTGAGCCTTTCCCTCTAGCATCCTAATCCGGATTACCCACGCGCGGGACAAGGCCGAAGACCGCCAGCGTTATCTGTTGCGCTCCGCCGGGGAACACCTTGCAGAAAAAACCGCCGCGCATCCGGGCAGGGATGGCGGCGGCAGTCATGCGCGTGGCGTGCGGGATCCGGACCGGCCGGCTGGATCTTGGGTAAATCCAAAAAGGGATCGGGACAGGCGGATGACCCCCGAGGCATTCCGGGACAGGAAAGGGCCGGCCCGGCACGGCACGCGCAATTCGAAAAAAGCTGGGTCAGAAGACTCCGGGCAGATGCAGCGCCGCGACCAGCATCACCATCAAGGCTGCGGCGCCAATGGCGTCCTCCAGCAGGGTTGCTTCGGCATTTTGCAGGGCGGTCTTGATCTGCGTCATCATGGCTCGGGCCTCCAATCTGTCAGGGTATGTGCTCTTTGGCTGTTTTGTTGCCCCTTTGTTCTCACTTTACGTTCCGCCTGTAAAGAACTTTTTGAGAACATTTGCGAACACACGTGAGAACACCCGCGCAGGACGCGAACGCACCGCCGCTATCCCACTGAGATCAAACGGATTGCCCGGTCCTGCTTCATCAGCCACAAGAGCACCCGCGCCGCCTTGCCGCGCGCGCTCTCCAGCGCCGGGTCGGACGCAAGCAAAGCCCGCGCGTCGCTTTGCGCCGTAGCCATCAGCCCGGCCTGGCGTTCGAGATCGGCGATCTGGAACCGCGGCAGCCCGGATTGCGCAGTGCCGATCATGTCGCCCGCCCCGCGCATCTGCAAATCGGTTTCAGAAATCCGGAAGCCGTCCTCGGTTTCGCGCAAAACCTCCAGCCGCTTGCGGCCGCCTTCGGTAAGCGGCGGCTGATACATCAGGAGGCAGGTCGAATCGGCACTGCCGCGCCCGACCCGGCCCCGGAGCTGATGCAGCTGCGCAAGCCCGAAGATCTCCGCCCGCTCGATCACCATGATCGAGGCATTGGGCACGTTCACCCCCACCTCGATTACCGTGGTCGCCACCAGGACCTTGGTTTCCCCGGCCTGGAAGGCGGCCATCGCGGCATCCTTTTCGGCAGGCGGCATCTGGCCATGCACCAGCCCCACCGTGCCTTCGCCCAAGGCAGCACGCAGATGCTTGAAACGCTCGCCCGCCGCGGTCAGGTCCATGACCTCCGATTCCTCCACCAGCGGGCAGACCCAATAACACTGCCGCCCATCGGCGATGGCTTTCCGCAGGTGCTCCACCACCTCCTGCATCCGCTCGGTGCTGATGACGGCAGTCTTCACCGGCTTCCGGCCCGGCGGCTTTTCATCCAGCACCGAGACATCCATATCGCCATATTGCGCCAGCGCCAGCGAGCGCGGGATCGGCGTCGCGGTCATCACCAGGACATCGGCACCCTTGCCCTTCTCCGCCAGTTCCATGCGCTGGCGCACGCCAAAGCGGTGCTGCTCGTCGACGATGGCAAGCCGCAGGTCACGGAAGGCCACGTCCTGCTGGAACACCGCATGGGTGCCGACGAGCACCTGGATGTCGCCGCGTTCAAGAGCGGCCAGCTTGGCCCTGCGCTCAGCCCCCTTGTCGCGCCCTGTGAGCAGCTCCAGCACCACGCCCGCGTCTTCGGCGAGAGGTTTCAGCCCCTCCAGGTGCTGACGCGCGAGGATTTCGGTCGGGGCCATCATCACCCCCTGCCCGCCTGCTTCAACAGCGACCAGCAAGGCCATGAAAGCAACCAGGGTTTTCCCCGCACCCACGTCCCCCTGCAACAACCGGTTCATGCGTTTGGGGGCCGCCATGTCGGCGCTGATTTCCGCGATCGCGCGCGCTTGGGCATTGGTCGGCCGGTACGGCAGCGCCTCCAGAACCCGCGCCTGCAACCGGCCGCTGGCCCGGCTCTGGATGCCGCGGCTCTTGCGCTCGGTCTGCCGCGCAAGCGCCAGAGTCAACTGATGCGCAAACAGCTCGTCATAGGCAAGCCGCGCCCGTGCCGGGGCTTCGGCCGCCAGGTCCTCTGATCCTTGCGGGTGGTGCGCGGCGTGGATCGCTTCGTGCCACGCGGGCCAGCCGTTGCGCGCCGCCAGCGCCGGGTCGATCCACTCCGGCAGCTCCGGCGCCCGCGCCAGCGCCCCCTGCGCGGCCTTGTACATGGTCTTCTGCGTGACGCCATTGGTCAGGCGGTACACCGGTTCAAACGGCGGGATCTCATCCGCTTCGGCCAGCGGCAGCATGTGATCGGGGTGCACCATCTGGGCGATGCCGTCGAACAGCTCCACCTTGCCCGAGACCACGCGGCGGGACCCTTCCGGCAACTGCGCCTCCAGATAGCGGCTGCGGCCGTGGAAGAAGACCAGCTGGAATTCCTCGTCCGCATCCTCCACGTGGATACGGTAGGCGCCGCCCCGGTTACGCGCCGGGCGGTGGTGGCCGATGGTCACCTCCACCGTCAGAACGGCAGGCAGCTCCGCCCCGCGGACGGTGTCGCGCCGCCGCCTGTCCACGACGGAATAAGGAAGCGAAAACAACAGATCACGCGGCGTTTCTATATCAATCTGCGCAAGATTGGGCACGGTCTTGGGACCGATCCCCGGCAGGGTCTCGGCCCCGGCAAACAGCGGAAACAGGATCTCCGGACGGCCGCTCATGACGCGCTGATCAGCTCCAGCCATTCGTCCTCGTCGAGCGTCCGGACGCCCAGCTCCGCCGCCTTTGCCGCCTTGGAGCCTGCGCCTGGCCCGGCCACCAGGATATCGGTCTTCTTTGAAACCGAGCCCGAGACCTTAGCCCCCAGCGCCTCCGCCCGCGCCTTGGCTTCGGCCCGTGTCATTTTCTCCAGGCTGCCGGTAAAGACCACGGTGAGCCCCGCCACCGGACTGCCCGCCGCAGGTGCATCCGGCGGCACGATGTCATCGAGCCGCTCGACCAGCCGGTCAAAAGCCGCGCGTTCATCCGCGTTGGCAAAGGCGTCCGAGAGCGACAGACCCAGCACCGCGCCGATGCCGTCAACGCCGGTCAGATCGGCCCAGGCGGCCGCGGCCTCCGCAGGCACCTCGCAGGCGGCGACGGCAGCGGCGCGGGTGTCGGCGATGCGGGCGCGGCGGCCTTCACCGGCGGCCGCCGTGCGTTCTGCCTCCTCGGCCTCATCTGCGGCGCGATGTGCCAGCGCCGCCGGGCGGGCACGGTCCATCGCCTCGGCCAGCGCGGCCCAGGAATGGTAGTGCAGCGCCAGATCGCGGGCACCGACCTCGCCCACATGGCGGATGCCAAGCGCGAATATCAGCCGGGCAAGCTCAATGCGCCGCTTTTCCGCGATGGCGGCAAACAGGCTTGCAGCGGATTTCTCGCCCCAGCCCTCGCGGTTCTTCAGCTGCTGGATACCGGAGCCGAATTTGCGTTCCAGGTCAAAGATATCCGAGGGCTCCTTGACCCAGCCATCCTGGTGGAACTGCTCCACTTGCTTGGCGCCCAGCCCCTCGATGTCGAACGCCGCACGGGAGACAAAATGCTTTAGTTTTTCCACCGCTTGCGCAGGGCAAATCATCCCGCCGGAACAGCGCCGCACCGCGTCGCCCTCTTCCCGCACCGCGGGGCTGCCGCATTCCGGGCAGGTCTCCGGGAAGTTGTAGGGCGCAGCGTCCGCGGGCCGTTGCGAAAGATCGACATCCGCGACCTTGGGGATCACGTCCCCCGCCCGGTAGATCTGCACCCAGTCGCCGATGCGGATATCCTTGCCGCCGCGGATCTCTTCACCTTTGGAGTCGCGCCCCGCTATGTAATCCTCGTTGTGCAGGGTCGCGTTGGAGACCACCACGCCGCCCACCGTCACCGGTGTCAGCCGTGCCACCGGGGAGAGCGCGCCGGTGCGGCCGACCTGAATGTCGATCGCCTCCAGCCGGGTCCAGGCCAGCTCGGCCGGGAACTTATGCGCGATCGCCCAGCGGGGCGTGGTGGAGCGGAAGCCCAGCCGCGCCTGCAGCCCGAGGTCATTCACCTTGTAGACCACGCCGTCGATGTCATAGCCGAGCGTTGCGCGCTGCGCCTCGATGCTGCGGTAACGGCGGATCATGTCCCCGACCGAAGAGCAAAGTTCGGTGAGCGGGTTGGTCTCGAACCCCAGCTGCTGCAGCCGGGCAATCGCCTCCATCTGCGTTTGCGCAAGGGGTGCACTCAATTCGCCCCAGCTGTAGGCAAAAAAGTGCAAAGGCCGCGCCCGTGTGGTTTCCGCATCCAGCTGCCGCAGCGAGCCGGCTGCGGCATTGCGCGGATTGGCGAAGGTCTTGCCGCCGCGCTCCGCCTGGCGCGCGTTCAGCGCTTCGAAATCGGCATGGCTCATGTAGACCTCGCCGCGCACCTCCAGGACTTCCGGCGCGCCCTCAAGCCTCTGCGGAATGCTGGCGATGGTGCGGGCATTGGCAGTGACATTCTCGCCGGTGCTGCCGTCGCCGCGGGTCGCGGCCTGGACCAGCCGGCCCTGCTCATAGCGCAAGGAAAGCGACAGGCCGTCGATTTTCGGCTCGGCGGTGTAGTGCAGCGGGGCTGCGGCCTCAAGCCCGAGGTACTTGCGGATACTGCGGTCGAAATCGGTGATGTCCGCGTCTTCAAAAGCGTTGCCAAGCGACAGCATCCGCACCGCGTGGGCGACCTTGCCAAACCCCGCCGCCGCCGGCGCGCCGACACTGTCGAGCTGGCTGGCGATCGCGCGCAGGTCCGGATGGGCCGCGGCCAGCGCCTGATAGCGCTGCTTCAGCGAATCATATTCGGCATCGCTGATTTCGGGACGGTCGTCGCGGTGATAGGCGGTATCGGCCGCACGCAGCTGCGCCTCCAGGTCCAGAAATTCGGCGCGCAACGCCTCGCCCGCGCTGCCCCCGGCGGTGTTCTGTGATGTTTCTGCCACCCGCGGCCCCCTTTCGTTCCTGGCACGGTGATAAGCCGCCGCGCCCGGCGCGTCCAGCGGCGGAGAAACGAAAAAGACCCGCGCAGGCGGGTCTTTGCAGCGGGCGCGCCCGCAGTCTTGCCTCCCAGACCGGCCCGGCGGCCGCGGCCGGCCTGCGGGGCATCACGGCCCCGCAGTACCGGCGTCAGCCGCGGCCCGGATCAGGCGCCAACGGCGAGACGCTGGCCGTCCGGCAGCTGGTCTTCCTGCGGGTCGCGCAGCACATAGCCCCGGCCCCAGACAGTTTCGATGTAATTCTCGCCATTGGTCGCGGTGCTGAGTTTCTTACGCAACTTGCAGATGAAAACGTCGATGATCTTCAGTTCCGGCTCGTCCATGCCGCCGTAGAGATGGTTGAGGAACATCTCCTTGGTCAGCGTCGTGCCCTTGCGCAAGGACAGAAGCTCCAGCATCTGGTATTCCTTGCCGGTCAGATGCACCGCCTTGCCTTCGGCCTCCACCGTCTTTGCGTCGAGGTTGACCGAGATCTTGCCGGTCTTGATGATCGATTGCGAATGGCCCTTGGAGCGGCGGATGATCGCGTGAATACGCGCCACCAGTTCCTCCCGGTGGAAGGGTTTGGTCAGGTAATCATCAGCACCAAAGCCAAACCCCTTGATCTTGTTGTCGGTATCGTCCGCACCGGACAGGATCAGGATCGGCGTTTCGATCCGCGACATGCGCAGCTGGCGCAGCACTTCATGGCCGTTCATGTCCGGCAGCCCCAGATCCAGCAGGATCAGATCGTAATCGTAGAGCTTGGCCAGATCGATCCCTTCCTCCCCCAGATCCGTGGTATAGACGTTCAGGTTGGCGTGGGTCAGCATCAGTTCGATGCTTTTCGCTGTGGTGGGATCATCCTCAACCAGAAGAATGCGCATATTTATTATCTCCGCCTGTACACTGTTTCCCTCAGGTCTCGTTAACCCTGCTGGAAAAAAGTTAATGGCCCGTTACCATAATGGTTAATTCGCATATTCAACTCAAGGTCGTCACCGTAAAAAGCGCCTAGGGCTGCCGGAATTGCTTGAGCCGTGTTGTTTTGAGCGCCTCCTCGCCATGGTCGGCGACCGCAGACACCCAGCTGCGGAACTCCTCCTCGCTCAGGCTGTAGCGGCGCAGCGCCTCGGTCTGCGGGATCAGCCCGTAAAGCACCCCGCGCACCACCGCTGCCTTGCGCGAGGCAACCCAGCGCTTGGTGGTTTCCGGCGGCAGATCGGCGCGCGTCATGATCGAGCCATCGGGCAGCGTGACCGCCCGCGGGCCGTCAACTTTCTTCAAGAACATAGTCTCATCCTTTTACGGACCGTCTTTTTATCGTATGCGCCCACAGGTTTCGCCGATCTGGCTTAACGGCGCGTGAACCACGCCCCTTGAGAGTCCATAGGATTTTCCTATATTCTGCGGCGCCTGCCCCCTTGCCTTAGGAGCTGCCTCATGGCGCTGGACCAAGACACCGCACTCAACTCGCTCGGCTTTGCCAAACCGCCCTCGGAAACCCGGGTGGTGGTCGCCATGTCCGGCGGCGTCGACAGCTCGGTCGTGGCCGCGCATCTGGCCGAGGAGGGCTATGACGTGGTGGGTGTGACGCTGCAGCTCTACGACCACGGCGCGGCGCTGGCCAAGAAGGGGGCCTGCTGTGCCGGCATCGACATCCACGATGCCCGCCGCGTCGCCGAAGAGCGCGGCTTCCCGCATTACGTTCTGGATTATGAGAACATTTTTAAGGACGCAGTGATCGACGAGTTTGCCGACAGCTACCTCGGCGGCGCCACGCCGGTGCCCTGCATCCGCTGCAACGAGCGGGTTAAGTTCAAGGACCTGTTGGAGACCGCCAAGGATCTCGAGGCCGACTGCATGGCAACCGGCCATTACATCCAGCGCAAAATGGGCCCCAAGGGCCCGGAGCTGCATTCGGCCGAGGATGCGAATCGCGACCAGAGCTACTTCCTGTTCTCCACCACGCCCGAGCAGCTGGGCTTCCTGCGCTTCCCGCTTGGCCATCTCCCCTCCAAAGACGCCACCCGCGAACTGGCGGCGCAATACGGGCTGGCAGTGGCCGACAAGCCCGACAGCCAGGACATCTGCTTCGTGCCGGATGGCGACTATGCCTCCGTGATCGAGAAACTGCGCCCCGGTGCGGCGGAGCCGGGCGAGATCGTGCATGCCGACGGCCGGGTGCTGGGCAGCCACGAGGGCGTCATTCACTACACCATCGGCCAGCGCCGCGGCCTCGGCATCGGCGGCCTCTCCGAGCCGCTCTATGTGGTGCGCCTGGATGTGGACAAGCAGCAGGTCGTCGTCGGCCCCAAGGAGATGCTCGCGACCCGCACGATCCCGGTGCGCGAGATCAACTGGCTGGGCGATGCCCCCTTCACCAGCCGCACCGAATGGCACCTGAAGGTCAAGGTCCGCTCCACCCGCCCCCCGCGCGAGGCGATCATCCGCCCGCTGTCGGAAACCGAAGCCGAGGTAGAGCTGCTGACCCCGGAGGAAGGCGTCTCACCCGGCCAGGCCTGCGTGTTCTATGCAAGCGAAGGCAGCCGCATCTTCGGCGGCGGCTGGATCTGGCGCGGTTACTGAGCACAACAGCCGCGGCTCCGGGTCAAGGGAGGCGCAGCCTCCGCGCCCAAAGGCGCGGCCTGCCCTTGACGCGGACCAACCCCAACAAAATCGAATTGGCGCCTGAGGGCAGTCCTACCCTCAGGCGCCTCTCAGCGAATTTCTTCAAATTGACAAGAAAACGCGACGCCCGGCGTTCCGCGGCACCATTGCCAGGGACGCACGCGGGCGCGCAGCGCCCGCGCCCCCGAAAGGCGCGCGCCGCAGGCCCAAGCCTGCGGCGCGCATTCCTCAATAACAACCGCGCCGAAATCCCGCGGCTGAGCGCGGTCAGCCAAGCCGGTCCAGCACCGCCCCCGCCGCCCGCAGCCCAGGCGCCTCGCCGTCCCGGCCCAGCCGCTCCATGGTGAGCGCCATCGCCGCCTGCTGCGCCTGTGGCGCCCGGGCCACCTCGCCCAGCCGGGCGGCGATGCGCTCCGGCGTGCATTCCGGCCCCAGGCATTCCGGCACCACGCGGGTCTCGCTCACCAAGTTCACCAGCGTCACCGTGTCGATGAGCGCCATGCGCTTCATGACCTGCCAGGTGAGCCACTGGAAATCATAGGCGATCACCATCGGAGTCGCCGCCGCGGCCAGCTCCAGCGAGACGGTGCCCGAAGCCGCCAGCGCCAGATCCGCACCGGCAAAAGCCGCGCGCTTGTGCGCGGCGGCGAGCTCCGGCGTCAGCGCGCGCGGGTCCAGCAGGACCGGCTTGCCCGGCCAGAGGCCCAAGTGCTCCTTCACCAGATCCGCCACCGGTTCCGCGGCAGGCACCACCACCTTGTAGCGGGGATGCGCCTTCAGGAAGGGTTTCACCGCCTCGCCAAAAACCGGCGCCAGCCGCGAAACTTCCGTGCGGCGCGAGCCCGGCAGCACCAGCAGGAACGGCGCATCCGCCAGGCCGAAGTCGACGCGGAACCGGGCGATCTCCTGCGGCGTGGCCTGCGGCTCCGCCACCACCGGGTGGCCGACGAAATCGCACTCCATCCCGGCCGCTTCCATATAGGGCGGCTCGAACGGCAGCAGCGCCAGCACATGGTCGATGACGCCTGCCATCTTTGCCGCCCGCCCCGGCCGCCAGGCCCAGACCGAGGGCGCCACGTAATGCACCGTGCGGATCGTGCTGGCGGTCTTTACCAGCTTGGCCACCCGCAGCGAGAAATCCGGGCTGTCGATGGTGATCAGCACATCCGGCTGCATCTTGAGCACGGCTTCCGCAGTCTCCCGGATGCGGCGCTTCAGGTGGCGGTACTTGGGCAGCACTTCGGCGAGGCCCATCACCGACAGTTCTTCCATCGGAAACCGCGAGGCGAGCCCCTGCGCGGCCATCATCGGCCCGCCGACGCCCTCGAAGGAGACGCCGGGCGCCAGGTCCTGCAGTCCCCGCATCAAGGCTCCGCCAAGCCGGTCGCCCGAAGGCTCGCCTGCGAGGATGAAGACCTTGAGGCTCATGCCGCGCGCAGCCAGAGGAACAGCCCCAGCCGGTCGCAGGCGTCTATCACCGCCGCCTGGTCCAGCACGATGACCCCGCCCGCCTCCAGCACGATGCCGGAAAGCCCGGCCCTGGCGGCAGCCTCCACCGTTGCAACGCCGATGGCGGGCAGGTCGGCGCGGCGGTCCTGCGCCGGTTTCGGCGCCTTGAACAGCAGCCCGCCCTGCCCGTCCGGCCGATGCGCCAGCGCGGCCAGCATCCAGTCGGTGCCAAAGATGTTTTCCACCGCAATCGCCTGCCGCCCCCGCACGGCGCAGGACTGGCCGATGTCCGCGGCACTCATCGCGGCGACAATCTCCGCCCCGCGCAGCGCGTCGGCCTTGTCCAGCTCGCCCGGCTGCACTTTCGTCGGCACGCCCTCACCCATCAGCAAATCCGGCGCCACCTCATGCGCGGCGCGCACCGCAAAACCCGCCTGCTCGAAGATCCCGATGATCGCCCGCAGCGCCCCGTCATCGCCCGCGGCCAGCGCCCCTTGCAGCACCGGCACCAGCGGCAGGGTGGCCGCATCAATGGCGGAAGGGTCGATGTTCGGACGGCGCACCGCGCCCGCCATGCAGATTTCGGTCACCTCCGCCGCCTTCAGCCGCTCCAGGAAGCTGCCCAGCTGCTCCAGCCGGAAGGTGATCTCGGGGTCGGCCGCGTCCGGCGGCGACCCTTCCATCGCGCAGATCAGCGGCCGGCCGGGCGCCCGCGCGGCGACTTCGGCGGGCAGCTGCCCTTCTCCTGCGATCAGCGCCAGCATGGCTCAGCCCCCCGGTGTGAGGAAGGAGCGGTCGCTTTCACCGGTGATGAAAGCGACGATCTCCTGCACGTATTCGCTGTCGGTCTCTTCGCCGAGGCGGCGCGCGCGCTCCTGAAAGGTCCCCTCGCCCTGCGCCAGCATCTGGAAGGCGGCGCGCAGTGCGGTGATGTCCTTGCGGGTGACGCCGCGGCGCTTGAGGCCAACCAGGTTCAGCCCGTCCAGCTCGCCGCGCTGCGCCTGCACCAGGCCATAGGGAATCACGTCGTTGGTCACCATGGTGACCGCGCCGATGATCGCGCCCTGGCCGATGCGCACCCATTGGTGGATGCCTGAAAGACCGCCGATAATGACGTCATCTTCCAGCACGCAGTGCCCCGCGACCGCCGCCGAGTTCACCACGATCACCCGGTCGCCGACCTGAGCGTCATGGGCGATGTGGCAGCCCGCCATGAACAGACCGTCATCGCCGATCCGGGTCAGCCCGCCGCCGCCCTCGGTGCCGGCATTCACCGTCACATGCTCACGGATGCGGTTGCGCTTGCCGATCACCGTCCGGCATTTCTCGCCCTTGAACTTCAGATCCTGCGGGATCTCGCCCAGGACAGCGAAGGGAAACACCACCGTCTCCTCGCCGATCTCGGTGTCGCCGGTGACGACGACATGGGATTTCAGAACCACCCGGTCCCCCAGAACCACATCGGGGCCGACCACGCAGAACGGGCCGATCTCGCAGCCCTCGCCAATCCTGGCGCCTTCCTCGATCACGGCGCTGGGGTGAATCCGGCTCATCATCATGCGTCCTTCTGCACGTCCACCATGGCCGAGAACTCGGCCTCGGCCGCCACTTCGCCGCCCACTGTGGCGCGGCCGGAGAACTTGAAGATCTTGCCGCCGGGCTTGCCGCGCAGCGTGTCCACCTGCATCTCCAGCACGTCGCCCGGCACCACCTTGCGGCGGAATTTGCACTTGTCGATGTTCATGAAATAGATCAGCAGATCGGTGTCGACGATATCCATGCCGACCCCCAGCATCACGCCCGCGGTCTGCGCCATCGCCTCGATGATGGTGACGCCCGGCATGATCGGCGTGCCCGGGAAATGGCCCTGGAAATGCGGCTCGTTCATCGTCACGTTCTTGATTCCGCGGGCCGATTTGTAGCTGTCGATATCGACCACCTTGTCCACCAGCAGAAACGGATAGCGGTGCGGCAGGATCCGCTGGATCAGTTGGATATCGGCGCTTTGCAGCTCGGTGGTCATGCGTGCTTTCCCATGAGTTACGGAAGTGGTTGCGAAAATGGTTTCGGAAGTGTTGCGCCGTCCCTAGCAAGCGGAGGCAGTTTCGGCAAGCTGGCGGCGCCTCAGGGCGCGCCTGTGCCGGAGGTGCTGCCGTCACCCAGCACCGCGTCGATGCGGGCGATGGCAAGGCTGGTGATATCGGCGGAATCGGCACTCAGGAAAACCGAGGAATGCTCCAGGATCGCGCCCGCGCCGGTCTCGCGCATGATCTCCTGCAGCACCGGAAGCGAGGCGGTCATGAAGTCGCGCCGCGCGGCTTCGCCCATCTGGCTGATCTCGCGCAGCTTCTGGTCCTGCGCGCGCCGGGTCTCCTGCACCTTTTCGTCAAAGGCGTCGGCCAGCGCCCGGAACGCCGCCGGCTCCATCCCCGCGCGCCGCTCGGCCAGCTCCAGCTCCTCGGCGCGCAGCTCGGCCTCGATGCGGCGGTTCTCGGCCGTGAGCACCGCGCCCGCAGCCTCGATCTCGCGCTCGACCCGCTTGCCAAAAGCGCTTTCGGAAAACAGCCGGTCGGGCTGGATGGTCAGGATCCCGCTCTGCGGCGCGCCCAGCCGGAACCCTGCGCCGCTGCCAAAATCCTGCAGCAGGCGGCTGCCCGGCGCCGGATCCGGCGTCTCGGCCAGCACCGGCGCTGCCGCAAGGCAGGCCAGCGCGGCCGCAAGCCTCCGCCTGCCGCCGCCGCGCATCACCTCAGAACTTCGCCTGCAAGGTGAGGTCGAAGCTCTGCTCCTCGTCAAAGTCCTCTTTCTTCAGGGCCTTGGAGAAGTTGAACCGCAGCGGGCCGATGCCGGTGGTCCACAGGAGCGACACCCCAACAACATGCCGGAAAGAGCCATTGCGGCCCTGGATGCTGGCCCCGGCGGTATCGACATCCTGCAGGCCCCAGAGGTTGCCGACATCGTAGAACATGCCGCCGCGCATGCCGATCTCCTCGGGCAGGCCCAGCGGGAATTCGGCGTCGAACCGCGCCACCGCATAGTAGTTGCCGCCCAGGAAGTCATTGTAGTTGCCGCCGCCCGCGCGCGGTGAGACATCGCGCGGACCGATACCGCCCGGCTCAAAGCCGCGCATGATCGAAGGCGTCAGCACGTAGCGGTCGATCGAGCGGCTGAAACCGTCGCTCTTCCACTGGAAAGCCCCGGATTCCAGCGTCGCCCGCAGCGTCACCTCCTCGTTCAGGACCAAGCGCTGCGCCACGATTTTGGAGCTGGTCTTCAGGTAGTCGCTGTCGCCGCCCAGGCCCGCGTAATCGGCGCCAAGCTCGACCAGGAAGCCCGCGTTCGGGTCCAGCCCGGTCAAGCGGGTGTCATAGCGGTAGGTCAGACCCACCGTGCTGGCCGACAGCTCGCCCTGCGCGGTCTCGCTGCGCACCACCGGGCCAAGGTCCAGCCCGTTCGGGTCGTCGTCGCGGCGCAGCATCTCGTCCTGATCCCAGGTATAGCGCACCTGCACAGTGGAGTTCTCGCCGGTCTTGAAGGTCAGGCCCGGGCTGAAATACGCCCGGCTGGTGTCATATTGCGAGAAGCTGGAATCGGTTTCGGTCAGCCCCAGGTCCAGATCGAAGCGCAGCTCGCGCCCCAGCAGGAAGGGCTCGGTGAAGCCCAGCACATACTGCTCTGCCTCGGTTGCGGTCGAGACCGAGAACGACAGCCGCTGGCCGCGGCCCAGGAAGTTGTTCTCCGTCACGCCGACGTTCAGGCCAAAGCCGTCGGTCACCGAGTAGGAGCCGCCGAGGTTGAGCGAGCCGGTGGGCTGCTCCTCGACATCCACATCGACCACCACCTGGCTGGGCGAGCTGCCCTCGCGCACGTCCACATCCGCCTCGGCGAAATACCCCAGCGCGCGGATGCGTTCGGCGCTGTTGCGGATCTCGCGCGGGTTGAAGGGGTCGCCCTCCACCACCCGGAACTGCTGCCGGATCACCCGGTCCAGCGTGGTAGTGTTGCCCTCGATGTCGATGCGCTCGACAAACACCCGCGGGCCGCGGGTCAGCACGAACTCCACGTCCAGCGTCAGGTCGCGGTCGTTGCGGGTGACGCGCGGCTCGACCCGCAGGAAGTCAATCTCCTTCTTGACCGCCAGCCCTTCCAGCCGGTCGATCGAGTTCTCCACCAGCGTCGGCGAATAGACCACGCCGGGCTTGATCTTCAGCGCCCTGAAGAACTCGGCCGAGCGCGCCTCGGGGATCTCGCTGGTGACCGAGATTTCGCCAAAGCGGAACTGCTGGCCCTCGGTCACATCCACCACCAGGAACACCGCATCGCGTGCGCGGGTCACCTCGGCGTTGGTGCTGTTGATGCGGAAATCGACATAACCGCGGGACTGGTAGAAATCGCGCAGGACCTGCTTGTCGAACTCCAGCCGGTCCTCGATCAGCGTGTCGGCGCGGATGAAGGCGCGCAGGATGCCCGCTTGCTTGGTTTCCAGCACCCGGCGCAAACGGCGGTCGGAATAGACCCTGTTGCCGGTGAAGGAGACGCGCTCCACCTCGATGGTGTCGCCTTCGGAGATCTCGAACACCAGGTCGACGCGGTTGTTGCTGCGCCGGATGATGCGCGGCGTGACCCGCGAGGCCAGGCGGCCCTGCACGCTGTAGACATCGGCGATGGCGGCGGCGTCGCGCTCGGCCTGCGCCGGGCTGAACACCCGGCGGGGCGCGGAGTCCACCACCTCCTCCAGCGTCTCGTCCTTGATCCGCCGGTTGCCTTCATAGCTGATCCGGTTGATGGTCGGAAACTCGGTGACCTTGATGACCAGCGTGTTGCCGCGCGGCTCCAGTTCGACTGTCTCAAATACACCACTGTCAAGGATGCGCTGGTAGGCGTCGTTCAGCGCGCCGGCACTCACTGCCTCGCCGCGCTCGATGCCGGTATAGGCCACCACGGTGGAGGCCTGGATACGCTCGTTGCCCTCCACTTCGACCGCGGTAAAGCGGTAGGACTGCGCGCCCGCAGGCAGCGGTGCCAAGGCGTAACCCAAGGCAACGGCCAGAGAAATTGCCGATGCCTTCCGGTACAAAATGTTGATGCCCGATTTCTTTTCACCACAGGATTTTCCTGCGACTTTCCCCCAAACCATTTTTTAGAACCCGCTTATTTTAGCCGCTTTGGCACGTGCGTAGCGGGTTTGTTTGCGGTTGTCAAAACCAACAAGGCCGCAGTTTGGGGCCTGTCCCTGCCGGAAAAATCACGGCGGGGCAGACAGGTACTCAGACGGGAATCGCCCAGCCCGCCGCCGCCAGCGCGGCAACGATGGTGAAGGCCGTCAGCGCGCGGTCCCAGTTCAGCTGCATCAGCAGCCCCAGCCCGCGGCAGGATTGCGAAATAACGTCTTGCATGGCGACCCCCGTTTGTGCCTGTGCCGCTGCCGCGCTCCACACCCCGGCGGCGGACTGTTTCCGATTGCAAAATCGTTAACGGGGGAATATGGCGGCAGTTGGGCAGGAATGCGGCCCAACTGCCGCGAAGGCCGGATTTGGCGGGTTCAGGCGGGTTCAGCAGAACAGATCGTTGCCAAGCGCAAACAGCATCAGCCCCAGCACGATCGCCACGCCCAGCGACATCAGCACCCGCACCGCGCGGTCGCTCGGCGGCCGGCCTGCGACCGCCTCATAGGCGTAAAACATCAGATGGCCGCCATCGAGTGCCGGCACCGGGAACAGATTGAGCAGCCCCACCGCCGTCGACAGCACCGCGATGAAGCGGATGAAGCTCTCCGCCCCCTGGCTCGCCATCGCGCCCGAAGTCTCGGCGATGCCGATGGGCCCCGACAGGTTGCAGGTGCTGATCGCGCCGGTGATCATGTGCTTCAGGCCCGAAAGCGAGGTCTCCACCACCGCCCAGACCTGCGCCGCCCCGCTTGCGAGCGACGCGCCCAGCCCCGCAGGCTCGGTCGCCGGCTCGAAGGCCAGCCCGCCGATGATGCCAATGCGCCAGCGGCTGGCAAAGCCGCCATCCGCCTGCGGCTCGTCAGTGCGGCGCGGTGCCAGCGCCATCTCGACCTCTTCGCCATCGCGCCAGACCTGCAAGAGCAGCGGCTTGCCGTCCGCTGCTTCCACATGCGCCTTCAGCTCGTCGAAAGAAACAACCGCGCTGCCATCCACCGCGGTGACCACGTCCCCCGGCATCAGTCCCGCATCCGCCGCCGCGCTGCGCGGCACCACCCCGCGCACATATGGCGGATAGAGATAGGGGCCCTGCACCGCGATCTCGGTGCCGCCACGGCGCACTGTATAGTCCAGCGGATGTTCCTGCGGCAGTTCCGCGCGGAACGCGGCCCAGGCGGCGGTATCGGCAAAATCCGGCACCGGAAGCCCGCCCGCGGTCAGCAGCTCGTCACCCTCGCGCAATTCGCTCTCGAACCCCGGCAGCGGCGCCAGCGTGCCCACGGCAGGCGGGTCGCGCAGCACGCCCTGCGACATCGCGACAGCGGCAAAGATCGCCGCCGACATCACGAAATTGAAGACAGGCCCCGCCGCGACAGTGGCCGACCGCGCCCAGAGCGGCGCGCCATGCATGGTCCGCCGCAAGGCCGCAGCGTCGCCTGCCGCGGCCGCCATAGTGTCCGCGTCCTTGCCCGAAGCGGCGTTGGAATCGCCCAGGAATTTCACATAGCCGCCAAAGGGCAGAAGCGCGATCTGCCAGCGGGTGCCGCGCTTGTCGACGCGGCTCCACAGCACCGGGCCAAAGCCGATCGAGAACACCTCGGCATGGATGCCGGACCAGCGCCCGACGATGTAATGGCCGTATTCGTGCACGGCCACGATCACCGACAGCGCCACCACGAAACTGGCAACGGTATAGAGGAACCCGCCGAACTGCGGGACGAAAGAAAGTGCGTCCAATGGTCTACCCTATGCGTTCTGCGGCAGCTTTTGCGGCCTCTTTCCGGGATATGTGGTCAACTTGCATCACGTTATCAAGCGTCATTGCGGCATTGATGAGGCCCGGCTCCGCCGTCAGCCGCTCCAGCACGGTCTCTGCCACGGCGGCCATATCGGTGAAGCGGATGCGGCCCGCGATGAAGTCGTCGAGCGCCTGTTCCTTGGCGGCGTTGAAACCCGCCCCCATCAGCCCGCCCGCCGCCATCACCTCATAGGCGAGCCGCAGCGCCGGGTAGCGGGCCGGATCCGGCGCGCGGAAATTGAGCTGGCCGATCCGGGCCAGATCCAGCCGCTCGACGGGCAGCGCGCGCCGCTCGGGCCAGTGCAGCGCATAGCCGATGGCGTGGCGCATATCGGGCGCGCCAAGATGCGCCATCAGCGCGCCATCCGTGAAGCCGACCAGCGCGTGCACCAGCGATTCCGGATGCACCAGCACCTCGATCCGCTCCGCCTCTATGCCGAAATATTCATGAGTCTCAATGACTTCCAGCGCCTTGTTGAACATAGAGGCACTGTCGATGGTAATCCGCTGCCCCATGTCCCAATTGGGATGCGAGGACGCCTCCGCCAGGGTCGCGCCTACCAGTTTCTCCAGCGGCCAGTCGCGGAACGCCCCGCCCGAAGCGGTGATCACAACCCGCTCCACCGCCGCCGTATCCTCGCCCGCCAAGGCCTGGAACACCGCCGAATGCTCGCTGTCAACCGGCAGCACCCGGGCGCCATGCTCCCGCGCGGTCTGCATCAGAAGCGGCCCGGCGCAGACCAGCGATTCCTTGTTGGCCAGCGCCAGCGCGGTGCCGTGCTTCAGCGCCTCCAGCCCCGGCGCCAGCCCGGCCGCGCCGACAATCGCGGACATGATCCAGTCCGCAGGCCGTGCCGCCGCCTCCATGAGCGCCGCCTGCCCCGCCGCAGCCTCCACGCCGGAGCCCGCCAGCGCCGTGCGCAATTCGTCCAGCCGGTCCTCAAAAGCGGTCACGGCAATATCTGCGCCAAACGCGCGGGCATCTTCGGCCAGCCGGGCGATATTGGCGCCGCCGGTCAGCGCCACCACGTCATAGCTGCCGGGATCCCGCCGGATCAGGTCGAGCGTGTTCTGCCCAATCGACCCGGTGGCCCCGAAAATTGAAATCTTCCGCATGTCTCTTCCGTTCTGGCTATCCCAGGAAGGGCAGCGCAGCCAGGAACATCGCCGCCGCCCCCAGCATGCCGTCAAAGCGGTCCAGGAGGCCGCCGTGGCCGGGGATCAGGGCGCTGGAGTCCTTCACGCCCATCTTGCGTTTGAGGGCACTCTCGGCGATGTCGCCCGCCTGGCTCGCCATCGACAGCAGCACCGACAGAAGGATGATGCCTGTGCCCAGCCCTGCAGCTGCGGCAAAGCCCGCGCCCGTCAGCGCCGCCGCCAGCCAGCCGGCCGAGGCGCCGCTCCAGGTCTTTTTGGGGCTGACCCGCGGCCACAGCTTCGGTCCGCCGAATGTCTTGCCCGCGAAGTACCCTGCGACGTCCGTCGCCACCACCACGCCGATCAGCCACAGCATCCAGGACGCGCCCAGGACGTTGCGCAGCCAGATGAAGCCGAAGGCCGCAAACATCACCCACAGCGTGAAGCCGATGAAATGGCCCCGGTTGCGGCCAAGTTGCCCCGCCCCCGCCAGCGCCGGTGCTGCCAGCAGCGGCAGCGCCCAGACCGGCGGCAGCAGGGCCGCCGCCAGCATCGCGGCAAAGCACAATACCCCCAGCAGCAGCGCGGCGGCGCCGCGGTCCGGGTCCAGCATCCGCACCAGTTCCCAGACCATTCCGCCGGCCAGCGCCGCGATCATCACCGCAAACACCAGGCCGCCCGCCCAGACCGCAAAGCCCGCGATCAGGACCATCACCAGCGCCGACGCCGCCCGCGGCGCCAGATCCGCCCAGCGGCCCTTGCCGCCCGAAATCCGCCCGCTCATGTCTTCACCGCTCCGAAACGGCGGTCGCGGCGGCCGAAGCTCTGGCACAGCAGCGCCAGCTCTTCCGCAGTGAAATCCGGCCACAGCGTGTCGATGAACTCATATTCGGCATAAGCCGACTGCCACAGCAGAAAGTTCGAGATCCGCGCCTCGCCGCTGGTGCGGATCACAAGGTCCGGGTCCGGCAGCACATGCGTGTCGAGGTAGCGCGGCAGGGTTTCCAGATCGACGTCCTCGGGGCTGAGCCGCCCCGCCGCCACATCCCGCGCCAGCCGCTTGGTGGCCCGCGCCACCTCGTCGCGGCCGCCATAGTTCAGCGCAATGGTGAGATGGGTGCCGTCATTGCATTCGGTCTCGCGCTCCAGCTGGTCCATCAGCGCGGTCAGCTTGGCATCCAGCCGCAGCCGGTCGCCGATGAAGCGCACCCGCACGTTTTTGGCCGCCAGCGCCTTCATCTCCTTGGAGATATATCGGCGGAACAGGCTCATCAGCCCGGCCACTTCGGTCTGGGTGCGCTTCCAGTTCTCGGTCGAAAAGGCGAATATCGTCAGGTATTTGACGCCCAAAGCCGGGCAGCATTCCACCACTTCCCGCACCCGCTTGGCGCCTGCGTGATGGCCGAACAGCCGGGGCCGTCCGCGGGCCTGGGCCCAGCGGCCGTTGCCATCCATGATGATGGCGACATGGCGCGGACCCGGCCCGGCCGCCGCCGTAACCCCGGCGGCCTGGGCGTGCGTATCGGAGGCTTCCGGCATGATGGGCGATCAGACCTGCATGATCTCGGCTTGCTTGGTCTCAAGCGCCTCGTCGACCACCTTGATCATCTTGTCGGTCAGCTCCTGCACCTCGGATTCCCAGAATTTCTGGTCGTCCTCGGACATGCCGTCTGCCTTGGCCTTCTTGATCTGGTCCATGCCGTCGCGGCGCACGTTGCGGATGGCGACGCGGGCGTGCTCGGCATACTGGCCCGCAACCTTGGTCAGCTCGCGGCGGCGCTCCTCGTTCAGCTCGGGGATCGGCAGCATGATGATGGTGCCGTTGAGCTGCGGATTGATGCCCAGGCCAGACTCGCGAATCGCCTTTTCCACCTTGCCGACCAGCGACTTGTCCCAGACATTGATGGTCACCATCCGCGGCTCCGGCACGTTCACCGTGCCAACCTGGTTGATCGGCGTCATGGAGCCATAGGCATCCACCATCACCGGCTCCAGCATCGAGGCCGAGGCCCGGCCGGTGCGCAAGGAAGCAAATTCGGTTCGCAGATTGCCCATGGCGCCGTCCATGCGGCGTTTCAGGGCGTCGGTATCCAGTTCAAAATCGTCAGACATGCTGCTCTCTCCCCTTGTGTGAGGCGGTCTTCATGAGGCTCTTAAGCCATTGGACGGACATTGTATAGCGATCTGCCCCAGGTTTCACGGCCGCTTTTGCGGCGCGTGGCCCGCCAGCTCCGCCTTCGCCAGCGGCCTTCCGCCGTCTCCGCCGGTTCAGCCGGCGGCGGCGGATCAGGGGACGGGCCGCGCGGCCCGCCCCGGTCTCGACAGAAGCCTGAAGCCCGGCCTCAGTCCTGGACCTTCGTATAGGTGCCCTTCCCGGCGAGAATGCCGCGGAAGCCGCCCGGCTCGTCCAGCGGGAAGACGATCAGCGGCAGGTTGTTGTCCCGCGCCAGTGCGATCGCCGAGGCATCCATCACCCGCAGCCGCTTGGCCAGCACGTCGTCATAGCTGATCTCGTCATAGCGCACCGCGTCGGAGTGGATCGCGGGGTCCTTGTCATAAACGCCATCGACCCCGTTCTTGCCCATGAAAATCGCCTCGCAGGCCATCTCGTTGGCGCGCAGCGTCGCCGCGGTGTCGGTGGTGAAATAGGGGTTGCCGGTGCCCGCGGCAAAGATGCAGACCCGCTTCTTCTCCAGGTGGCGCACGGCGCGGCGGCGGATGTAAGGCTCGGCCACCTCGTCCATGCGGATCGCCGAGATCACCCGGGTGAAGACGCCCAGACCTTCCAGCGCCGACTGCATCGCCAGCGCGTTCATCACCGTGGCCAGCATGCCCATGTAGTCGGCGGTGGTGCGCTCCATCCCCTGCGCCGAGCCGGAGAGCCCGCGGAAGATGTTGCCGCCGCCGATTACCATGCAGATCTCGACACCCATTTCCTGCACAGACTTCACTTCGCGGGCGATGCGCTGCACGGTCGGCGGATGCAGGCCATAGCCCTGATCCCCCATCAGCGCCTCGCCGGAAATTTTCAGCATGACACGTTTATAGGCTGCGGCCGGATGGGCCTCCGGCTGTACTTCGGTTTGAGGCATGTTGCGCTCCAGAGAATGGCTGGGTTAATTTGCGCGCAAAATGGAGCAAATCGCGGCCGGTTTCAATGCGCGCCGGGCCGTTTCTGCTGCGCGCGGCCCGGCCGGGCGCAAGTCCCCGGAAAACAGCTCTTTTCGAACCGCCCAGAGGGAGCCGCCATGAAACTGCCTGCCATCGACCCCGGCAAACCGGTGCTGATCGCCGGCCCCACCGCCTCGGGCAAATCAGCGCTGGCGCTAGAAATTGCCGAAACCCAGGGCGGCGTGATCGTCAACGCGGATGCCAGCCAGGTCTACGGCTGCTGGCGGGTAGTGACCGCGCGCCCCTCAGCGGAGGAAGAAGCCCGCGCGCCGCATGCGCTCTATGGCCACCTGCCCTTTGACGCGCCCTATTCAGCGGGCCATTGGCTGCGCGAGGTGCTGCCGCTGCTCGAGGGCCCCGAACGCCCCATCATCGTCGGCGGCACCGGGCTTTACTTCACCGCACTGACCGAAGGCCTCGCCGAGATCCCCGCGACCCCGGCCGGGGTCCGCAAGGAGGCCGACGGGCTCGATCTGGAGACGCTGCGCCGCGGGCTCGACACGGGCACCGCCGCCCGCATCGACCTCAATAACCGCGCCCGGGTGCAGCGCGCCTGGGAGGTGCTGCGCGCCACCGGCCGCCCGCTCGCGGACTGGCAGGACGGCACCCCGCCGCCTGCGCTGCCGCTCTCCGGATGCACCGCGCTGGTGGTGGAAACGACGAAAGACTGGCTCGAATCCCGTATCCGGCGGCGTTTCGCCCAGATGCTGGAGGCGGGCGCGCTGGCGGAAGTGCGCGCCATGCAAGGCCGCTACGACCCGGCGCTGCCGTCCTGCAAGGCAATCGGCGTGCCGGAACTGATGGCGCATGTCACCGGTGAGCTGTCGCTCGGCCAGGCCGAGGAGCGCGCCGCCATCGCCACCCGCCAGTTCGCCAAGCGCCAGCGCAGCTGGTTCCGCGCCCGTATGCGGTCCTGGCACCGCGTGACACCGGCCTGAGCGGTGCCCGCCGCTTAGCCCTCCTGCACTCCCCTGCCGGCCGGCCACAGGCAAAATCGTTCAATTTTTCCGCAACCTTGCCCGAATCGGGATTTCATGCCCTCTTGGCGCCACAAAAATCAATTTTTAGAGTGCCAAGCAAAATTATGCCGTTTGATCCCAGCCCCGCCGAAGAGTACCGCATCGCCACCTTACCCCAGCTGGCGCCGGACGGCGCCTGGCAGACCGGGCTGGCGCACGCCCGCCGCAGCCATCTTCTGATCTGGATTTCCGCGGGCTCGGCCAAGCTGATGCTCGCGGGCAAATGCCACGACGCCGGGCCGCACAGCCTGCTGAACATTCCGGCCGGCACGCTCTGGTCGGCTGCCTTCTCCGCCGGTGCCGGGGCCCGCATCCTCTCCACCGCGCCGGAGCCCGCTGCGCTGCCCGCGGCCCCGCTGTGCCTCCACGCCGCGGACCCGCAGCATCAGGACCGGCTCGGCACGCTCTTTGACGCCATGGCAGAGGAGCAGGACAACCGCGGCGCCTGCTGGCAGCGGGCGCTGAACGCCTATAGCGACCTGGCGGGCATCCTGCTGCAACGGCTGCTGCCGGCGGAACCGCTGGAGCAGCGCCCGCCCGCGGCCGCACGGCTGTGCCGCGCTTATTGCGCGCGTGTCGCCGAATACCGCCCGGCCCATTGCAACATGGCAGGCCATGCGGCGGCGCTGAAGGTGACGCCGACGCATCTCACCCGGGTCTGCAAGCAGGAGACCGGCAAGACCGCCGCCGCGCTGCTCACCGAGCACCAGCTGCACGCGGCCCGCAGCCTGCTGATCGGCTCCGACTTGCCGATCCGCGACATCGCAGGCCAGCTCGGCTTCGGCAGCGCCGCCTATTTCACCCGCTTTATCTCCCAGCACACCGGCCGCACCCCAAGCGAGCTGCGCCGCAGCGCCCGCACCGCCGCCTAAGACACTGAGGCCCCTGCGCTTTCACCGGCGCTGTCCCGCCCCGCCCGCGCCCGCTCCCCCGCCACGGCAGCAAACTAGGCAGTTCTGCCCAGTCAATCGGCGCCGCGCCGCCGGAAATTGCAGTTGCGCCCCCGAAATGTCGCTTTTTTACCTCCGTTTGCCGAAACTGTGCATTGACGAACTCCGCCAAGTGATGCGGAATACCGCCATGGGGAACACTTAATCCGGACAGACCGCGAAACGCGCCCGGCCACAGCCGCCGGGCCGCGGCCATTCTGCAAGACCAGACACCAGAGCGGTGCAACAGGGAGATCTACATGACTGACGAGACCATCACCGGCGCCCCCGTTCACTGGGCCGCGAAGATGCACGCCAAAGAGGTGCTCCAGGGCAAGCTGGACCGCCGCGAATTCCTGACCCGCGCCACCGCCCTTGGCGTCACCTCGGCCGCCGCCTACGGCATGATCGGCCTCGACGCCCCGGCCAGCGCCCAAGCCGGCACGATGCAGGAAGGCGGCACCCTGCGGGTGCAGATGCTGGTCAAGCCGCTGAAGGACCCGCGCACCTACGACTGGTCCGAAATGGGCAACGAGTCCCGCGGCACCCTGGAATACCTGGTCGAATACAACAACGACGGCTCCTTCAGCCCGATGCTGCTGGAAAGCTGGGAAATCAACGAGGACGCCACCGTCTACACCCTGAACGTCCGCCAGGGCGTGAAATGGAACAACGGCGATGATTTCACCGCCGAAGATGTCGCCCGCAACATCGAGCGCTGGTGCGACAAGGCGATGGAAGGCAACTCGATGGCGGGGCGTTTCGCCACCCTGATCGACGAGGCGACCGGCAAGGCCGGCGAAGGCGTGATCGAGGTCGCGGACAGCCATACCGTCCGCCTCAACCTGCCCGCCTCCGACATCTCGCTTATCGCCAACATGTCGGACTACCCCGCCGCGATCGTGCACTCCTCCTTCCAGACCGATGACTTCACCCAGAACGTCGGCACCGGGCCATACAAGCTCACCCAGCTCGACGTCGGCGTGAAAGCGGTGCTGGAGCGCAACGAGGACCACACCTGGTGGGGCGAGGAAGTCTTCGGCCGCCCCGCACTCGACCGTATCGATTACATCGATTTCGGCACCGATCCCTCCTCCTGGCTGGCGGCACTGGAATCCGAAGAAGTCGACATGCTTTATGAATCCGTCGGCGAATTCATCGACGTGATGGACGGGCTTGGCTACAAGAAGTCCGAGGTGGTCACCATGTCCACCATCGTGATCCGACCCAACCAGCTGGCCGAGATCGACGGCCAGAAACCCTATGCCGACAAGCGCGTGCGCAGAGCGATCCAGATGGCGGTGGACAATTCCGTCTGCCTGGAGCTCGGCTATGGCGGCCGCGGCGAGCCCGCCGAAAACCACCACGTCGGACCGATCCACCCGGAATATGCCGAGCTGCCGAAGCAGGAATCCGACCCTGCCGCGGCGCGCGCCCTGATGGAAGAGGCCGGCATGATGGAGTTCGAGCACGAAATCATCTCGATCGACGACGACTGGCGCCGCAACACCACCGATGCCGTCGCCGCGCAGCTGCGCGACGCCGGCTTCAAGGTGAAGCGCACCGTGCTGCCCGGCTCCACCTTCTGGAACGACTGGGTGAAATACCCCTTCAGCTCCACCAACTGGAACCACCGGCCGCTTGGGGTGCAGATCTGGTCGCTGGCCTACAAGTCGGGCGAGGCCTGGAACGAGTTCGGCTGGTCCAACCCCGACTTCGACGCCCTGCTGACCGAGGCGCTGTCGATCGCCGATGCGGAAAAGCGCCGCGAGATCGCCGCCAAGGGCGAGGCTCTGATCCAGGAAGAAGGCGTCACCATCCAGCCCTACTGGCGCTCGCTCTACCGCCACATGCGCGACAACGTGGAAGGGGCGGAGATGCATGTCGCCTTCGAACACCACCATTACAAGTGGGGCTTCGCGGGCTGAGCAGCCCGGCCCTGACATGACCTCTGCACCGCCCCGGCCGGGGCGGTGCGCTCCAGCGACGATGGCCGCCGCCCGCGCCTGTGCCCCGCGCCCCCGATCCGCCGCAGCGGACCCGCGCCGCCCCGGTCCGCAAGCCAGGCCCCGAGACGGGGATCCGCACCGGGGAACTGCAACAGGGATCCGCAGCAAGCGCCGCAGCCGGCCCGCCAGACCGACAGGGACCCCAAATGGGACTATTCATTCTGCGCCGCTCGGGCGTGATGCTGCTGACGGCCCTGTGCCTCACCTTCATCGTGTTCTTCCTGACCAACCTCTATCCGAACCTGGAAAAACTGGCCAAGACCCAGGGCAACTTCCGGATGTCGGACGAGGCGGTGGACAGCTGGCTGGTCAACAACGGCCACGGCGGCTGGATGATCAGCCGCTACGGCCAATGGCTGGGCGTGCTGCCGGGCTGGACCCTGGAAACGGCGGACGGGGTGCGCGGACGCTGCATCACCGGCACCGTGCCGCCGGAAGTGGCTGACGAGGCCCCCAATTTCTGCGGCATCCTGCAGGGCGACTGGGGCTATTCCACCCGCTTCAAGGATGACGTCTCCACCATCGTTGCCGAACGCCTCGGCAACACCGGGCGGCTGATGGGCTGGGTGCTTTTGCTGATGGTGCCCTCGGCCCTGCTGATCGGGGTGCTGGCGGGGATGCGCGAGGGCTCGGTCACCGACCGCTCCTTTTCCACCGTCTCGATCCTCACCACCGCGACGCCCGAATATGTCTCAGGCGTGGTCTTCATCGCGGTCTTCACCTCCTCTACCGTGGGGCTGAAGTGGTTCAAGGGCACCGCCACCGCCGCAACCGACAACCCCACGTTCGAGAATTTCTTCCTGCCGGTCCTCACCATCGCGCTTTACGGCATGGGCTACATCGCCCGCATGACCCGCGCCTCGATGACCGAGGTGATGACGGCGCAATACATCCGCACCGCGCGGCTGAAGGGCGTGAGTTTCTCCAACATCGTGATCAAACACGCGCTCAGGAACGCGCTGATTGCGCCCTTCACTGTCATCATGCTGCAGTTCCCCTGGCTTCTGAACGGCGTGGTGATCGTGGAGACCCTGTTCAACTACAAGGGCTTCGGCTGGATCCTGGTGGAGGCGGCCGGCAACAACGACATTGAACTCCTGCTCGCGGTTTCGGTCGTGTCGGTCTTTGTTGTGCTGCTGACGCAGCTGATCTCGGACATCGGCTACGTCTATCTGAACCCGCGCATCCGGATTTCGTAAGGGAGGAACTGGACCATGGAACCCCTGAGCTGGACCGGCGCCATCGCCTTCCTGAACCCGATCCTGATGTTTTCGCTCGCCGCGCTTGCACTGGCCATCCTCGCCTGGATGATCCTCAGCGTGCTGATGCCCGAGCCCGCCGCCACCGTTAATCCCGACGGCACCGTCAGCCTCGCCGCCGGCCCGCTCACAATGGCGGGCTCGGCGGTGCGGCTGCTGTTCCTGCTGACCGTCGCGGCCGCCGCCGCCTACCTGATGCTGGGCGCCGTGATGGGCACCGGCGCCGGCATCGTCGGCGCCATCAGCCAGCGCTTCCTGCCGGTCTGGCTGGCGCTTGCGGCGCTGTTCGCCGCCTCCATCATCTTCAAGCGGCGGCTCGGGCTCTACGGCAAGCTGTTCGACAGCCCCATCGGCATGATCGGCTTTGCGCTGGTGATGTTCTGGGTCTTCACCGGCGTCTTTGGCGCCATGGACCTGATCATCACCCACAACCCGCTGGACCAGGTCTCCGGCATGAAGAACAAGCTGCCCGGAACCCCGGTGCCCGGCGCCGCCGAAGGCGAATTCCAGTGGTATCTGCTGGGCGGCGACAACCTCGCCCGCGACGTCTTCAGCCGCCTGGTGAAAGGCGCCTGGGAGGTGATCAAGATCGCGCCCTTGGCGGCAATGTTCGCCTTCATGGTCGGCATCACCCTGGGCCTGCCCGCGGGCTACTACGGCGGCCGGCTCGACACCTTCCTGTCCTTCCTCGCCAACCTGATCCTCGCCTTCCCGGTGATCCTGCTGTTCTACCTGCTGGTCACCCCCGAGATCGTCGCCACCGGCGTGCCGAACTACATGGCAATCGTGCTGTTCCTGTTCCCGATCATCTTCCTCGCGGTGCTTCTGAACTCGCGCTACTACACGACGCCGAAATTCCGCACCCCGCTCCTGATCGTGGTGCTGGGCATCGCCCTCTGGCTCTACCTCTCGCTGGTCTCCACCGGCGGCGACCTGATCCGCACCAGGGACTACGCGATTTGGGGTCTGCCTTCCGGCCTTGACCTCTTCGACGTGCCCGGCGGCATCCTGGTGGTCTTTGTCTCGGTGGTGTTCGTGAATTCGCCCACGGTGTTCCGCATCGTCCGCGGCCTGACCATGGACATCAAGACGCGCGACTATGTGGCAGCGGCGCAAACCCGCGGCGAAGGCCCCTGGTACATCATGCTGTGGGAGATCCTGCCCAATGCCCGCGGGCCGCTGATCGTGGATTTCTGCCTGCGCATCGGCTACACCACCATCCTGCTGGGAACGCTCGGCTTCTTCGGCCTCGGCCTGCCGCCGGAAAGCCCGGACTGGGGTTCCACCATCAACGACGGGCGCAAGCTGCTGTCGATCTACCTGCACCCCGCGCTGCCGCCCGCTTTTGCGCTGCTGACGCTGGTGCTGGGGCTGAACCTGCTGGCAGACGGCTTGCGCGAAGAGAGCCTGAAGGATTGATCCGGGCGCAGGAGGCGGGGGTCAGCCCCCGCACCCCCGGGATATTTTCAGCCAGAAGAAGGGGCCGAGGCCCGCTGCTCCGGAAGGGAGATGAATAGATGAACAAACTGGCAGATTACGACGGCCCGATCCTGGAGATCGACAAGCTGTCGATCTCCTTCTTCACCCGCCTGCGCGAGATCCCCGCGGTGATGGATTTCTCCGTGAGGGTGCAGCCCGGCGAGGCGGTGGGCCTGGTGGGCGAATCCGGCTGCGGCAAATCCACCGTGGCGCTGGGGGTGATGCAGGACCTCGGCAAGAACGGCCGCATCGTCGGCGGCAGCATCAAGTTCAAGGGCCGCGACCTCGGCGAGATGAGCACCGAGGAGCTGCGCGATATCCGCGGCAACGAGATCGCGATGATCTATCAGGAGCCGATGGCCTCGCTCAATCCGGCAATGCGGATCGGCCAGCAGCTGATGGAAGTGCCGATGATCCACGAGGGTGTGAGCAAGGACGAAGCCCGCAAACGCGCGCTGGAAGTGGTGAGCGACGTGCGCCTGCCGGATCCGGAGCGGATGCTGAACGCTTTCCCGCACCAGCTCTCCGGCGGCCAGCAGCAGCGCATCGTGATCGCCATGGCGCTGATGTCGAAGCCCTCGCTGCTGATTTTGGATGAGCCCACCACCGCGCTCGATGTGACGGTGGAAGCCGCGGTCGTCGAGCTGGTGAAGGATCTCGGCAAGAAATACGGCACCTCGATGCTGTTCATCTCCCACAACCTCGGCCTGGTGCTGGAGACCTGCGACCGCATCTGCGTGATGTATTCCGGCGAAGCGGTGGAGCGCGGCTCGATCCATGATGTGTTTGACGAAATGCAGCACCCCTACACCCAGGCCCTGTTCCGCTCGATCCCGCTGCCAGGCGCCGACAAGAATGCCCGCCCCCTGGTGGCGATCCCCGGCAACTTCCCGCTCCCGCACGAGCGCCCGCCAGGCTGCAACTTCGGCCCCCGCTGCGACTATTTCGAGGCCGGCCGCTGCGACCGCGGCGAGGTGATCCCGATGCGCCCCGTCGCGGGCAACGACCGGCATGAGACCCGCTGCCTGCGGTTTGAGGAAATCGACTGGGACGCGCCGCTTGCGGCGAGCGTGCAGAAGACAAAGACCGCGCCGGGCCAGGTGGTGCTGAAGATCGACAAGCTGAAGAAATACTACCAAGTGGCCGCCAACGCGCTCTTCGGCGGCGGCGAGACCAAGGTGGTGAAAGCCAACGAGACCCTCAGCTTCGAGGCCCGCGAATCCGAAACCCTCGCCATCGTGGGCGAGTCAGGCTGCGGCAAGTCCACCTTCGCCAAGGTGCTGATGGGGCTGGAGACCGCAACGGATGGGCAGATCCTGCTCGACAACCGCAATATCGAGCAGATCCCGATCGAGCAGCGGGACACCAAGACCATCTCGGACGTGCAGATGGTGTTCCAGAACCCCTTCGACACGCTGAACCCGTCGATGACCGTGGGCCGCCAGATCATCCGGGCGCTGGAGATCTTCGGCATCGGCAACTCGGAAAAGGACCGCAGGCAGCGGATGCTGGAGCTTCTGGATCTGGTGAAACTGCCGCGCGCCTTTGCCGACCGGATGCCGCGGCAGCTCTCCGGCGGCCAGAAGCAGCGCGTCGGTATTGCCCGCGCCTTTGCCGGCGGCGCCCGCATCGTGGTGGCGGACGAGCCGGTCTCGGCGCTGGATGTTTCAGTGCAGGCGGCAGTCACCGATCTGCTGATGGAAATCCAGCGCAAAGAGAAGACCACGCTTCTGTTCATCTCCCACGACTTGTCCATCGTGCGCTACCTCAGCGACCGGGTGATGGTGATGTACCTCGGCCATGTGGTGGAGATCGGCGACACCGACGAAGTTTTCTCGCCGCCCTACCACCCCTATACCGAAGCGCTGCTGAGCGCGGTGCCGATTGCCGACACCTCGGTCGAGAAGCAGCATATCGTGCTGGAAGGCGACATCCCGTCGGCGATGAACCCGCCGCCGGGCTGCCCGTTCCAGACCCGCTGCCGCTGGAAGTCCGAGGTGCCGGGCAACCTCTGCGAACGGGAAGTGCCGCCAATGCGGGATATGGGCAAGGGCCACCAGATCAAGTGCCACCTGAGCGAGGAGATCCTCAACCGGATGAAACCGGTGATCAAGATCGCGGCGGAATAGGCCGCAAGCAGAAGCGCGCCCGGAGAGAGCCCGGTGAAATGTCCGGTGAAGCGCCTGACCAAGCGCCCTTTGACACGCCGGCCGGAGGTGCAGCTCCGGCCAGCGCCTGCATGAGACCGGAGCCCGCACCGCAGCTGGCGTCTGCAGCAGCCGGCCTCTTTCACGGGCCGAACCCCGCGCTCCCATCCGGCGATGCGGCCAGTCCTTCACGCGGGACCTCCCGGCTATGGCAAAAATTCCAACTGTTCAGCTCCCTGCGGGCCGCAGCTTCACCGGACGCCGGGTTTCCTCGGGCAAATCCCGCGGACGGCCTCAGGCTGGCACAGCGCGCCTGCTGTACGGACAGAGCATGAGCCACGCTTGCCATGCCCCGGTCCCATCCGCCCGGAGCCTCCAGAAGAGACCACACATCTTCGGCAGACACTGTGAGCCATCACCGGGCGCGGACTGCTTTCGTCCGCTGTCAGGCGCCGTAAGCGATAAGCGGACACCGCGAGCCTTCGGCGGACGCCACCTGCCTTCAGAGGCCGCCAGCCGGCACAAGCGAACGCCCCGCGCCTGCCCGCCGCCTTTAGCCGCAGCCGGACGCCAAAAGTGGCAGGCAACCGCCGCTTGCCCGATCTGGCAGCCCGGCCATAAGCGCTTCAAACGGCCGCAATTCGGGCCGCCTGCTTCCTGCCGCTGGAGAAACTTCTGCCGCACACGCCCGCAGCGGCACAGTGCTCAGGCGAACCGGCCGGTTTCGGCCGCGTGGTCGTCCCAGGCTTTCCACTGGCGCAGCCAGTCCGCGCCGCCAAGCGCGTCAGTCAGCGGCTGCAACTCCTTTTCGAAGGCGCGCCACTTGTCCAGACCCTTGGTGTTGATCTTCTCCCGCACCTGCAGCACCGAGGCGGTGTTGACCGCGCCGCGGCCTTCCTCGGGGCTGAGGCAGACGTCCTCCCACTCCAGGCCGCAATGCGCCAACAGATCGCGGATCTGCCGCTCCGGATCGGAGACCAGCGCCCGGAAGGACTGCACCCGTATCCCGCTGCCCAGCTTGGCCTGATAGTCGAGCGCCGAGCGGTAGACTTCGCGGATCATGCTGCCCAGCCAGTCCAGGCGGCAGGTGAAGGGCACCACCTTCTGAAAGCAGATCGAGAAATTCGACAACCCCACATCCAGCGGATGCCGGGACATGAAGACAAACCGGGCATCCGGCAGCAGCACATGCGCCAGCGCCAGGTCGCGGCAGTTCATCGGCATCTTGTCGACGATCACGCCGCCCTTGTCCTTGCCTTGCAGCGCGACCTCGAAGTAGTAGCGGCGGAAGATCGAGATCTCTTCCTCCTGCAAGCGGCCGCACCAGGACCAGGGATCGCTCCCCCGCCCCTTTTCCGCGGTATATTTGCGCACTTCCTGCAGCGCCTTGGTCAGCGCCTTGCTTTCGCCAATGGTCCCGACGGCGGAATGGCGTTGCAGGACGGCTTCGGCCAGGGTGGTGCCGGAGCGCGGCAGACCGCAGACAAAGATAACCTTGGGCCCGTCCGGCTGCGGCCGGCCTGGCGGCAGCGGCTGGAAGGCGGCGATCTGGGCATCCACCAGCTGCGCGTCGTGTTCCGGATCATGGCTGGCGTCCGAAGCGGCCTTGGAATTGCGGAAATACCGCATCGCCGCGGCGGAGTTGCCGGCCCGCTGTTCGATCTGGCCCAGGGTGTTCAGCACCAGCGCCCTGTCCTGCGGGCGCAAGTCCTTGCGGTGCGAAAGTTTCTTTAGCCGCGCCGTATGCTGCCCGTTGCGGGAAAACGGCTCCAGCCCGTTCAGCGGCGCCAGCGCCCGGATCATGAAAGGGTCAAGCTCCAGCGCCTTCTTGAAGCCGTTGGCCGCCGCCTCCGTGTCGCCGAGAGCCTGCTCCATGGCGCCAAGCTTGGCCCAGGCAACGGCGGAACCCGGCCATTTCTGCAACATCACCCGCACCAGCTTCAAGGCCGTGACCACATCGCCGAGATCGAAGTAGCATATCGCCGCCTGGTCGATTGCCTCCAGCTCGAAATCGGGGCGGCTGATCATCGGCACCAGGATCCCCAGTGCTTGCCGCTGCATGCCCGCGGCCCGCAGATCCTGGACGGCTTTCAGCCAGCCGCCGGAGGCGGGCGCGGCGCTCGGCTGGACGCGAAGCTGATGATTCATCACACTGCCTGTAATTCTGGTATGACCGGCAGATTAAAGGAACCTGGTAAAAGAGCGGTAAACGCAGAAAGACTTGCCATGGCCAAGATCCCTGTGCGGGTCAGCCGCTCAACTCAGCAGCAGCACCACGACCATCAAGAGGTTCATCGAGGCAAACTGCATCAGCTTGGGGTGGCGGCGGCTGCGCACCCCCGCGTATAGCGCCATCATCAGCGACACCGTGAGCCCGGCCAGCGCCAGGCTGCCTCCGGCCGCCCCGGCCAGCCCGGTGCCCGGCCCCCAGGGCGAATCCGGCAGGACCATCCCCTTCAGCCCGACCCCGGTCAGCAAGCCGGCAATCGCCCCCGCCAATGAGACCGCCGCGCTGCGCGCCGGGCCCGCACCAGGCCCCGGCCGGGCGCTCCCGGTCAATCTGTCGATGATCTCCCGGCTCGGCACCGGGCCGGGCTGCCAGCCGATGCGGGCCAGCCGCTGGTCGAAATTTCTGCTCTGCACGGCAGTTCCTCCTGAAACTGCCGACAGTTTTATGAAAGATTGAGGCAAACCCGTGGCGCTGCCGGGAAGTTAACGCGGCCGCAGGGAAATTTACCGCAAGGTTAACGCCTGCGCGCCCCATACCGCCCGGTCAGGCGCCTCCGCCCGGGATCAGCTGCCCCAGATGCGGCGCACATAGGTCTGGGTTTCCCGGTAGGGCGGCACGCCGCTGTGGCGCCGCACCGCTTCGGGCCCCGCGTTATAGGCCGCGAGCGCCAGCCGCCAGGAGCCAAAGGCGCGGTACTGGCGCGCCAGGTAGCGCGCCCCGCCCTCCAGGTTCTGCTGCGGCACCGCCGGATCCACCCCCAGCGCCCGCGCCGTGCCAGGCATCAGCTGCGCCAGCCCCAGCGCGCCCTTGTGCGACTTCGCCTGCGGGTTCCAGTTGCTCTCCTGCTGCACCAGCCGCAGGAACAGTTCCTCCGGCACGCCGTGCCTGCGCGCCGCCGCGCGCGCCACCTCCAGGAAGCGGCCGCGGTAGGACCCGCTGTAGGGTAACCCCCCGCCCGCGTCCGGCACCCGGACCGCGGGCGGCTGCAGCCGCGCCGAATTCCTGTATTGCGACGCCGCGCGCGTATCCAGAAGTTTGGTATGGGCGGCAAACAGCGCCCTTCGGTTTTTGCTGCCGAACATATCCGCCAGCACCGGCTGGGCCGGCACACAGGCGGCCATCATCAGCCCCGCGATCAGCTTGCGCATCCTCACTGTCCCGTCTGTCCCACTTTGGCCACTATAAGGCGGCTCGTTAAAATTGGAAGCGCCCCGCCCCAGACCCGCTCCGCGCACCGCATCCCGCGCCGGCCCAAGCTGTCCGCAGAAGTCTGCTTCCCTCACCGGACCGGGGCCTATAGTGTGCCCGGAACGCGGCGGGCCGGATTCGCGCCCGCTCCTCTTGCTCATCCGGGGTGATCCGGGTGAACGGGGGGTTACCGGAGCTCTGCGGGGCTCACGCAAGAACAAGACACGGACAGATACAAAGGACGGATCCCATGGCCGGCTCAGTCAACAAAGTCATCCTCATCGGCAACCTGGGCCGCGACCCCGAGGTGCGGACGTTCCAGAACGGCGGCAAAGTGTGCAACCTGCGCATCGCCACCTCGGAGACCTGGAAGGACCGCAACACGGGCGAGCGCAAGGAACGCACCGAATGGCATTCGGTCGCCATTTTCAACGAGGGCCTGGTGCGGGTTGCCGAGCAATACCTGCGCAAGGGCTCCAAGGTCTATATCGAGGGCCAGCTGCAGACCCGCAAGTGGCAGGACCAGAGCGGCCAGGACCGCTACTCGACCGAGGTCGTGCTGCAGGGCTTCGGCTCCACCCTCACCATGCTGGACGGCCGCGGTGAAGGCGGCGGCGGCGGCTACGGCGGCGGCCAGGGCGGCGGTTACGGCGGCGGCAGCCAGGGCGGCGGCTATGGCGGCGGCTACGACAGCGGCCCGCAGGACGGCGGCTACGGCGGCGGCGGCGGTGCCTCGCACAACATCGACGACGACGAAATTCCGTTCTGATCCGCGCCCGGCGTTCCGGCGCCTGCGCAGACCAAACCCCCGCCCTCCGGCGGGGGTTTTTTCGTTTTGCACCAAGCAGATCAGCCCCAAGAGCTCTGCCCGGCAGGCGGTGCCGGCCCGCAATAGCACAATCTTAAGATATATCCACTAGCGTCCATGCAATCACGAGTTTTAATTGCGTTAGGGTACCCAGGATGAGAATGCGTTTTCTCCAGCATCTGTCGATCACCACAAAAATTGCTCTCTTGATGGCCGGGCCAATGATCCTCAGCCTCTGGTTCATGGGCCAGAAGCTGCTGGATCTTTACGAGCGCGCCCAGGTCAACACCGAACTCGCCGGCGAGCTGATGGAGGACATGGGCAGCCTGGTGCACACGCTGCAGGCCGAACGCGGCATGAGCGCGGCCTTCCTGGCCAGTGACAGCCCCACTTTGCCCGTCGCGCTGGTGGAACTGCGGCAGACCAATGACAAGGCGATGAAGACCTATCTCGACACGCTCGGCCGGGTCAATGCGGATGACTTGCCGCAGGAAGCCGCGCAGGCCCTGCAATTTGCGCGCAACGAGCTGGCCCGCGCTCCCAAGGTGCGCGATCAGATCACCAGCCGCCAGGTGAAGGTGGCGGGCGCCGTCAGCTATTTCACCGACCTCAACACCGCGCTGATCCAGACCGGCCTCTCCGTCACCGGGCTGGTCGAGGATCCCGCCATTGCCAGCACGGCCATTGCGCTGTCGTCTTTCCTGCGCGCCAAGGACGCGGCCGGCATCGTCCGGGCCGTGGGCGCGGTCGGCTTCACCAAAGGCTGGCCGGCGCAAAACGTGCAGCGCTTCGCCGCAATTCAATCGCGCTACGAAGAGCGGCTGGAACGTTTCATGGACTTCGCGCGCCTCACGGACCGCAATACCGTCTCTGCGCTGCTGGATAGCCAGGCTGTCAAAAAGGTGTCCGGAATAAGTGGCGCTGTGCTCTCCGGGCAGAACGTTTCCGGGACCTCCGCCAAAACCTGGTTTGCCGATGCCACCGACATGCTCGGCGCCCTGCGCGAAGGCGAGCAGACCCTGGTCTCCCGGCTGCGCTCGGATATGGCCGCCTATGACGCGCGCAACCAGGCCGCCTTCACCGAGACACTGGTGCTGCTCTGCGTTCTGCTCGGCGTGGTCTTCGTCCTCTGCATGCTGGTCGCCCGCGACATGACCAAGGGCCTCTCCGTGTTGAACGGCGCGCTGCGCCAACTGGGCAGCGGCGAAACCGATGTCGAGGTGCCGGGCGCAGACCGGCGCGACGAGATCGGAGCGGTCGCGCGCAACGTGGTGGACTTGCGTACCGTCACCCAGCAGCGCCAGGAGGAAGAGGTCGCAGCCCAGGCCAAGCGCCGCGAGGAAATCCTGGACGTCGCGCGCCGCATCGGCAGCGCCCTGATGGATCTCCAGAACAAGCGCCTGAACAATCCGATTGTGGAATGGTTCCCGGTGGAGTTCAAATCCATCCGCATGGACTTCAACCAGTCGCTGCAGGCACTGGGTTCGGCAATCTCCACCATCGGTGAGCTGTCGAGCGGCGTCGATGAAAGCACCGTCTCGATCGCAGAGGCCTCGATGGATCTGGCCCACCGCACCGAAGCGCAATCGGCCACGCTGGAGAAGACCACGATCGCAATGCGGGAGCTGACCGGCAGCGTGCAGCAGTCGGCCACAAACGCCGACCGCGCCGAACGCCTGGCCGGCAGTGCCCGCGATGGTGTGCGCTCTTGCGACGAGGTGGTTCAGAACACCATCGGCGCCATGGACCAGCTGCAGGAATCCTCGCAGGAAATCTCCCAGATCACCAAGGTGATCCAGGACATCGCCTTCCAGACCAACCTGCTGGCGCTGAACGCCGGTGTCGAAGCCGCCCGCGCGGGCGAAGCAGGCCGCGGCTTTGCGGTGGTGGCCAGCGAGGTGCGCATGCTGGCGCAGCGCTGCGCCGATGCGGTGCAGCAGATCGACCAGCTTACCGCGCGCAGCTCGGAACAGGTGAAGAACGGTGCCAGCCTGGTGGACCAGGCGGGCCAGGCCATGGCCGCGGTCAACGAACAGGTGAGCGAGATCTCGGACCTGGTGATCGAGATCGCCGGCAACATAAAGGCGCAGTCGGCGCAGATGAGCGATATCAACACCGCCGTCGGCGAGCTGGAGGTGGTGACCCAGCAGAACGCCGCCATGGCCGAGGAAACCACCGCCGCCACCACCTCGCTGTCGGAACAAGCGCAGGAGCTGCGCGAGCTTGTGGCGCAGTTCACCCTCGGGGATGCCACAATCGCCCAGGCCTCCGCGCCGGCCCTCGCGCCGCCCGCGGCAAGCTGGACGGCAGAGGATCCCGGCGACACCAGCCACGCCGCCTGAAGCCGCCCTTCCGCCGGCGCCCCGTCAGCGCTGGCGCCCCCAACGCAAAAGGAGCGGCCAGAACGGCCGCTCCTTACATTCGGGTTTCCCGGTCACGGGGGGCCGCGCAACAGCCGACGCGCCCTTCTGACGGTCCGCGCTCTTCAGCAGTTGCCAATACAGCCGGCCGACCGCCCGGCCGCCCGGCCGCCCGGGTCAGGCGCCGGCGTCGCGCAGCACCGACAGCACCGCCTCCGCCGGCACATCCGCGGTCACGAAGGCCGCGCCGATACCGCGGGCCAGCACGAACCGCAGCTGGCCTGCGACCACCTTCTTGTCCTGGCCCATCAGCTCCAACAGCGTCTCCGCCCCCGGCAGATCGCCCGGAATATCCGACAGATCCGCCTTCATCCCCATCGCTTTCAAATGTGCCCGCACCCGGCTTGGCTCTTCCTGCGGGCACAGCCCCAGCCGCGCCGAAAGCTCAAACGCCAGCGCACAGCCGATTGCCACGCCCTCGCCGTGCAGCAGCCGGTCCGAATAGCCGGCCGCCGCCTCCAGCGCGTGGCAGAAGGTATGGCCGAGATTCAACAGCGCGCGGTCGCCCTGCTCGGTCTCGTCGCGCACGACGATGTCTGCCTTCATCCGCACCGAATGCGCCACCGCCTCGACCCGCGCCGCCGTGCTGCCGCGCGCCATCTCAGGCCCATGTTTTTCCAGCCAGGCGAAAAACTCCGCATCGCCCAGAAGCCCGTATTTCACCACCTCGCCATAGCCTGCGAGGAAGTCGCGCTCCGGCAGCGTTTCCAGCACGCCGGTGTCGGCCAGCACCAGCGAGGGCTGGTGGAAGGCGCCAATCAGGTTCTTGCCCTGGGGCGCATTGATGCCGGTCTTGCCGCCGACCGAGCTGTCGACCTGCGCCAGCAGCGACGTCGGGATCTGCACGAAGCGCACGCCGCGGCGCAGGACCGCGGCGGCGAATCCCGCCAGATCGCCGATCACCCCGCCGCCAAGCGCCACCACCACATCGTTGCGCTCCACCTTCTGCTCCAGCAGCCACTCCACCGCACGGGTGAACTGCGGCCAGCCCTTGGTCGCCTCTCCCGGCGGCAGCGCCAGCGCCGCCATCTCGATGCCCGCCGCGGCAAGCCCCGCGCGCAAGCCATCCAAATGCGCGGCCGCCACCGTTGCATCGGTCAGAACCGCCACCCGCGGCCGGCTCAGCAGCGGCGCAATACGCGCGCCCGCCTCCGCCAATAGCCCGGGGCCCACCAGCACGTCATAGGCGCGTGCGCCCAGGTCCACATGTATCCGCTGTTCCATCAGCTCCACTCCAGAACGTCGGGCCGCGCCTTCAGCGCCTCCAGCACCCGGTCCACCATGGTTTCGATCGAGGCCTGCCCGTCCGAGACCACCGCCAGGTCCGCCTTCTCATAAAGCGGCACCCGGGCGCGGTAGAGCGCCTCCAGCGTCGCCTTGGGGTCTGCGGTGCGCAACAGCGGCCGGGTATCGCGGTGGCGCACCCGGCTCCACAGCACCTCCAGGTCGGCCTTCAGCCAGACCGACACGCCGCCCGCCCGCACGATCTCGCGGTTCTCCGCGGCAAGGAACGCGCCGCCGCCGGTCGACAGCACGCCGCGCTCCTCCGCCAAGAGGCGCGAGATCACCTGGCGCTCCTTCTGGCGGAAGAAAGCCTCTCCGTCACGGGCAAAGATCTCGGGGATTGACATATTGGCGGCGCTTTCGATCTCGTGGTCGCTGTCCAGGAACGGCACGTCCAGCCGCGCCGCCAGCGCCCGGCCCACCGCGGTCTTGCCCGCGCCCATCATCCCCACCATCACGATGGTCTTCTTCAAAGCCCCCGGCTGCGGGGCTGCGGCCGTACTCAGACCGCTTTGCTCATTTTCGCTCATTCTTCAGTGAATGACGTGATCTTGCCGAAAAGGGAATATATAAGTTGGTCAAAAGAGCAGGAAGCAGGCATCGGATTCCCCATGGGTCGTTTGATCAAATATTTCGTCTACGTCGTGGTTCTGGCTGGCATCGGGCTGGTTGGCTACGCCTATGTCGGGCCCTGGTTCGGGGCTGATTTCGGCGCCCCCACCAGCGAGGTGCGCAAGCCGGTGGTGCTGGATGCGGATTAAGGCCGCTCTGGCCTGCGCCATGGTGGCAGGCCAGGCTCTCGCCCAGGCACCCGCGGACGAGCCCCTTGCGGCAATCGGCTGGCTCAAGGAGAAGCCGCAGCGCTCCAGCCTGCCCGGCACCGTGCTTCTGGAGCCGCCGGTCACCGGCTCGGCCGCCTCGCCGCCCGTGACGGTCACGCCGCTGGAAAACCTGCCCGCGCCCATCGGCCTGGTGCCGCCATCGGCAACCGGGCTGCCGGTGGGTCTGTGGCGCGGCAGCGCACCTAAGGATGTGGCCCATCTGATCGAAACCGTGCCGGTGCGCGAAAGCCCGGCGATGCAGGCGCTGCTGTTCACGCTGCTCTTGTCGGAAACCCGCGCCCCCGCCGCGGACGGCGACCGCATCCTGCTCGCGCGGATCGACCGGCTGATCGCGCTTGGGGCGACCGACCCGGCACAGGCGCTTCTGGAGCATGCGGGCGCCACTGCCAGCCAGGAGAGATTCGCGCGCTGGTTCGACACCACGCTGCTCACCGGCAGCGAGGACCGCTCCTGCGAGGCGCTGGGTGATGCCCCGCATCTGGCGCCCGGGTATGCGGCGCGGATCTTCTGCGCGATGCGCGGCAACGACTGGTCCACCGCGGCGCTGATGCTGGAAACCGCCGCCACGCTGGAGGTGCTGCCGAAAGCCCAGCTCGACCTGCTCGACCGCTTCCTGAATCCCGATCTCTACGAGCAGGCGCCGCCGCTCAAGCTGCCCGCGGCGCCGGATCCGCTGACCTTCCGGCTCTACGAATCGATTGGCGAGCCGCTGCCCACCACACGGCTGCCGCCCGCTTTTGCCGCTGCCGATCTGCGCGACCTCGCGGGCTGGAAGGCGCAGCTGGAGGCCGCCGAACGGCTGACCCGCGGCGGCGCGCTGCCGCCGAACCAGCTCTTGGGCCTGTTCAGCACCCGCAAGCCTGCCGCCTCTGGCGGGGTGTGGGACCGGGTCTCCGCCCTGCAGGCCTTCGAGGCGGCGCTGGAGCGCAAGGACCGCGATGCGCTGGCCCGCGCCCTGCCGCGCGCCTGGGACGCGATGCAGGAGGCCGGGCTGGAGACGGCCTTTGCCGAGCTGTTTGCCGACCGCCTGGCCCAGGCCGGGCTGGACGGCCCGCCCGCCGCGCTGGCCTGGCGCATCCGCCTCTTGTCGCCCGGCTACGAGCTCGCCGCCCACACCGCACCGCACGACACCCCCGACTCCCGTTTCCTCGCCGCCCTTGCCCGCGGCCGGCCCGGCGAGGCCCCCGCGCCCTCCCCCCTTGCGGGCGCCATCGCGGAAGGCTTCAAGCCGGGCACGCCGGTGCCCTACAGCCTGCAAAAGCTGCTCGGCAACGGCCAGCTGGGCGAGGCGATCCTGCGCAGCATGGTGCAATTTGCGCAAGGCGCGGACGGCAATCTCGACGATCTCAGCACCGCGCTGGCCGCCTTCCGCGCGGTCGGGCTGGAGGACACCGCCCGCCGCGCCGCGCTTCAACTGATGCTTCTGGAGCGGCACTGACATGACCGCTCCGCGCGACGACCTGCAATGGATCTCCACCTTCCTCGAAGCCCAGGCGGCCGAGGCCGGCGCCTCGCAGAACACCCAGCTGGCCTATGGACGTGACCTCAAGGACCTGGCCGCCTGGCTGGCGCACCGCGACCTGTCCTTCGGCATTGCCGCGCAGACTGACCTGGAGGCCTATCTCATCGCCTGCGACGCGCAGGGCCTCGCCCGCGCCACCCGCGCCCGGCGGCTCTCGGCGGCCAAGCAGATCTACCGTTTCGCCTTCGAGGAGGGCTGGCGCAGCGACAATCCGGCGGTGCAGATCCGCGGACCGGGGCGCGAGAAGAAACTGCCCGTAACCCTCGACGTTGCGGAGGTCGACCGGCTGCTGGATGCGGCGCGCAGCGCGGGCCGCAACGAGACCGCCCGGCTGCGCAACACCTGCCTGATGGAGCTGCTCTATGCCACCGGCATGCGGGTGAGCGAGCTGGTCTCGCTGCCGGCGGCGGCGGCGCGCGGCGATCCGCGCATGCTGCTGATCCTCGGCAAGGGCGGCAAGGAGCGCATGGTGCCGCTCTCGCCCCCTGCACGCGAAGCACTCTCCGCCTGGCTCGCCCGGCGCGACCGCGACGAGGCCGCGGCAGAGGCCAAGGGACATCCGTCCTCGCGCTGCCTCTTCCCGTCGCGCGGGAAATCCGGCCACCTGACCCGGCACCGCTTCTACCTGCTGATCAAGGAGCTTGCGGTGAGCGGCGGCGTCGCCCCCGCCAAGGTCACGCCGCACACGCTGCGCCACGCCTTTGCCACGCATCTGCTCGCCAATGGCGCCGATCTGCGCGCGATTCAGGCGCTTCTGGGCCACGCCGACATCGCCACGACCGAGATCTACACCCATGTGCTGGACGCGCGGCTTCAGGAACTGGTGCTGGAGCATCACCCGCTGGCGCAGGATCAGGCCTGACGCTTGAAGCAGCCGAAGCCAGACCCCATAACTGTTCATACACCCTCAACAATCCGGACCCCACATGGACCCCGCCACATCTGTTTTCGACAGCGCTTTCTGGATCACCTCCGGCTCGATCGTCTTGTTGCTGGTCTGCTCCGGCTTCTTCTCCGGCTCCGAGACCGCGCTGACCGCCGCCTCCCGCGGCAAGCTGCGCAGCCAGGCCGACAAGGGCTCGGCCGGGGCCAAGCGGGCGCTGCTGATCACCGAAGACAATGAACGCCTGATCGGCTCGGTGCTTCTGGGCAACAACCTGGTGAACATTCTCGCGGCGTCGCTTGCGACCTCGCTGTTCACCCGCGCCTTCGGCGAAAGCGGCGTCGCGCTGGCGACGCTGGTGATGACCCTGCTGGTGCTGGTCTTCGCCGAGGTGCTGCCCAAGACCTACGCCATCTCCAACGCCGAAAAAGCTGCGGCGGCGGTCTCCCGGCCGATCGCTATCCTGGTTACGCTGCTGGCCCCGGTGGTCGGCGCGGTACGGCTGTTTGTGCGCGGCGTGCTGCGCGTCTTCGGCGTGCGCATCGACCCCGACAGCCACATTATGGCAGTGCGCGAGGAGATCGCAGGCGCGTTGCACCTCGGCCATTCCGAAGGCGTGGTCGAAAAGGAGGACCGCGACCGTATCCTTGGCGCGCTCGACCTCTCCGACCGCTTCGTCGAGGAGATCATGCTGCACCGCTCCAATATCGAAATGATCGACGCCAATGCCGATCCGGAGGCGATCCTCGACCAGTGCCTGACCTCGCCGCACACCCGCCTGCCGGTGTTCCGCGACGAGCCGGAAAACATCATCGGCGTGATCCATGCCAAGGATCTGCTGCGGCAGATGTATGCCCAGATCGGCGGCGCCGATGGCGATGCCAGCCAGATCAAGGACTTCGAGATCACCCAAGTCGCCAAACCGCCCTATTTCGTGCCCGAAACCACCACGCTGGACGAGCAGATGCGGCAGTTCCTGCGGATGCGCTCGCATTTTGCTCTGGTGGTGGACGAATACGGCGCGCTGCAGGGGCTGATCACGCTGGAGGACATCCTGGAAGAGATCGTCGGCGAGATCACCGACGAATTCGACCCGCACGAGGAACATGTGGTGAAGAAGACCCAGGACGGCGCCTATCTGGTCGAGGGCGCCACCACCATCCGCGACCTCAACCGCGCCACCGACTGGAACCTGCCCGATAACGAGGCCAACACCATCGCGGGCCTGGTCATCCACGAGGCGCAGATGATCCCGACGGCGGGCCAGGTGTTCTCCTTCCACGGCTTTCGCTTCGAGGTCACCTCGCGCCAGGGCAACCGGGTCACCGGGCTGAAGATCCGGCCGCTGACGTGACAGCGGTGTGATCGGGGGCGTGATGCGGGCGGTTCAGCAGGCGCAGAATTGGTTCGATGCCATCGTGCTGGATCTGTTGCGCCAGCTGCGCTGGTCCTTCCTGCCGCCGCTACTGGTCTATTTTGCTTTCGGCGCCCAGGGCATCACCTCGGTTGCGGCGGCTTTTTACGTCAAGGAAGAGCTCGCCCTCTCCGCCGCCTTCCTCGCAGGGCTGGCATTCTGGGCCGGTCTGCCCTGGGCGCTGAAGATGCCCATCGGCCATCTGGTCGACCTGATCTGGCGCTGGAAATACCTGCTGATCCTCATCGGCGCCGCGCTGCTCGCGGGCAGCTACGGCATCCTCGCCGCGCTGGTGCTGGCGCCGGAAGTGATGCAGGCGGTGATGCCCCTTGGCGCCTGGTACGTGGCCTCCGTCCTGCTGGCACCTTGCGGCTTCGTGCTGCAGGACGCGGTGGCCGATGCCATGTCGGTGGAGGCGGTCCCCCACACCGACAGCCAGGGCCGCCCCCTGCCGGAGGCCGAAACCAAATCGCTGCACACCACCATGCAGACCCTCGGCCGCATTGCGGTGATCAGCGGCTCCAGTATTGCCGCCGCAGTCAACGTTACCCTGTTCGAAGGTGCCGAGGCGCTGCCGCAGGACGAAAAATCAGCGCTTTACGGGTTGATCTTCACCCTCGCGCTCTTGATCCCGGTGATCTCGCTCTCCGGCGTCGCGCTGGCGCTGGTGCAAAAATGGCTGAAGGCCGCGCGCCTGCGCCGCGCCGGCATTGCCAAGGGTGAAATCCGCAACCGGCTGGAGCCCCCGCGCGAGCCGGTGACGCCCAACCGCTGGTATTTCATCGGCGGCGGCGCCTTTGTCGCGCTCTCGCTCACCGCAGGGCTTGCGGATCTGCCCTTCTCGCAGGAAATCGTCTTTGCCGGCTCCATGGGCATCGTGCTCTTCATGATGCGGCAGCTCATCGTGGTTCTGCCCGCCGCCCAGGCCCGTGCCCTCATCGGCACCGCCATCACCATCTTCGCCTACCGCGCCACCCCGCTGCGCGGCCCCGGCGCCACCTGGTTCGAGATCGACGTCCTCGGCTTCGACCAGCAGTTCCTCTCGGTGCTCTCGCTCATCACCGCGCTGCTCACGCTCGCCGGCATGCTGGCGCTGCGCCCGATGATGGCCAACCGCCCCATTGTCTGGCTCATCGCCTTCCTCGCCATCACCGAGGCGGCGCTGAACCTGCCCAACATCGCTCTCTACTACGGGCTGCACCATTGGACTGCCGCGCTCACCGGCGGCGTGGTGGACGCGCGCTTCATCGCCCTGGTCGACACCGCGGTGGAATCGCCGCTGGGCCAGATCGCGATGATTCCCATGCTCGCCTGGATCGCCCGCAACGCGCCCGCGGGGCTCAAGGCCACCTTCTTTGCCGTGATGGCCTCCTTCACCAACCTCGCACTGTCGGCCTCCAGCCTCGGCACCAAATACCTCAACCAGATCTTCACCGTCACCCGCGAGGTGACAGGGCCGGACGGCACCATCACCACCCCCGCCGACTACAGCCAGCTCGGCCCCCTGCTGATCACCGTCGCCGTCCTCACCCTCGCCGCGCCCCTGACGGCGATCTTCGTGATCCAGCACAGCCGCTTCCGCACGACAGACTGAGCCTCCCCAATCGGAAACGACACCCCGCGCCGCTTTTGGGCTGGACTACTGTTCACATCTGTCCAGAATGCAGGGCAGCACCTGAAACAGGGAGAGGCGCCATGAAAACCACCACCCGCGTGGCAGTGATCGGCGGCGGCGTTGTCGGCTGCTCCGTTCTCTACCACCTGACCAAGCTCGGCTGGTCCGACGTCATGCTGATCGAACGCTCCGAGCTGACCTCCGGCTCCACCTGGCACGCGGCAGGCGGCTTCCACACGCTGAACGGCGACACCAACATGGCGGCGCTGCAAGGCTACACCATCAAGCTCTACAAGGAACTCGAAGCCCTCACCGGCATGTCCTGCGGGTTGCACCACGTCGGCGGCGTCACCCTCGCCGACAATCAGGAGCGCTTCGACATGCTGAAGGCGGAGCGCGCAAAGCACCGCTTCATGGGACTTGAAACCGAGATCGTAAGCCCCGAGGAAATCGCCAAAATCGCCCCCGTCACCAATACCGACGGCATCGTGGGCGGCCTCTACGATCCGCTCGACGGCCACCTCGACCCCTCGGGCACCACCCACGCCTACGCCAAGGCCGCGCGCATGGGCGGCGCCACGATCGAGACCCACTGCAAGGTGATCGAAACGAACCAGCGCCCCGACGGCACCTGGGACGTGGTGACGGAAAAGGGCACCATCCACGCCGAGCACGTGGTCAACGCCGGCGGCCTCTGGGCCCGCGAGGTCGGCGCCATGGCCGGCGTCTACTTCCCGCTGCACCCGATGGAGCACCAGTACATCGTCACCGACGAGGTGCCGCTGATCCGGGAGATGATGGCCGAGGGCCAGGAACACCCCCACGTGATGGACCCGGCCGGCGAAAGCTACCTGCGCCAGGAAGGCCGCGGCCTCTGCATCGGTTTTTACGAACAGCCCTGCAAGCCCTGGGCGGTGGACGGCACGCCGTGGAATTTCGGCCACGAGCTGCTGCCCGATGACTTCGACAAGATCGAGGATTCCATCGCCTTCGCCTACAAGCGCTTCCCGGCGCTGGAGGCCGCGGGTGTCAAATCGGTGATCCACGGCCCCTTCACCTTTGCCCCCGACGGCAACCCGCTGGTCGGCCCGGTGCCGGGGATGCGCAACTACTGGTCGGCCTGCGCGGTGATGGCGGGCTTCAGCCAGGGCGGCGGCGTCGGCCTGATGCTGGCCCAGTGGATGGTCGAGGGCGAGTGCGAGCGCGACACTTTCGCGATGGACTGCGCCCGCTTCGGCGGTTGGATCACCCCGGGCTACACCCGCCCGAAGGTCGTTGAAAACTATCAGAAACGCTTCTCCATCGCCTACCCGAACGAGGAGCTGCCCGCCGCCCGCCCCTTCCGCACCACGCCGATGTACGGCATCTTCGACCAGATGGGCGCGGTCTGGGGCGCGCAATACGGGCTGGAGGTGCCGAACTACTTTGCCGAAGGGGATGAACCCCGGTACGAGACCCCCTCCTTCCGCCGCTCCAACGCCTTTGACGCCACCGCGCGCGAGGTGAAGGCCGTGCGCGAAGCCGTCGGCATCAACGAGACCCACAACTTCGGCAAATACCGCGTCACCGGCGCGCAGGCCCGCGCCTGGCTCGACCGCATCATGGCGGGCCGGGTGCCCCAGCCGGGGCGGCTCTCGCTCACCCCGATGCTTTCGCCCAAGGGCCGGCTGATCGGCGACTTCACCATCTCCTGCCTGGCAGAAGACGAGTACCAGCTCACCGCCTCCTATGGCGCCCAGGCCTACCACATGCGCTGGTTCCAGCAGAATGCGGCCGAGGGCGTCCGGGTTGAAAACATCTCCGACACCCGCACCGGCTTCCAGATCGCAGGCCCCCGCGCAAGGGAAGTCCTGCAAGCCTGCACGCGGCAAGACATCTCGGACATGCGCTTCATGGACGTGCGCCGCCTCACCGTGGGCATGGCCGATTGCATCGTGCAGCGGGTGAGCTACACCGGCGGCCTCGGCTTCGAGATCTTCTGCGACATGCCCAGCCAGCGCGCCCTGTGGGCCACGCTCTGGGAGGCAGGCCAGCCGCACGGCATGAAGCCATTCGGCATGCGCGCGATGATGTCGCTCCGCCTCGACAAGTTCTTCGGCTCCTGGCTCCGGGAGTTCTCGCCCGACTACACGGCCGCTGAAACCGGGCTCGACCGCTTCATCGCCTGGGGCAAGGACGCCGATTTCATCGGCCGTGCGGCAGCCGAGGCCGAGCGCGCCGCAGGCCCCGCCCGCAAGCTCTGCGCCTTCGCGGTTGAAGCCGGCGACGCCGATGTCGTCGCCTACGAGCCGATCTGGCGTGACGGCGCTGTGGCTGGCTTCTGCACCTCGGGCGGCTACTCGCACCATGCCCGGCAATCCGTCGCTCTCGGTTTCGTGCCGGCAGAGAAAGCCCGGGACGGCCTGGAAGTGGAGATCGAGATCCTCGGCAAGATGCACAAGGCCCGGCTCATCACCACCCCGCTGTTCGACGCGGACGGCACCCAGATGCGCGGCTGAGCCCCGGATACAGGTCAGCCCGCCTGACCTGTATCCGCCCCGTTGCGCGCCCTGCGCCCGCTTCCCGTGCAGGAACCCTGCAACGGATACGTCACCGCGCCTGCCCCGATGTTTCGCGCGCGAAACAACGGGTCAGAGTTGCTGACCTGTCCGCGCTTGGACCTGCGGCTTCTTCTGGCTAGAAATATCCCCGCCGGAGGCTCCCGCCCCAACCACTCTTCGCACCGGGCTTTATGTCATGCCGCAGACCGCCATCCTCCTCCTCGCCGCCGGCGCCTCCACCCGGATGCGCGGGTCCGACAAGCTCCTGGTGGACGTGGATGCCCAGCCTCTGCTCACCCGGATGTGCCGCCGCGCCGCGCTGACCGGGCTGCCGGTTTTTGTTACCCTGCCCAGCCTCGCCCACCCGCGCGCCGCGGTGATCTGCGATGCCACGCCCGTGGCCGTCCCCGACGCCGCGGAGGGCATGGCCGCTTCGATCCGCCAGGGGGTCGCCGCGCTGACCGCCAGCACAGACGCGGTGATGATCCTCCCCGCCGACATGCCGGAAATCACCACGCAGGACATGATGCTCCTCGCCGCCCGGCAGGACGAGCTGCAAGGCCAGGTGCTGCGCGCCTGCGCGGAAGACGGCACGCCCGGCCATCCCGTGCTGTTCCCGCGCCGCTGCTTCGAAGCGCTGCAAGCCCTCACCGGAGATCGGGGCGCGCGCTCGGTCCTCGCCGGTGAGGATGTCCGGAAAATCCCCCTTCCCGGCCGCCACGCGGTCATCGACCTCGACACGCCGGAGGCCTGGGCCAAGTGGCGCAAGAACGGCGCACCCCCCTGAACTAAAAAGGCGGGGCACCCATGGCCCCGCCTCTGGCGTCTGCTGCAGTCCGCGCCGCCTCCTCCCGCGCGGCGCGGACCCTGGCGGTCAGTGCACCAGCAGCTGCGCCTCATGCTTCTTCAGTGCCCGGCGCGCCGCGGCATAGCCGGCGCGGCCCTGCTCCGATTGCAGCTCCGGGAACAGTTCGAACACTTCGTTGCGCTGTGCGCTGTCCAGCCCGCGCAGGGTCTGGTCGCCGGGCTGGAAGCTCTCGGTCCAGGCGCCGTCGGACAGAACCACCTCGTGCTGGTCGAACATGAAGTGGATGTAAGTCACCGTTTCCAGGCTCTCCACCATCTCCACCCCCGGCAGGCCGGTCAGATGCTTGGCGGCGACCAGAACCTCGCGGTCCTCGAAATAGAGCGCGGTCTTGTCGTTGGCGATCAGCACCCGGTGGTTGGGGCTGACCAGCATGTCGCGCTCCGGCAGCCCGTTGCCAAGCGCGCCGCGGCAGATGCGCACCGGCAGCAAATGCGCCGCACCGGCCAGTTCCGCCGCATGCAGCCTGCGCGCGCCGATCCAGCGGATCGTCTGGATGCCGTTGTCCCGCGTGATCACACGGTCACCCGCCTGCAGCTCCTCCACCGGGCGCTCGCCCCCGGGCGTGGCGATCAGCGTGCCGGGCGTGAAACAGGGCACAATCCGCTCGATCTCGCTGAACTGCATCGAGCCGGTGACCGCGCCATCATCCCCCAGGAAATTGATGGTGCCGGAATAGCTGTTGCCATCTGCATCCAGCGTGCGGCCGGCAATCTCGAACCGGGCGCCGCCGAGATCGAGCGTGTCGTAGTCATCGCCGCCCGAGCCGCCGTCCACCGTATCGCCCGCATTGCCGCCCACGAACAGGTCCCGGTCGTCACCGCCCGACAAACTGTCGCTGCCATGCCCGCCGGTGATCACATCATCGCCTGTGCCGCCCTCGACCACGTCATCGTCGATGCCTGCGTCGATGGTATCATTACCTGCGCCGCCGTGGATGGTGTCGTCATCGTCCTGCCCGAAGATCAGGTCGTTGCCGTCTCCGCCATCGATGTAATCCCTGCCGTTGGTGGGATCCGGGTCGGGGTCGCGGCCGTCGCCGCCATCGTCGGTGATGTTCAGCGCATCGGGAAACGCCGGGTTCAGACCGCCATAGATGGTGTCGTCCCCGCCGCCGCCGAGCAGCACATCGGAGCCTTCGCTGCCGGTCAGCACGTCTGCGTCATCACCGCCGTCGATGGTATCGTCGTCGATGCCGCCGTCGATCACATCCATGCCGCTGCCGCCCGTGATCAGGTCGGCGTCATCCCCGGTCGAGATGGTGTCATTGCCCGCGCCGCCATGGACCGTGTCCATGTCATCGGCGGGGTCCGGATCGGCGGGCACGAAGGGAATGTCCGGATCGGTGCCCGCATAGCCCGGGAAGCCGCGGTCGGGGAGCGGGGCGGGATCGTCCGACGAGCTGTCGATCACGTCGCCGCCATCGCCGCCCTCAATCGAATCGGAGCCGTCGCCGCCGCTGAGCGAATCGTCGCCATCCTGGCCGAGGATGACGTCATCGCCATCGCCGCCGTCGATGGTGTCGTTGCCGGGCACCACTGGGCCGGCCGGGTCGAGCGCGTCGAAGTAGACGTCGGTCACGTGGATGCCGGAATTTCCGCTGCCGGGCTGGCCGTGTTCGATCACGATGGCAGAGACCGGCCCCGGAATCGTCACCAGAAGCGAATAGCTCGGGTTGTCGTCATCGGCATAGGTGCCGTCTGCAACGGCCGTGTCATCGCCTGCGACCGCGTCGGTATCGCGCAATGACACCGCGGGGCCGCCGGAGAGGTTCACGGTGATCGGCTGGCCCGCACTGTCGAGCGCGGTGACGCGCACCGCCCCGCCGCCGTCGATGTCGTTGATCCGGAAGGAAACGTTCTCCACCGGGTTGGAAAATTCAAGCTCGTGCGTGGCGAGGTTGCCGCTGCCGTTGGTGACAGAGGCAAGCCCCGAGCGGGTGTCGGCCGCGCCGCCGCCGGTGTCGATGTTGCCGGTGTATTGCTCGGTGCCGGAAAAGCGGTTGTCCACGCCCGCGCTGGCACCGGTCTGGCTGTAGGTCACGGTGACATTGCCGGTGTCCTGGCTGAAGCCGCCGCTGAGGTCGTCGCCATTATCGACCTGGCCGCCGTCATCCGGGTCGGGCGCCAGGTCCCACTGGAACACCTCGCGGCTGCTGCTGCCCGCGCCGGGCGCGTCGCTGTCGCCTTCGAGCACGTCGTCACCCGCGCCGCCCTGGATCACGTCCGAGCCGGAGCCGCCATGCACGGTATCGTCGCCCGCGCCTGCCGCGACGGTATCGTCGCCGCCGCCCGCGTGCACCAGATCGTCGTCCGGGCCTGCCGCGGGGTCGATGGCATCGCCGTTGTCAATGCGGTCGCCGTCGGGGTCGCCGGTGTAGCCCGTGTCGATCACGTCATCGCCGGCCGAGCCTTCGACGATGCCGTCGAGCCCTTCCCTGGTGACATCGGCGTCCAGCACCGCGACATAGTCGACCGCGCCCTCGAAGGTTTGGGCACCATTGCCGGCCGCGCCGATCACGAAGCTGTTCTCGTCCGTGCCGGCCACGTCGAGCGTCATGCCGGAGACGTCCTCCCCCGCGCTGGCGCTGGTGCCCTGCGTCAGGTTGCCGGCCTGCATGGTGACGCCGCCCTCACTCCAGCCGTAAGTCACCTTGAGCACGTCGCCGCCGGTATAGAAGCCGGGGCCGGTGCTGAGCAGCACGCTCCCGCCGCCGCTGGCATGGGAGATCTCCACCGCGCCGTCGCTGGTGATCCGGATTTCCAGATGCGAGGCGTCACTGCCGCCCGGTGCGGCAAGCCCGCGGCTGAGCACGGTCTGCGCGCCTGCCTCCGGCAGGTCCGAGGGTTTGAAGGTGGTGATGATGCTGCCCTGGTCCAGATCGAAAGGCGCGTCCTCGCTGCCGCCGACAACAAAGGCGCTGCCGCTGCCGCCATTGAGCAGCCAGCCGCCGGCGAAGCCCGCACCGCCTGTGGCGGCGCCATCCTGCGCAATCCCGTCGTCCAGCCCGGTGTCGCGGGTTTCGTACCCGCCGCGGAAATCCCACAGGCCGACCAGATTGGCCGAATACGGGTTGTCGAAATTATTTGCCATCACATGTTCCCTTTCCCCCGGTGTGCCGCCCGGCCCTCAGGCCCGGTGGCGCACCACACCCCCAATACAGCCCCGTGCTCCAATCCCGGCCGCACGCGCCCCCGCGCGTCCAGGCCAATCCGGGCCAATCCGGGCCGCCCGGCGGTAACTGCCGGACAACCGCGTCCCAGTGAAAAGCCGCGCGCTGGGCAGATCGCACGCACCGCAAGACCCGGGACATGGGCAGGAGGCACCCCCAATGGGCCATTTACCCATAGCGGAGCCGATTTGAGGCACAAAGCTAAAAAACCACCTAAAATCCCTATTGCCACGGGGCTTGCGCCCTGAACACGGTGCCGTCTCCGACCCGGACGGCAGCGATTGTTTCCGCATCTTGCGGCGATTTTGCGGCAAGAGTGGTAACAGCCGGTAAAGAACTGCCCCTAGGCGCGCTTTGTGCGCCTCAATGTTTCCAATGCGGAAACAAATCCGGCGGCGGCGGCGGACGGTGGATTTTACGGTTGATCTTTACGCAGGACCTGCAGGTTTGCGCAGCCCCCTGCGGCCAATGGCCTGAAAAGGCGGGTTTTGTTTCCGCTCCCTCGCGCATGTGCGGGATCAGGCGAATCACACTGGGGCCGTTCGGGGCCAGATGCGGCACGGGCCGACTCCGCTTAGCACAACCCAGGCGGGTGTAAAATATCCAGGATTTCAGTGGAGGGGGGATTAGCTGGGGGGATAATGGCGGAGGGAACGGGACCGGGAAACAAGGTTCTCCAACCCTCGCAGGGTCACCCCTGCATCCTTTTGCTTAGGCTCAGGACCCGTTGATTTCCGTTTGGCCGCGTGATTCACGGTGCTCAGAACGAGCGGTGAACATGTCTGACCTTTTCTGGCTGAGCGACGAGCAGATGGCCCGTCTGAAACCCTTCTTCCCAAAGTCCCACGGGAAGCCTCGCGTTGACGACCGTCGGGTCTTGAGTGGGATTAT